>JAUXRH010000053.1 GCA_030682075.1 Nitrosomonas sp.
CGCGAATAAAAAATATTGACGCAGCATATGATTGATAGGTAAGGAAATATTTTTTGTGAGCAACGAAGTATGGTGACGAAACGGGGTAAGCAGGCAAGCCGCAAAGCGGCTGCTCGCAAATATGGATTTTTAGAGGTGCCCTTATGAATAACCAGTTGAGCAAAGAGGGTCTCCCATTGTCGTTGATTGCAAACCTCGACAGCGTAACGTTGCAAGGCGCGGGTAATGGAGAAGTAATCTCCGGCAACTTTACCGTCGAAGGTTGCAATTACTTTAAAATCAAATGATGAAGTATTCGCATGTTCGAAAAAAACAAAGATATCCTGTAATGAACTACCATAGGTTTCGTTCAACAGGCCTTTGCGAATGCCTGCACACAACAATTCGGGAATATGGGTTGTGCATTGTTGTTGATATTTATAATCAATTCCAAAAATACTGGTGACGTTAAAGCCCCGTGAAAGATTCATAGGGTGTTAGCAACAAATAGAAATGTCCGGTTTAGTAGCAAATAGATTGTCCGCTTTTAATTAAAACGCAGTGAACCCGTATTGCGGTTCATTGCGAAGCTGAGGCGGCGGATTTACGCACCAACTTTTCATTTTGTTTTATTTCCTGCCCTGTTTCGTCAAAAATGGCGATTTTTCGTGGTCCATGCAAGACTGCTAGTTTCCCATCCAATAGCGTAATACAGTCACCCTGGCCTTCACATAGTGACATTTATGCTGGTCAGCAGGGATCTGCAGCTTGATGTTGTTGAAACTGACGCCGTTGTCATGTCCCACTACGCGTTCATGGCGCTCACACAGGAAATCCTCAAGTTGCCCACCGATCCAGGGAACAAACGCTGAGCCTTCTACCACCGCAGGCTGCATGAATTCAGCATTAAAAGCAGGCAAATACACTTCCTTCAGATATTGGTTTGCTGCCGCCATGTCGGTGATATCAGCCAGCGCCAGTTCCTTTGGCAAACGTTCTTGATGTGTGCGAAACATGCGTTCACTGCGCCCACGCGCCTCTCTTAAGAAACACCTCCCAACCAGCTGATTTTAAAAATCGGAATTAAGCGGGCTGTTCATTGACGACGAGTTTCATTCCCATTTTTTCAGCACGCTGGGCTAGTTGCCGCAACACTCTTTCGCGATAGCGTTCTTCGT
>JAUXRH010000054.1 GCA_030682075.1 Nitrosomonas sp.
CGCGAATAAAAAATATTGACGCAGCATATGATTGATAGGTAAGGAAATATTTTTTGTGAGCAACGAAGTATGGTGACGAAACGGGGTAAGCAGGCAAGCCGCAAAGCGGCTGCTCGCAAATATGGATTTTTAGAGGTGCCCCTTACCTTGCTTCGACCCCATCACTTAAATCCTGGCACAACCTTAAATCACAGGATAGTCATCAAATGTTGATTATTATTTCCCCGGCAAAAACCCTTGATTTTGAAACACCGGCCACTACCAACAAACATACCCTGCCGATCATGCTTGACGACTCAGTAGAACTTATCGATCAACTCAGGAAACTGGAACCGGACGCACTGAGCAAACTGATGTCGATCAGCCCAAAGCTTGCTGTTTTAAACTCAAATCGTTATTACGAGTGGGCATTACCCTTCAATACAGCGAATGCAAAACAATCCGCGCTGGCTTTCAAAGGTGATGTCTACACGGGCTTAAATGCGGATACTTTCAACCCATCCGAAATGGACTTTGCCCAAAAACACCTGCGCATCCTTTCCGGGCTTTATGGCGTATTACGTCCGCTGGATCTCATCCAGGCTTATCGGCTGGAAATGGGCGCCAAATTTAAGAATCAGCGTGGAAATAATCTATATGAATTCTGGGGCGATGCCATCACGGATTTGATCAACCAGGATATAAAGAAGCAGAAGAGTCAAGTATTGTTGAATCTGGCCTCTATCGAATATTTTAAATCCATCAACGCCAGGAAATTAAACGCCAGGGTTATTAACCCTATTTTTAAAGACAAAAAAAACGGTGCGTATAAAATTATCAGCTTTTATGCAAAAAAAGCCAGAGGCTTAATGAGTCGTTATATCATTCAAAATAAACTAACTGAAGTTGAGAATATCAAGGGTTTTAATCTGGAAGGCTACACATTCAAGGGAAGCACAAACGATGACTGGCTGTTTACCCGGGATGACCCGGAAGCACATAGCAGCAAATCACATTAATTTTTCGTAGCACAACCGTGTCCCACTAGGAGTCTGTCGGACTTAAGTGATCGTAGCGAGCAAAGTGGGAAAGCGAGGACAGATTGGCCGGATTTTGAGGCGCATAGTCATTCTATGCAACGAAAAATCAGGGTAATATGAACCGCTTGTCCCATTTGCGCAG
>JAUXRH010000055.1 GCA_030682075.1 Nitrosomonas sp.
CGCGAATAAAAAATATTGACGCAGCATATGATGGATAGGTAAGGAAATATTTTTTGTGAGCAACGAAGTATTGTGACGAAACGGGGTAAGCAGGCAAGCCGCAAAGCGGCTGCTCGCAAATATGGATTTTTAGAGGTGCCCTGTACTGACCAGCTCAGATCTGAGCTGGTACATCAAATGAAATACTGCTTATACCCGCATTAAAAGCATCGCAACAAACCCCAAAAGAAAAGAAAATGGCACACACCGCATCGATGTCATAAAACTGTAACAAAGATGTAATAACCTAGCTTCTGTTGATTAAAAAGCCAGGGGCAAAATGAAACCAAATCAAAATTCCAGTATATTTCCATTCATTAAAGGAAAGAACAAGTCAATTGTAGCTTCGATAATTGCCTTATCGTTATTTGGCAACACAATTCTGCCAGCACATGCATTGGTACTATATGTTGACCCAGAAACTGAGCAGGTTTACACATCCCCAGGTAAAAACCGAGTAAAGCTCGGGAAATTTAAACAAGTCAATTCGACAGAAGAAAAACAAACACCTGAAGAACTGAGAGTCCTTGATAGCAAACTGATCGAACTCAAAGCAATTGAGAAACGACTGGATGAACAACAAGAAGCCATCAAGATCGCAAATATGAAGAGCGAGGAAAAAGCAGAAACTCCTCAACTACAAGCAAAAAAATGGTATGACCGAATTAGTATTGGTGGTTATACACAATTTCGCCAAGGAGCAGGTTTGTCGGGTGATTTTGCCAACTTAAACTCGCCTGGCGACAAAGCAATTGAGAAAGATACTAATTTCTTTATTCGTCGCGCTCGTTTAGTTTTTCAGGGCGACGTTTCCGATCACTTAAAGCTCTATATGCAAACTGAATTTGCTGGCGGTGATGTCGCAGTACGCGACATGTATGGCGATATCTTCTTTGACAAAAAGAAAGAGTTTCGCATCCGACCAGGCTTATCTAAGGTCCCAAGCAGTTTTGAATTACTCCAGTCAAGTCGGGATCGTTTGTCGCTAGAACGTGCTGATGCAGTGAGTAGTGGTGTTCGAAATGAACGTGACACGGGTATATTTTTTTACTGGACACCAGAACATATTCAAAAACGTTTTAGCTTCTTAAGAGATGGACTTAAAGGCTCTGGTGATTATGGTGTTATTGGTTTTGGTGCTTATACGGGTCAAGGTCTTAACCAAAGAGACAAGAATGATAATGTTCATCTCGCCGCGCGCGTAACCTACCCATTCCAGTTTAGTAACGGTCAGATATTCGAAACAGGTGTTTTTGGATATATGGGTAAATTTGTACCAACAGTCGGGAAAAATGCAGGTGCCAGCATTCTTGACAATCCTACCTTTAATAAGAAAGGCTATAGAGATGAGCGAATCGGCGTACACGCCGTTTTATATCCGCAACCATTCGGATTTCAATCAGAATGGAACTGGGGTCAATCGCCACAGCTCAGTGCTGACCGAACACAAATCGAGTCCGGCACAATCAATGGTGGCTATGTCCAAGCGATGTATAAGATAGATAATAGCTGGGGCACTTGGATTCCCTATGTTAAGTGGCAAAAATACAATGGCGCGGAAAAAGATACAACCAATACGCCATTTAGTCGTGTAAGAGAAACAGAAGTTGGTCTTGAATGGCAAGTTAATAAGCAAATTGAATTAGTCGCTGCTTATGCCAACATGGAAAGAACTAACGTCAAAACTTTACATCATGTTAAGAATGCAAACATTGCGCGCTTACAACTACAATGGAATTATTAACGCGCAAGTAATTAGATTCTGACCAAACTCAATCGCGTTAGTTGGTCGAGTTAACATAGCGCCCACCCATTATAAGCAACTCAAGTTTCGGAGTTCATTTTCATGAAGAATATCCATTCAAGCTATTGATTAATAATCAATAGAAGCCTCTAAAGTGGTAAAATGTAGTTTGCTTGACGAACTAACCCAACCACTCGGAGGCTTCAATGAATCGTGACACAAAACCACTGGCTTTGCCAAGTCTAATTGGCGACTTATTCACGGCACAAGGCCTACAG
>JAUXRH010000056.1 GCA_030682075.1 Nitrosomonas sp.
CGCGAATAAAAAATATTGACGCAGCATATGATGGATAGGTAAGGAAATATTTTTTGTGAGCAACGAAGTATGGTGACGAAACGGGGTAAGCAGGCAAGCCGCAAAGCGGCTGCTCGCAAATATGGATTTTTAGAGGTGCCCTGTCATGAATACGACGTCAGGGGCACAACATCACTCATCTTCGCCAAGGTAGCGCCGCGCCTGTGGGTGATGGCCATGACAGGCCCGTACCCAATGTTTTGGTATTACGCTATGTACGTCAGCGTACAGATCTTATTCAAAGAAAGCCGGATAATCTACGCATTACGTTTGCAACTTCAATAACTTGCCCTAGACGGCTCAGAAAAGCGCAACATCTACTTCACTCATGAAATAGCAGAAGACGGAGTAAAAAATGAAAACTTGTAAACAATTTACTTTGGTAAGTATTTAATTTTTAATCAAGAGGGCTATCATGGCTATAACGAATAAACAACAAAGTGACATTCTGAAGGTAATTATTGGCCTGTTTAATGCAGCGCCAGGCAAAGTTTTTTTAACTGATTTTAAAACCCAGGTGGAAGGTGGAACAACCATCGCGCAACTGGCCGATGGCCTGGCAGTCAGCGCCTACTTTACCGATGGCATCATGGGCGGAAAAGTAACGACGGCTGACCAGGTCGCCGTGCTGATGAACAACTTTGGCGTGGAAGCCAGCAAGGTTATTACCAGCGCCGGATTCCAGGCGGATGCTTTCTTTACCGCCAGAATTGACGCGGGGGTTGGTTTCGGTGCGATCGTATTTGAAGCGGTTACCTATTTATCAGGTAACGTGCCGCTGGAATTTGTTGCCGCAGCAAACCTGCTGGCAAACAAAGCACTGGTTGCGGAAGCCTATTCTGCGACCAGTTCATCCAGTGACCTGGGCGCATTGCAGAATATTCTAAAAAATGCAACATCGACTACGCCGTTTACGCCTGCCGATGTCGCGATCATCATTGCCTCAATCAATGACACGACCGCCCCGGTCGTTACAGCCCCAACGGCGCATTTCAACTATGCTGAAAACCAGGTCGGTTTAACGATAGCGACCGTTGCAGCAACGGATGATGTCGCAGTGAAAAGTTTTAAAATTGTCAGTGGCAACGAGTCAGGTTTTTTTGCCATTGATCCAACCGGCAAAATTACGCTGACAACCGTGGGCTTGACTTCCGCCGCCAATAACTGGGAACTTGCACCCAACACCTTCACTTTGGGTATTACCACTAAAGATATTGCCGGCAATACTTCAGCTGCCGTAAATGTAGTGCTGGAAGTGAGTGATGTGGATGAAGATGCGCCTAATTTTGGTGCCGTCACGGTCGTTGGCTCAACGGCCATCTTCGCTTTTAGTGAAGAATTAAGCACCGCTTCTGTACCCGCGAGCACAGACTTTGTGGTAACTACTAAAGAGGCCTCCGCCGTCATAACAGTGACTGGCGTTAAAATAGTGGGTTCCACGGTTGAACTAAGCTTAGGGCGTGCACCGGTTTCAGGCGAGACGCTGACGATCACCTATACGCCAGGTCAGAATCCTCTGACGGATATTGCTGGAAATGAGGCCGCGCCTTTTGCCGGCAAGGAAGTCATTCTGGACGCAGTGGTGCCGGTGGTAGTCGCAGGTCAAACCTTTACCTACGTGGAAGCGGTAGGCGGCGCAGGCCCGATCAAGAATACCACGGATGTCATCGGTAAGGTTATCGCGACGGATGACACGGCTGTTACCAGCTTTGCCATTACGGCAGGTAATGACAGTAAATTCTTTGCCATTAATTCAAAAGGTCAAATCACTTTAACCGCTGCTGGCTTGGCGGGTGCTGCCAATGACTTTGAAACGGCGCCGAATTCATTCGCCTTAACCGTCACGGCACAGGATCTGGCGAAAAATATCTCTACCGGGCAAGTGGTGACGATTACCGTAACGGATAACACAGCAGATAATGGGGGTGGTGGTGGAGGGGGTGGTGGAGGGGGAGGGACGCTCACGCTCACTGCCAATGCGCCCATCATTACCGAGCCGACTGTCGGCACAAAAGCGATGACCTTCACGCTGACGCTTGGCAGCGCGCCGACCGAGGCGGTTACGGTCAATTATGAGACACTCTCCACGGGTACTGCCGCGTCCGGCACTGACTTCGTGGCTGCCACAGGAACGGTCACTTTTGCCGCAGGGCAGACGGTTGCTCACGTGTCTATCACAGTTAACAGCGATGCCGCCGCCGAAGCAGATGAGACGGTTAAAGTTCAGTTCTCCGGTACCAGTCTGGTGAGTAGTGTGACGGGCACGGGCACGATCCTGGCAAACGATACGGTTGGCAACACTGTTGTACTCACTGCGGGCGTGGACAACCCTGTCCTTACCGCTAATGACGACACGATCAACACTAATGCACCCGACCAGCTCACTTCTGCCGACACTGTCGCTGCTGGCGCTGGCTACGACATACTGTCTATCACCCCCACCACCGATACCGCTTTGACACTCGATGACGCCATTTTCACCAATGTCAGCGGGATCGACAAGATTGTGATTCTCACGACAGGGACTGGCGCCCAAACCATTACCACGGGGGCCGAGTTTAACGGGGCATTCGGTTTGGCAGGTGCAGATTTGCAGACGACCTCCACCACAGGGGCGATGGCGATCAACATGAGTGCGGTAACCGGACCTGCAACGCTGACCGTAATAACCACTGCAAGCGTTGGCGGGAATTCTATTACCATGGGCGCAGGTGTTACCACCGTGAATGCAACATCCACTACCGGTTCGCTAACCATTAGTGCCGCCAATGCGGCTCTTGCCACCGTGACTGCAACATCGACCACGGGTTTCGTTAATGTGACCACGGGTACGGGTGCGGATACTGTCACCGTAACGACAGGAGATGTCCTGGGCACAGGCAACGTCATTAACACAGGCGCAGGCAACGATACCATTGATGTTACTGCGGCTGTCGCGACGACAAAAGGCAACACCATCACTGGCGGTCTGGGGGCTGATACTATCAACCTTACCGGCAATACCGCGCCAGACACCATCGTGATCGGCAATACCGATTCCGGTATTACGCTTGCTACGGCTGACAGAATCACTGGCTTTACCACGAGTGACTTCCTGAAGATGGGTATTGCTGGGACTGACGGCGTCAACTATGTTGAAGCCGGCGCAGCTGTTGCTGACTTTGCTGCGGCGCTCACTGCGGCTAACATTGCCTTGAATGGTACCGTGCTGTATTCGTTCCAGTGGATCACGGGCATTAATGCTGCCGGCTATTTGTTCCAGGATACCGGTGTAGATGGTATCGCTGATCAGGTAGTTGTGCTGGTCGGTATTGATAATACCGGCATCGCTTTCGGCAATATCATTGCGTAACAACAGCGAATAAAGCCGGAGTGCTGGCTTGTGAACCCCCTCAGTACACCGAGGGCACAATCAATCCAACACCCCGTCTGAATGAAACAGATAACCATTCGACTAAGCTGCAAAAAACCACAGCTTAGTCACTGGTTATCTCACCAGGAGGCGGGGTTTTTATTTTGGCCGCCATCGAGAGAGCCACGCATGGCTCACATTCAACCTGCAAGTGCACCAGAACCCAAAACGGGTAGAGTAAAGGACTGGTTTTGCCATTAGGACTTGCTTATCTGTTTCCGCCCCTTTCGTTTGGCGGTGCCTCAATAGCCATTCCATAGGCAACCTCACCTGCCCTCCCTCATCAGCAGGGTCGAGCACTGGCGCGTTGATCAAGACCGATAGCGATACAATATCACGGCCATGTCACGTTCCCAGCACCCGCCACGTCGAACGCAGCGGGCGGATTTCCTGCACTGCGCTCTCCTGTATGCTTCACTTCAAGGTTTATGGGACCTATCCTGCCGGCATTGCTTTCGACCATGCTCTTGACACCTGATAGCCATTAAATAGCCCCAGACCACCATAAAGCCATTGCCTACTCCACTGCTGCCAGCCGAAGCCCTTTCGTTTTCTGGATCGCATCAAATGTCGCCGTATTTTCTTTTCTACCCAGTCTTGCACGTAGTTGAAGCACTGACTCGAATTCCCAACCGCGAAGTAGTTCACCCAGCCCCCTGTGTCAGGCTAGTTGTCGTCTCTAAGAATTAATTATTTGAAGAGGAGTCAATCGTGGAATCGAAGTATTCAGAAGCGTTTATTAAGCAGGCGTTAGTCAAGGTATATTCTCGAGGAGACCGGACAGTTCGATCGGTCGCGGAAGAGCTGAACGTCAGTTTCCATACGGTAAAAAATTGGATGAAAAGGAAAATGGTGGATAAACCTGGTGCAACGTCGACAAAAGGAAAACGGCCTCAGGACTGGCGTGCTGATGAGCAACTGGTGGCATTGCATGAAACCCATGGCTTGTCTGGAGAGACCTTGTATGCGTGGTGTCGTGAGAAAGGTTTATTTGCACATCATTTGACAAGCTGGAGAGCAGCTTTTTGTGCCAACGAGAAGGCAGCGCCAGGCACTCGTGAAATTCGGACATTGAAAGACGAGAGGGCGCCTCTAAAAATTCAAAGTTCTAAACAAAACGAGGCACGAGTAAAAAATGGTGACGCAGCATATGTTTGATATGTAAGGAAACATTTTTTGCGAGTAACAAAGTGTTGTGACGAAACGGGGTAAGCAGGCAAGCCG
>JAUXRH010000058.1 GCA_030682075.1 Nitrosomonas sp.
CGCGAATAAAAAATATTGACGCAGCATAGGATGGATAGGTAAGGAAATATTTTTTGTGAGCAACGAAGTATGGTGACGAAACGGGGTAAGCAGGCAAGCCGCAAAGCGGCTGCTCGCAAATATGGATTTTTAGAGGTGCCCGTTACTTATTTTCTATTGGATCCTTGATAATCAGTCGTTGATCGGCAATCTGCTTAAGATTTGATCCGTTCCTGACCGGTGGTGACAAAGGTATAAACGTCAAATCGACGACTATCCGCTTTGCGGGTAGTCGTCGATTTTACCTATTGCAGGATGAAGTAGTAATTCAATTAAGCGATATTAATGTTACTATTGATAGCCTGCCATTTCACCTGCTTTGGATTGCATCTGTTACTGCTTCAGCGTTGTCAACGACAGTTTCTTTGGCATTTTCAGCAACATTTCCAGCTGTGCTGGCGACATCCTGGGCAGTGTTTACTGCATCACCGGCTGTGTTCTGAACTGAACTGGCCGCATTGCTGGCAACCTCCATTACTGTTTCGGCAGCGTTACCCGCAGTCTCCTTAGCACTTTCAACAACACTTCCAGCTGTACTCGCTACATTGCTGGCCACATCCTGGGCAGCATTCACTGCACCACCCACTGCATCTTGAGCTGATTCGGCCGCATGACTAGTTGCATTTTTTGTTCCGCTCAGTAAGTCTTTTACTTTGTCGAAGAAACCCATACACCCTCCTTTTTATAAAAGTGGACCGCTTGGTAATTCATGAACTAATGTCCGATAGCTGGAATCCTTCATTTAAAATCCATTAAGTTCGGAATAATCCGGCGGTTCTGGGGATGATACCACCAATCCGGTGAAAAGCGACATACAATCAATGGAGTAACTCAATGAAGTTCTGCTGATGTAAAGATTCGTAACCGATGGGAATTGCTCAGCTTCCTGAACCTCAGTGTTTCTGACCTGTGTAGCCGTATAATTCCATAAAACCGAGGCCTGTGTGGGAGCCTTGTACTCTAACTGCGCCTTCCCGGTAGAAGTTATAACTGGTCATCCTGGCATCAAATTCACTGTTTTCAATGATACCTTTGGTTGTAATGTTGATATTTTTTTGGGGATGTCAATGGTCCACTCAATGGGGTAGACACTGCTTGTTTTACTGCTTGTCCATTTTTCCCCTTTGGGGCAATGGTAAAATCATCATCCAGCAGTAATTCGGTTGTTGATTTTTCGGCTGCGCTCACTGCGGCTAATGCTGCCTTGACGGCATTAAATGATACATCGGCTGCTGCGGAGCTGTTTTCGTTCCAGTTTGATGCAACTAACGGCAATCTATTCGACGATACAGATAGTGACGGGATCGCTGCTACCGATATCATCGTGTAATAACAGAAAGCCAGAACACCGGTTTTTTCCCTCATCTCACCGAGGGTGTGGTAAATTCAAGACCCTGTCTCCCCTCAAGGAGGCGGGGTTTTTTATTTTGGCTTACCGGTGAGATCGCCTGTGGCGACTACCAGTGTTTTTTGGCGCGATTCCAGCGATAAAGTAGGCGTGCAAAGCGATTGTAGCTAAAGTGAAAAATCTGCTTGATTATCGGTAATTGAAATAACCTTCCCAGCCAGCGCTGACCTGGAGTTTGCAGCCACAGATGAATGAATGCATCCGCCCCAATATTAAGCACGCCATTGGTATCCTTGAAATACAATCGTTCCCGTACTTGTTCCAATGAAGAACCCACTTCGGACACCGCATCCGGGTTGTTATGCACATCAACCCACTCAATATCTTTGATGCCACAACTTTCCATGCGTTGACGCTGATCTTTGATTCCCGCATTACAAACGGGACATGCGCTGTTGTAATAGACCTTGCTGGGCATACTCGACCTGTCTTAGAGGATTCAAGCTAGGAGTCTGCCGGACTTAAGGTTGATCTACTGCGCAAATGGGACAAGCGGTTCATATTACCCTGATTTTTCGTTGCATAGAATGACTATGCGTCTCAAAATCCGGCCAATCTGTCCTCGCTTTCCCACTTTGCTCGCTACGATCACTTAAGTCCGACAGACTCCTAGGAGTCTGTCGGACTTAAAGCATGTGGATGGTTAATTTGTTAAAATAGCGCTCAATTGAAACCGGATTTTTGGAAAAGCGACATGAGTCATTTCAAGCCCTGCAATCGCCATCAGTTGTACCTGTTACCCCCGTC
>JAUXRH010000062.1 GCA_030682075.1 Nitrosomonas sp.
GTCAATTTTGCACTGCCCAAATGATAGAGACGGTGCGCCTGGGCAGAAACGTTTTCTACAATATCACGCAGGCTCTTTCGACCTGCCAACTGTGCCATTGCAAGTGTCACAAACTGCGACCATCTGGATGAAGTACGGAACACTCGACCTGAATGATGCTCTAATGATAGTTATAGTTTTTTTGAGAAGTTAGGTGATTTAATCATTACTGGCCCGACTTATACTAATGTTAACGATTATCGAGCAATTCTTATTTTATGAGAACAACACACCCAGATTAGTGTTTCTTTGATTCAAGATTCAGCTGTATTGATGATAGAACATAACCCTGCTGGAACCATCTTGTTATGACATATTCATAAAAAGCTTGATTTCTTTTTGCATTGCAAGCTAGTGCCATTCTTTTTCCAGTATCAGTTAGAAGTACATGACCTAAATCTAACTGATTATCTATATCACTTGCAAACTCTATTTTTGTTGGCTTTCCCGCATAAAATAGTCGCGTATGCTTGCCGAATCCTTTTTTAACAAAACCATTTGGTTCAAAAGTTAATAAACAGATTGTTTCGAGGTGTTTCAACGTTGATAGCGTAATACCTTGTCTCTTATAGACTTCATCCGCCACGTCATAAATCAATGGCAATGGCTCGCCCTGAATCCACACGAACTGACAAAAGTTTGCAAAGAAAATGTGGTCTGCCTGACTCAAAATAGACAACGTATTATTTGTGTTTTCTGAAGGTATCTCCTGGCACGACTTTTTTACAGAAAGAAGCCGCTTCAACTGTAAAAACAACTTATTCATTCATACCTTAATGTGGCGCTTCAATTTTTTTACTTGATTCGTTTTTTGATGCTTTTCTATCAGAAGTTATTCCAGTAGTTTTTATTTTCGACGCTTGACGCTCACGATAAGCTAATTCTTTCTTAACTTCAGCAAGAAATGCAATATTTGCTTTTTTCCGTTTTTCACTGTGGTACCAGGAATAACAGGTGATAGAACCAAGCAGAATTAAAATCAGACTGAGGGCAGTCACACCATCCAAAAACAAGAATGCAACACCAGTAGAAATTGCAAATGCGCCCAGCAATGCGGTTATTACCCACATTCGGGTCCCACGACTGTGTTTTATATATTGAAGGCTCCATGCTTCTAGTTTGTCACGTGTTGTAATCAATTCTTTATCAGTCCACTTTTTCATACTCATCGCTACCCTTGCCCCCCTAAAAATATTTTTGGAATTCAAAAAACCGTTAAATGCTCAATATAAGCCATATCAATAACTGTACGTGACAGACTACATCTGGTCAATTATAAGTCAACTTATTGTTTAGTAAAATTAACCTCATTCCAGCATAAATAATAACCAAAAAAAAAGGCATCTTTAGATGCCTTTTTTTCTCAGCTACCGATATCGATTAGAAATCGTGGCGAATACCTGCTGTATAAGTATTGCGATCGGCATCAGCCACACCCGGTGCATGGTCTTTAACGTCAACGCGTTGATAACCACCAAACACGCTGGAACGACGACTCAGATTATGAATTGCGCCTACGGTAAAGCTTCTAGCATCTTTAGTTGAATTAAAACCAGAAACTTTCCGAGCATGAGTCATACCACCTTGCGCTACCAGTCTAGTATTACCAATCTTGTACTCCCCGCCGGTGAACCAAACATGTCCGTCGCCATTCAGATTCATGGCTGAGTTACATTGCGCACGTGAATCCCCAGCAATACCCATCATTGCACCACTCGTACAAGTTGCAGCACCAACGGCATTGTTGATATTTTCATATTGACCACTTAATTTGAAGTCTGCGAAGCTCCATGAAGCACCACCACGCCACACTTCTTCATCATCAACATTACCAGCAATCAACCTTCTTTGTTGTGTACTAACGTTATCTCTGGAATAACCACCGAATACATCAAATCCATGACCAGCGTACTGGCTACTGTATTTACCCGCAATTTGAAAATCCCATTCGCCGTCTTCACCACCGCTATTCAGACCACCAGGCTGATTTTGTTGATTACCCACGCCAAAAAGCGCTGGATCCAGTCTATTTGCATCGCCTGGCATCAACAATGCTGAAAAGGCAAAGCCTTCTACAAGTGGCGAATCATAACGAGCAGCACTGTTAACAAAACCTTGCGCACCTGAACCTAGACCATTAGCTGAAGCAACCATGGTACCGCCGCTACCACCGGCTTGTAAGCTGGTATATGCGAATGGATCAATGGTCATACCACCAGCAAAATCTTTGAATGGAGACTGAACACGACCAAATTTCACTTCACCCCAACCATCATTAGCCAAACCAACCCAGCGCTCCCGAGCGATACCAATATTGCCGTTTCCAAGATTCAGGCCATACTCAATATGCGCCTTTGCTTTTAATCCAGCACCTAAGTTTTCAGAAACGTGCATTCCCCATCTTGAACGACCTGTATCATCGCCAATCACTGCCTGGCTGGAAGTTTTATCAATATCAACAGTACTATATTCAGCTTGCGCACTACCAAAAAGAGTAACGTTTGTTCCCTGCGCTGACACAACAGCTGGCGTTGCAAGTACGCTGGCTACCGCCAACGAAATAAGTTTCTTCTTCATTCTGAAGTTCTCCTTTAATGTAAAAAACGACTGGGGGCGATATATTAGCTTAATTACATTCCAATGGAATGCACCCCGATTTTAGAATCCGACCTCCGCTATAAAGAGGGTTGAGTGGATTGTGCCCAACACTAATGCATGCCGCAAGAAAAACAAACACTTTTTCAGAAATCAGCGGATATTATGTTGCTTAGATACAACACAACTGTTGTTGATTAGTTGTTATTAGTCGCCATTTACTATTTTGATAGAATTAATTTAGTTTATTTTTCAGATCAAATACGCCAGCGGAACAATTAGCTAATTATGTGTTTTGTCTAACAACAACTACGAAGAATTTCTAACAGTTCTTTACCATATCTTTCCAATTTACTCGAACCAACACCAGAGATCTGACGCAGCGCGTCTTCTGTCTGTGGACATAGTCGTACAAGTTCCTTTAATGTTGTATCGTGAAATACAACATAAGCAGGAACACCATGTTCTTTCGCAGTCCTAGTTCGCCATAAGCGCAAACATTCCCATAAATCACGCTCAGCCCGATCGAATGTAGACAAATCATCATCACGTCGCAACTTTGAAGCCCGTTTATTTTCTTTCTGCTGCCTTAAATTTATGGTTTGCTGCCCTTTTAATACTGCACGACTTGCTTCTGTTAGCATCAGTGAACCATGGCCCTCATTATCTGTAGTCAACAATCCCAACGCTATTAATTGTCGGAATACTGCACGCCAAACCTTTTCCTCCAATTCTTTGCCAATACCGAAAGTACTTACTTTATCGTGGCCCCATTGCTTGACACGCTCAGTATTGTTTCCACGCAGTACATCTATTAAGTATCCTGCGCCAAAATTTTGAGCCGTCCGATAAACACAAGATAATGCTTTTTGTGCTGCTACTGTTCCATCCCATACCGTTGGCGGGTTGAGACAAACATCACAATTTCCACAAGGCGTATCAGTAACAATTTCACCAAAATATCTTAGTAGTTGTAATCGTCTGCAGGTTGTAGCCTCACATAATGCAAGCAGCGCGTCTAACTTGGTTGAAGCAACCCGTTTAAATTGATCCTTTGCTTCCGAACCCTCGATCATGCGCCGTAGCTGTACAACATCTCCTAAGCCATAGGCCATCCAGGCAGTTGCTGCTTGGCCATCACGACCGGCACGTCCAGTTTCCTGATAATATCCCTCGATACTCTTAGGCAGATCAAGATGTGCGACAAAACGGACATCCGGTTTGTCTATCCCCATCCCAAAAGCAATGGTAGCCACCATTACAATGCCATCCTCACGCAAAAACTTTTCCTGATTGTAGCTTCGCATCTGAACACTCATTCCAGCATGATACGCAATCGCACGTACCCCTTTATCGGATAACCATGCCGCAGTTTCTTCAACTTTATTACGTGACATACAATAAACGATGCCCGCATCACCATTGTGTTCCGCTTTGATAAAGTCAAGTAACTGCGACTTACCATTTGTTCTATCGATAACTTGATAACGAATATTTGGCCGATCAAAACTGGAAACAAATGTTTTTGCTCTATCAAGACTCAGGCGTTCAATAATTTCATTGCGCGTTACCGTATCGGCAGTCGCGGTCAGAGCCATACGCGGCACATTGGGGAAACGTTCATGCAAAATAGAGAGCTTAATGTATTCTGGACGAAAATCATGTCCCCATTGCGAGACACAGTGAGCTTCATCAATAGCAAATAAAGCTAATGGCGTATTTGCTATTAGACCAAGAAAACGCGGTGTCAATAATCTCTCCGGAGCAACGTAAAGTAAATCGTATTCCCCTGAAAGCAGATTACGTTCAACAGCAGCAGCTTCTGTCTGCGTCAAAGAGGAATTGAGAAATGCTGCACGCACACCAAGTTCATGTAGTGCAACAACTTGATTCTGCATAAGTGCGATCAATGGCGATATCACCACAGCGACGCCCTCACGCATGAGTGCCGGAATTTGATAACACAATGATTTGCCCCCACCCGTTGGCATCAATACCAAACAATCTCCACCGCCAGCAACATGTGCGATTACTTCAGTTTGCTGACCACGAAAAGTGGAATAGCCAAAAATATCTTTAAGGATTTTAGACGCGCGTAGCATTATGATAACAAAGGAAATGTTTATTACTTTAGTAGATGAAAAGCACTATAGCGTAGAAATTTAATTGATAAAGAATGCCTGGATGTTTTGTCTATTACGCCCTTCAGTAAAAGATTCTTTACTTATGGGCACCTCTAAAAATCCATATTTGCGAGCAGCCGCTTTGTGGCTTGCCTGCTTACCCCGTTTCGTCACCATACTTCGTTGCTCACAAAAAATATTTCCTTACCTATCCATCATATGCTGCGTCAATATTTTTTATTCGCGCCTGGTCTTGTTTAGAATTCTGAATTTTTAGAGGTGCCCTTATGAATGCATTTCATTGACTTCATCATCCAAACACCATGGGAACCAGCATATAGGACAAGGTCGTTACAATTACAATCGCAACAAGATTTAATTTGAAACCTGCGCTTGCCATCTGCGAAATTTTTATTTTCCCAGTTGCAAATACGACAGCATTGGGCGCAGTAGCGACAGGCAACATAAAAGCACAGCTTGCTGCAAGTGCCGTTGGTACAAACAATACTATCGGATCAATATCACCTGTAACAGCCAATGCGCCAAGAATAGGCAATAATGTTGCTGTAGTCGCCGTATTACTAGTCAACTCCGTCAGAAAAATAACCAGCGTAACAAGTCCCAAGATCAACAATATCAATTCCAGATCTGCAAAACCAGACAAACCATCACCAATCCAGATACCAAGTCCAGTATTTTTAATTGCAGCGGCAAGACTTAGTCCGCCACCAAATAAAATAAGTACGCCCCAAGGTATCTTGTTTGCACTTTCCCAGTCCAACAGAGCCGTGCCTTTCTCCTTAGCATCACCCGATGGGATGATAAACATCAATACTGCGCCACCAACTGCAATCATGGCATCATTTAGCCACAACAGGATATCAAAATTCTGTTGTGCAGGAACACGCACTATCCATGAAACGGCAACCAGAAAAAAAATAAGGGTAATGCGTTTTTCTGGTTGAGACAGCGCGCCTAGTTTTCTTAATTCATCAGCTATCAGATCACTAGTAACGTGCAAGCCATTCGAATCAAATGGATATGCCCATTTTGTTAACACCCACCACGCCATGTACACCAGTATAATCACAGTTGGAATGCCGAATAACATCCAGTCAATAAAACTGATTTCAATGCCATAGGTTTGTTTCATAAAACTAACAACAAACATATTTGGCGGCGTGCCAATAATGGTACCGAGTCCCCCGATGCTCGCTGAATAAGCTATACCAAGAATCAGGCAAAGAATAAAACCTTGCTGCTTGCTTGTACCATCTTTAATTACTTCACCTGCCAAAGACATAGCAATTGGAATCATCATGATCGTGCTGGCGGTATTACTGATCCACATCGAGAGAAGTGCAGTTGCGCCCATAAAACCAGCAATCAATGCAGTTGGGCTATCACCGACGCGAATTAATATATTCAAAGCTAACCTGCGGTGTAAATTCCACCTGGATAACCCTGTTGCAATTATAAAACCACCTAATAATAAAAATATGGTTGGCTCGGCATAGGGCATTGTACTTTCTTCCATCGTCATTACACCGAATGCTGGAAACAATAGAACAGGCAACAACGATGTCACTGGAATTGGCAAAACTTCCGTAGCCCACCAAGTCGCAAGTAAAAGAGCAATCCCCGCTGTAAGCCATGCGGATGACGACAAATCTGCTGGCGCGGGCAAAGAGACTGTCATCAGCAGAAAACTGAGGCCCAGCAACAAACCAATCTTCTTAGATAAAGTAAAGAACATTGGGACTTTGGTATTTGTATCTATGGGCATTATATAAATGAAATTAAGTGACTGATAAATACCGGAAGTCGATAAACTTTCCCTTTGATAATACAATAAATTATTTGCAGCCTGATATAATTAAAAATTATTCCAGGTGACGGCAGAATATTTCAATTCAGGTAATTAAACCATGCACCCTGTTATAATTCACCTTGGTTGTTTCTTACTTAATCTTATAAATAAACCTAATTTGTAACGCTAGTTTGGAGAAAGTAAATGGTAGTCGCTGATGTTTTGAAAATGATTCAAGACAATGAAGTTAAATTTGTTGATATGCGTTTTACGGATACCAATGGGAAGGAGCATCATGTAACAGTACCCGCCCACAGTTTTGATGCTGATAAATTTGAAGATGGACATCCTTTTGATGGCTCATCCATTGCTGGATGGAAGAGTATACAGGCTTCCGATATGCTTCTTGTTCCTGACCCAGATACAGCAAATATGGATCCATTCATGGATGACGCAACACTGCTCATTAGCTGTGATGTCATTGAACCTTCAGATGGCAAAGGTTATAGCCGTGATCCTCGTTCACTGGCTAAACGTGGCGAAGTCTATCTTAAATCAACTGGAATTGGCGACATTGTTTATTTTGGCCCTGAGCTTGAGTTTTTTATTTTTGATTCTGTTTGCTGGCATACAGACATGTCTGGGTGCGCTGTAAAAATTGAATCTGAAGAAGCCGCCTGGAGCTCAGCTATAAAATATGAAAGTGGCAATATTGGACACCGGCCCGCAATAAAAGGCGGCTACTTTCCGGTTCCTCCCGTTGACTCGCTCCATGATATTCGTTCAGCCATGTGCTTGACTTTGGAAGAATTAGGCATAGAAGTGGAGGTACATCATCATGAAGTCGCCACTGCAGGTCAATGTGAAATCGGCACTAAATATAACAGCTTGGTTAAACGTGCGGACTGGAATCAGCTAATGAAATATGTCATCCACAATATTGCGCATTCATACGGTAAAACAGCAACTTTCATGGCGAAACCAATCGTGGGTGATAATGGTTCAGGGATGCATATCCACCAGTCAATCTGGAAAGATGGCAAGAACTTATTCTCTGGCAATGGTTATGCCGGCTTGTCCGAGAATGCGTTATTTTACATAGGCGGGATTATTAGACACGCCAAGGCTTTAAATGCCATAACCAATCCTGGCACCAACTCCTATAAACGATTAGTTGCCGGTTTCGAAGCACCTGTAAATCTGGCTTATTCGGCTAGTAACCGCTCTGCCGCTGTGCGTATCCCGCATACAAATAACCCGAAAAGTCGACGTGTGGAAGTACGTTTCCCTGACCCGACCGCCAACCCATATCTTGCATTTACCGCACTAATGATGGCTGGATTGGATGGCATCCAAAACAAGATTCATCCTGGTGATCCCATGGATAAAAATCTATACGATCTACCGCCTGAAGAAGCCGCAAGAATTCCAAATTCATGTGCTTCCTTGGATGAAGCCTTGGAAAGCCTGGATAAGGATCGTGATTTTCTAATCCGTGGCGGCGTATTCTCTAATGACATGATAGATGGTTATATAAATCTTAAAATGGAAGAAGTGACACTGTTGCGTTCAACAACGCATCCCATCGAATTTGATATGTATTACAGTCTATAACTATACTAAATAAGCTCATGTTTTCCTGTGAATACGCATTAAATTAATGAGACCTGCGTTGCAAATAAGAGTGGATTACTACGCCTACTTTAATTTTTCCAGCTGGAATTAATAGATAAACTTACCCTTTGCACAAAGACTTGCTTGAGCAGACACAACAAGTAGATTTTTATACAATCTTAAGGATTCTTTATTCATCTGGTATGGCAGAAAATAATAATTCAATTCTTGCTTCGTTTCTTTTTATTTTGTGTGTGAATTCAACCGCTGACTCTCATGCTGGAATATATAAACACGTTGATGAGAATGGTCGGGTCACTTATTCCAACAAAATATCCAAGGGAGCGAATAAGCTCAAAATTGAGCCATCCATACCTAGAACAGGCAGTGATGGAACAGAACTGGGTAAGAGCTTTCCTAATGTAAGTGAAAATACACAAAAAACACGAGACTTAAGACGTCGTCAAATACTTGAACATGAATTAGCAACTGAAAAAAAGCTTTTAACCAAGGCTAAACAAAGCTTGATCAACGTACAAAAGCAGTCTAATGTTATTGAAACAAGCGTAATCCATTCTCAACCTGATGTAGTTAATTATAAAGACCAATTAAAAAACCAGGTACTACGACATGAAAGAAATATTACGGCTCTAAAAAAGGAACTTGCCAAGCTATAACTAACCATAAAAGATAAAAATGGTGATTCATGAAAATCAACGGCATTATTATATTTCTCATTTTATTTTTTATTTCAAGTATTACCCAATCAGGGGTATACAAACATGTAGATAAGCTCGGTAATGTCACTTATTCAAATATCCATGTAAAAGACTCAGAAGCGGTTGACCTACCCTCGCTTACAGTCGTGCCTGCCATCAACTCTGAGGCGATTGGATCAATAATAAAAAGAAGAAAAGAATCAACAAGAAATGAAGAGCAACGTAGTGCAACTGAAAAGCAGATTTTTGATGAATCAAATCGTCTTGAAGAAATAAAGAGTGAATTTAAAGGGGGCACACCTGATCGTTTAGGTAGCGAAAGAAATTATCAGAGATACCTTGACCGGGTAGAACGACTCAAAGGTGAGATCACAGTACGAGAAAAAAACCTGCAGATATTAGAGCATAATCTTCAAAACTCGCGAGATTCCAATCAATAAGGATTCGCCGTTCAATACTTTAGGGCACCTCTAAAAATTCAAAGTTCTAAACAAGACCAGGCGCGAATAAAAAATATTGACGCAGCATATGATGGATAGGTAAGGAAATATTTTTTGTGAGCAACGAAGTATTGTGACGAAACGGGGTAAGCAGGCAAGCCTCAAAGCTGCTGCTCGCAAATATGTATTTTTAGAGGTGCCCTATAGTCGTATCTCACCTTTTTCCAGGAAACTTAGGCCATGAAAATCAAATTAATTTCTGTTTTATTGATTATTGTCTTTCTTGCGGCATGTTCAACAACGCCTACCGGTAGAAGTCAACTGGCTTTTATGGCAGACAGTGAGATGGATGCGATGGGGCTGCAAGCCTTTGATAGTATAAAGAAAGATAAGGTAATGAGTCACAGCAATCAGGATATTCAATTTGTTCAGTGCATTTCAAATGCGATTACGCGTGAAATCGGCGGTGAATGGGAAGTTGTCGTCTTTGAAGACAAGACACTGAATGCTTTTGCATTGCCCGGAAGGAAGATTGGCGTGCATACGGGTCTGATAAATCTGGTGGAAAATCAGGATCAACTGGCGACAGTTTTGGCTCATGAAGTCGCGCATGTGCTGGCCAAGCATAGCAACGAACGTTTGTCTCAGAAATTGGGGGCGCAAATGGGCATATCATTGATTACCGCAGTTGCTGCACCACAGACAGAGATGGGGCGAACGGCCGTCAGCCTGCTCGGTGTGGGTGCGCAATACGGCATCATTATGCCATTTAGTCGATTGCACGAAAGCGAGGCAGATATTATCGGTCTTGACCTTATGGCCAAGGCAGGTTTCAACCCGGTCGAGAGTGTCACGCTCTGGCAGAAAATGGCACAAGCAAGCCAGGGCGCGCAACCAGTAGAATTTCTGTCTACCCATCCATCTCATGCAACCCGGATTGATGATCTGCGCGCACATATGCCGAAAGCCCTGGATCTGAAACAACAGGCGAATGCGGCAGGAAAAAATCCGCATTGTACGAAATAACAGGCAATGTTACCTGCTGACTGAATTATTTAATGGGCCTTGATTCCTATATTTTAACGTACGTCAGGAGGCCGGATTCCTGACCATCAGGAACTTGAAATGACGAACGCAGAGGTGGAGATTCTTGAAAAAACGGTTTGTTTCGCAGGTTTCTTTCGTTTGGAGCGTTACCGCTTGCGGTATCGTCTATTTAACGGTGGCTGGAGCCGTCCAGTCGAACGTGAATTATTTGAACGTGGGCATGCAGCGGCCATCCTGCCTTATGACCCGGTCAGAGATGAAGTGATCTTGATTGAACAATTCCGGGTAGGGGCTATGGCTGCTCCTGGGGGGGGCTGGCTGTTAGAGATTGTTGCCGGCATCATTGAAGCAAATGAGACCGCAGAAGAGGTGGTGCGGCGTGAAAGCATCGAAGAGGCGGCTTGTGCTATTAAGGATCTTATTTCCGTGAGCGATTATTTCGTGAGTCCGGGTGGTACAACAGAGCGTATCGCCCTGTTTTGTGGCCGGGTTGATGCTACGCATGCGGGGGGTGTCCATGGTGTGAAGGAAGAGGGTGAGGATATCAAGGTGCATGTCGTAACCTTGGATGCGGCCTTGTCGTTATTAGAATCAGGCAAGATCAATTCAGCCAGTGCGATCATAGCTTTACAATGGCTGGCCTTAAACCGGGATCATGTGCGTAGCTTATGGTCAGTAGGAAATTTCTGAGAAACAGCCGGATTAAAAAATATTTTTGTTTAACTCTAAATAAGATTAGCTTTAAATTATGACTAACTCATCGCTTCCTGTTCTTTCATTGCTTGAAACCCGAATTTTAGGTGTATTAGCCGAGAAGCAGCATACGGTACCAGACAGTTATCCACTGACACTGAATGCATTGGTTGTGGGTTGCAATCAGAAATCCAGTCGTGATCCAATTATGGATGTATCGCAATTCGAGGTGCAGGACGTCGTCGATAACTTGAAGCATATGTCGCTGGTCATCGAATCAAGTGGAGGACGGGTGGCACGATATGAACATAATATTGGGCGAGTTTTGCATATTCCGACCCAGTCCACGGCACTACTTGCAATGTTGATGCTGCGTGGACCCCAAACAACCGGGGAATTACGTGTCAACTGTGAAAGACTCTATCGATTTGCTGATATTTCATCCGTAGAGAGTTTTTTGAATGAACTGGCTGAGCGTACTGCCGGTGGGTTAGTGAGGGAGCTGCCACGGCACCCTGGTTTACGTGAAAATCGCTGGGCACATTTACTATCTGGCGAACCTGAAATTGCCGCGACACCTTTATCTGTCAATATGTCTGAAGTAAATGACACGTCGAGTAAAATGGACGGACTGAAGGCGGATGTTGCCAGGCTTGAAATAGAAGTGGGCGTATTGCGCAAGACGGTAAACGAGCTATGTTTGCAATTGGGTATTACTGTCGAATGATTAATCCATGAATTGCATGTCTGCGACATGCCTTCGTTTCGTTTGAGGGTTTGACTGTTTAGCCCGCGACTGCTTGGCTCCAGAATTACGCCAATTGCCGCGTGCTAAATTTTGCTTTAGTTTAGAATAAGTTATTTCTTGGGTTTAGGCTGTAACAACGCCATAACTCGACTGACCTCTTTCTCTATTTGAACGGGATCATAGCCTTGCTCTTCAAGTTCCGATCTCAATCTAAATTGTAATTCCAGTAGCAAAAGTTCAGTCGTTGATTTGTCTCCGTTACGTGATGCGTTCTGGTATTCCTGCTGAAACTGTTTAAGATAACTTGTCATCGCATCACTTTTGATGCCGGATAGTATCAATTCCAGTTCAAAATCGGATTTTCCTGCTTGATGAAGCTGCGTTTGATCCGTATCCGGTGTGTAAGGAACATGCTGATGAATCAGTACGGAAAGCATGATCAGGAAAACGCCTGAACCAATCGTAGTTATCGTAAAAAGCCAAAGCTTATATTCCTTGCCAAGGATCTTTACCTCTTTGGCTTGTTGCATGCCAAATCTGCCAAGGACAAATAATCCAGTAAAAAAGGCAATGGCACCAAGTGCCATGATAATCGGTACAATCGAGTGCACTATGTTTACTCCTAATATCAGTAATGATCTTTTAACAGTTAGTAATATAGCGGTTAAAAAATCCGGTTTCAAATTTCTTTTAAAGGAACAAGTGATTTTTAAACCGGATACTGTTGTTCATAATCGAAATCATATTCTAACTTAAAACAAGCATAGCCATTGTTTGATTAGCATGAAATCACGGTCGGTTAATCGTAAAGTCTGACAGACTCAATGGCTGATGGACTTTATATATGAGTTCATATAAATAATCAGCCACTGCTGTGCAAACGCCTGCATCTAACAAATGATGTCTTAACCCGGATATTGCATGAATTGCACACGCCCTCACTGGTCTCTTGATTCCACAAGGAATTTGTCTCAGTCAGGTGTATGAATAACTACACCGCTTCTTCGAAAAATCCCTTGTGAAACCAATATCATGCGTGATCATCGTGCGAATTCATGCAATATCCGGGTTAACAGCCAATCCAC
>JAUXRH010000096.1 GCA_030682075.1 Nitrosomonas sp.
TCCCAATTTAAACAACTTCATCTCTTGGGCTATGGCCAACACTTGCACAAACAATTCCTGCAATTCCTGCAAAAAGGTTTTGCGGAAATTTGCGATCGTGTCGTGATCCGGGTGCTGATTGCCCGCAAGAAAACGAAACGCCACCGAGTCATGCGTCGCCCGTTCAATCTTGCGGCTGGAAAATGTACCGGTTGCATAGCCATAAACCAATAATGCCAATATCATGGCGGGATGATAGGCTTGCGAACCTTTACCAGAATAATGGCGCGTCAATCTCGTCAAATCCAACTGACCAATGACTTCAATGATGAACCGCGCCAAATGATTTTCCGGTAACCATTCATCTATCGACGGGGGTAACAGGTACAACTGATGGCGATTGCAGGGCTTGAAATGACTCATGTCGCTTTTCCAAAAATCCGGTTTCAATTGACCGCTATTTTAACAAATTGACCATCCAGATGCTTTAAGTCCGACAGACTCCTAGTATTCGATGCTTTTTTGGCAATCTCTGATCTTTCTTCAGGAGTAAGTTTTTCTGCTCTGGATTTTCCTCCTTTAAGCCCACCAAGCCGCCCTGATGCAATGGCGGCTTTTTTCTTTTCATCTATCTCTGGTTCAGGTTCAATATCGCCAGTAGCTTCATCTACGATGCGCTTTGCCAGCTGATTCAAGTCTAAATTTTTAGGTCGTTTACTCATGCTGCTATGATAGCATTGATGCAAACAAGTTCAAGATGATCAAATTTCAAACTGAGACACTACCAAAAAATTCATAAATTTGATTTTGCAGCAAATGTTGTTTGAATTAGCGAGAGGTGCTGAGAATAAGCAATATGCCTAGTTTCTTCCGTTGTTGGGTATATAATAACAAAAGCAATGTAGATTAAGCGCGGACGGACATTTTTGAGTCTAAATTTGGCTTGGCGGTCGTCTTTCAACAAAATATTGTTCCAACTGTGTGCTTCCTACTATTTGCGTAGACTGTTACTCACTGTGTGTACGGGGCGGCTCACCTGGGGCGACAGCTCAATAATTATCTTGAGTGAAAGTCCATCCAATAGCTAAACACTAGAAATCCCAAGAGCTTTAAAGCTCTTGGGAAATTTAGGATAATCGCCATGGCCCATGGTCAAGCCTAGGAGTCTGTCGGACTTAGCGAATAGACACCATAGAAGTCCCACCGGACTCATGTAAAAGGCTATTCAATGAAATTAAAAAACCACTTTAATCACTATTTATCATTCAATATGCCAGTAATAATCCACCCGATCGA
>JAUXRH010000097.1 GCA_030682075.1 Nitrosomonas sp.
GGGGTAAGCAGGCAAGCCGCAAAACGGCTGCTCGCAAAATTGGATTTTTAGAAGTGCCCTTTAATGAAATTTCCAGTTATTCGTTTATTAGGTCTAAACTAAACACTTGAAAAATTCAGTCATCCTTATTAAAACAGGTTAAGTTCATGCACCCAGACCAATGGCACCTCCTGCGTACCAAACGTTTCTTGCCACTCTTCCTGACACAGTTTCTGGGCGCATTTAATGACAATATTTTTAAAAATGCACTGGTTATCCTGATTACTTACTCCGTTGCAGAGGATTCAACGCTGAGTCCGCAGATTATGGTGACGATAGCAGCCGGGATTTTCATTCTGCCATTTTTTTTATTTTCTACCACAGCGGGTCAACTCGCGGACAAATACAATAAAACCAGGCTCATCCAAATCATAAAATTTATCGAAATTTTGCTGATGCTTGGCGCAACCATCGGTTTCTTTCTGGGTAGCGTCAATTTACTGTTGCTGGTTTTGTTTCTCATGGGCACGCAATCCGCGTTTTTTGGCCCGCTCAAATATGGCATTCTCCCGGATCAGTTGCATAAGACTGAGCTGATCGGCGGCAACGCATTGATTGGAACCGGTACTTTTATATCGATTTTGATGGGGACTATT
Source organism: Nitrosomonas sp. (assembly GCA_030682075.1). Lineage (GTDB taxonomy): Bacteria > Pseudomonadota > Gammaproteobacteria > Burkholderiales > Nitrosomonadaceae > Nitrosomonas. Next base: position 636 of record JAUXRH010000097.1, read on the forward strand.
CTCGGCGGCTTGCTTATTTTAACCGTAGATGGCACTACTATCATTTCTACTCTCGTTATTGCCATCGCACTCTTTGGCTGGCTATGCAGCTTATACATCCCCGCCACCCAACCTGCCGCGCCTGATCTCACCCTCAAGTACAATATTTTTGTCGAAACCAGCGCCATCATTCAGCACATAAAAAGGAACCCGATTGTTTTTCGATCCATACTGGGCATTTCCTGGTTCTGGTTGTTTGGTGCCACATTCCTGTCTCAATTCCCCACTTTCAGCAAAAACATCATTGGCGGAGATGAACAGGTGGTCACACTTTTTCTGGCTGTTTTCTCTATCGGTATTGGTATTGGTTCTCTGCTCTGCAATAAATTATTAAAAGGTGAAATTGCTGCAACCTACGTGCCGCTGGGTATTTTAGGGATGACGATTTTTACCCTGGATTTATATTTTGCCAGTGGCAATGTCGTGAACGGAAATCAGGGTGGATTAATCGGCGTAGCGGTATTTTTGCAGACACTGACCCATTGGCGAATACTGATGGATCTGCTGGGAATCGCGATTTGTGGCGGTATTTATATCGTTCCGCTTTACGCCCTGATTCAAAACCGTACGGAAGAAGCTTATCGATCCCGAACCATCGCCGGCAACAACATCATGAATGCCCTGTTTATGGTGGTATCGGCGCTGGGCGTCAGCTTGATGCTGGCCCGTGATTTCTCTGTCACTGAAGTATTTCTTACCATTGCCATTTTAAATAGCCTGGTTGCCATTTACATTTCCAGCCTGCTACCTGAACCCTTGGCTAAATCTTTTCTGCGCGGGATATTTCATATCCTTTATCGTCTGGACATTAAAGGGTTGGAGAATTTCCAAAAGCTCGGCGATCAATCCATCATCGTTGCCAATCATCTATCGCTACTGGATGCGGCACTCATTGGTGCGGCGGTTCCAGAGCGAGTAAGTTTTGCAATGAATACCCATATCGCCAGGCAACGGTGGATCAAGCCATTTTTACTGTTTGCCGATACCCTTGCGCTGGATCCAACCAACCCAATGTCGACAAGGATACTCATTGATCATGTCAAAAAAGGGAACAAGATCGTGATTTTCCCTGAAGGTCGACTGACCATGACGGGGTCATTGATGAAGATCTATGAAGGGCCTGCCATGATTGCCGACAAATCCGGGGCACAAATATTACCGGTCATCCTGTCAGGTGCTCAGTACACCCCCTTCTCAAAATTACGTGGGAAAGTTTGCATCCGTTTATTTCCCAGAATTACACTGACCTTCATGCCGCCCGTTCAATTTAATATTCCATCGCACATCAAGGGAAGAAAACGCCGACATACTGCGGGTATCCAGCTGTATGATGTCATGACCAACATGATGTTTCAAAGTAACAATCTCCAGCAAACCTTATTTCAGTCAGTGTTGGAGGCAAAGAACATTCACGGTGGCGATCATATCATTGTGGAAGATATTGAGCGCAAGCCATTGTCTTACGATCAGTTTATTCTCCGCTGCTTTATTCTGGGCGAGGCCTTGCGCAAAGCCACGCGGAAACAAGAGAATGTAGGGATATTCCTGCCCAATATGGTGAATACACTGATCTGTTTCTTCGGCTTGCAGGTATTCGGGCGCATTCCCGCCATGCTGAATTACACCGCCAGTGAAAAAAACCTGCTGAGTGCCTGCCAAACAGCCAGCATCCGGCTAATCATCACTTCCCGGAAATTCATTGACGCCGGAAAATTTTCTCCCCTTATTGAGCGGCTGAAAGCGCAGGATATAACCCTTCTTTATCTGGAAGACTTGCGCGACAAAATTAATGGATGGGACAAACTCAAAGGACAACTGGCCGCGTTCATCCCTGCCAGCTACTACAAACTCATCAATCAAAATAGAGCGGCAGAAACGCCGGCGGTGGTTCTCTTTACCTCAGGCACCGAGGGCACACCCAAAGGCGTGGTACTCACCCATAAAAATATCCAAGCCAACCGATATCAGGTTTTATCACGTATTGACTTTGGCCCCACCGACATCGTATTTAATGCCCTCCCTATGTTTCATTCCTTCGGATTAACCAGCGGGACACTATTGCCCATTCTATCCGGCATGAAAACTTTTTTATACCCGTCACCACTCCACTATCGAATCATTCCTGAACTCGTCCATGAGACCAATGCCACTCTGCTATTCGGCACTGACACCTTTTTAGCCGGCTATGCTCGATACGCGCGTCCTTATGATTTTCATACTGTTCGCTATGTATTTGCCGGTGCTGAAAAATTACAGGAGCGAACCCAAAAAATATGGACAGAAAATTTTGGCGTGCGTATTTTTGAAGGCTATGGCACGACCGAAACTTCCCCAATTCTCAGCATGAATACCCCCATGCATAACCAGCCAGGGTCTGTTGGCCGCCTGATGCCCGGCATTTCTTATCAGTTACAAGCCATTCCCGGCATTGCAGACGGTGGCAGGTTACTGGTCTCCGGTCCCAACATCATGAAAGGTTATTACTTATCCGACAAACCCGGCGTCATCACGGCACCCACCCATGGCTGGTACGATACCGGCGACATTGTGGCCATTGATGATTCTGGCTATATCACGATAAAAGGCCGCGCTAGGCGCTTTGCCAAAATTGGCGGAGAAATGGTCTCGTTAATGGCCGTGGAGGACTATATCAGTAAACTATGGCCACAAGACACGCATGCCGTTGTTCAAATCTCCGACCCTAAAAAAGGGGAACAACTTGTCCTGATTACCACACACCCACAGGCGAATCGAAATGACTTGCTGAAATATATGCAACGACAGGGCATCAGTGAGTTGAATCTGCCTAAAACGATTCTAATGACCGATGCGATTCCCGTGTTGGGAACTGGAAAGACGGACTACGTAGCGCTGCTGGATTGGGTTAAGGGCACCTCTAAAAATTCAGAGCTCTAAACAAGACCAGGCGCGAATAAAAAATATTGACGCAGCATATGATGGATAGGTAAGGAAATATTTTTTGCGAGCAACGAAGTATTGTGACGAAACGGGGTAAGCAGGCAAGCCGCAAAGCGGCTGCTCGCAAATATGGATTTTTAGCCTAGGAGTCTGTCGGACTTAGCGAATAGACACCATAGAAGTCCCACCGGACTCATGTAAAAGGCTATTCAATGAAATTAAAAAACCACTTTAATCACTATTTATCATTCAATATGCCAGTAATAATCCACCCGATCGA
>JAUXRH010000050.1 GCA_030682075.1 Nitrosomonas sp.
GCAGTCACTCCGGCCAAATCAGGCTGCGGGGTTTCTTCAAACAGATCAGGATGCGCCGTAGATAATGATTCACTCTTTTTGCCAAACTGGACACGGCGCAAGTATGCTAATTCCATGGTCAGTGCCTGGATTTTGAGCTGCTGAAAATGAATTTCTTTTTGCGATTGCTCAAGCAGCATTTGAACCAAGCCAGTCACCTGTGTTTTGGTATCCGCATCAACGTCTGCCGGTAGCTCCAATGTATGCCCCTGCGGCCAACGTAAACACAACGAAACAGATGGCGAAACCTTCGACTTGATCTCAACTGGAATTAAAGTCGGCGCGGCTGAAGACCCTTGCCGGGAACGATAAACCTGTAACCAGCTTGAAAATGTTTTTGAATTCAAACCATGCTGACGAAAGGAACAGAGTACGTCGATAGTGGGCCGGATTATTATGAAGAGCGATACCGTCAACGCGTGTTGCATTATCTGACAGTTCGTACTCGGAAGATGGGATTTAATCTTACCTCTGTTCCTGAAACCACTTAATATTTGCTGTAAAACCAGTGCGTTAGATTTGTTTCTTGAAAGAGGCGCCCTAAATACTGACCTATGGCTGAAATGCTACTTGCTTCTTTTTTGCTTCATCCCGCCGATGAACTAATTGATACAAGACTGGCAATACCAACAGAGTTAAAGCGGTAGAAGACAGAATCCCGCCAATGACCACGGTTGCCAAGGGTCGCTGTACTTCTGCGCCAATACTCGTAGCAATCGCCATAGGAATGAAACCAATGGCATCTGTCAAAGCCGTCATTAATACCGGGCGTAACCGCGTCAATGCACCGGTATGGATCGCCTCATTAAGCGCATATCCTTGCTCGCGCAGATTACGAATGAACGTTAACATAACGATTCCGTTTAACACGGAAATTCCAGACAGGGCAATGAATCCCACTGCGGCGGAGATGGAAAAAGGAATATCAAACAACCATAGCGCCAACACGCCGCCGGAGAGAGCAAATGGAACACCCGTAAATACGATCAGTCCGTCACGAAAATTACCAAACATCAGGTAAAGTAAGGTAAAAATCAAACCGAACGCAATTGGCACCACGATTTGAAGACGTTCTGTCGCAGAAACCAATTGCTCATATTGCCCGCCCCATACTATCCAGTAGCCCGCTGGAACCTGTACTTGCTCAACAATACGCGCTTGTGCTTCATTAACAAAAGACCCCAGGTCCCGCCCTCGTACGTTTGCGCTGACGACCGCCCTACGTTTTCCATTTTCACGACTGATCTGATTAGGTCCCTCGACAATATCAAAATTAGCTACCTCACCCAACGTAAGATAAGCGGTTGCATTTGCTGGCATACCGGGAAGCGCAGGAATGCCAGGCAGTGCAATGGGCAAACGCTTGAGTATTTCGATATCACTGCGCAGATGCTCGGGTAGCCGAACCTGCAACTCGAAGCGGCGATCGCCCTCATAAATAAGGCCAGCACTCATGCCACCAACCGCAATCGTGATCGCATTTTGCACATCAGCCGCATTCAAACCATAACGCGCCATCTTGGTCCGATCCATTTGGATGGAAAGCGTCGGCAATCCCGTCAATTGCTCGATTTTTATATCGGCCGCACCGGGAATAGACTCAAGAATTTTTACTATTTCCTCACCCACAGAATGCAGTGTCTCCATATCATCACCGAATACTTTCACGGCTACATCTGCGCGCACACCCGATATCAGCTCATTAAAGCGCATCTGTATCGGCTGGGTAAACTCATAATTATTACCCGGCACATCGTTTACCGCCCGTTCCATGGCCGCAATTAATTCGCTCTTGGTGCGATAGGAACCGGTCCATTCTTCCTGGGGTTTAAGTATGATAAAAATGTCTGCCACACTCGGAGGCATTGGGTCGGTGGCAATTTCCGGGGTTCCGATTTTGGAGAAAACCCGTTCAACTTCCGCAAATGTCTTGATCTTCTGTTCCAGCTCATTTTGCATTTCGACGGCTGTGGTCAGGCTTGTGCCAGGAATACGTAATGCATGAAGTGCAATATCCCCTTCGTTAAGACTCGGCACAAATTCACTGCCCAATCGGGTTGCAAGTAAACCTGATAACGCCACAATGACCACCGCAAGCGTGACCGTCAGCCCTTTGTTATGCATGGCAGCCGTCAGCGTGGGTAAATAGATTTTTTTGAACCATACCACGATGCGATTTTCTTTATCCTCTACCTTGCCCGATAAAAATAGCGCGATTGCTGCCGGAACAAACGTCACCGAAAGAATAAACGCTCCTAGCAGCGCGGTCACGACGGTGAAAGCCATCGGGTGAAACATTTTTCCTTCCACGCCCGACAATGCGAAGATAGGCATATAAACTATCATTATGATGAACTCGCCAAAAAATAGCGCCTGCCGTGCTTCCCTGGATGCAGCAAAAACGACAACCAAACGCTCGGCGAGTGTCAGTGTTCTGCCTAATCGCGCCTGCTCTTTTCCCAAGTGTCGAATGCAGTTTTCAATAATAACGATGGCACCGTCGACAATAATCCCGAAATCCAGTGCGCCCAGGCTCATCAGGTTGGCACTGACATTATTTGCCGCCATACCACTCAGGGTAAATAACATTGACAGCGGGATAACCATGGCGGCGATCAATGCCGCACGCAGGTTACCCAGAAACAGGAATAGCACCACAATGACCAGGACGGCACCTTCAAACAGATTGGATGCAACCGTTTCAATCGTTTTGTCCACCAAGGTGGTTCGGTTATAAACCGGCGTTGCAACGATACCTGCGGGCAAGCTGCGATTAATCTCGGTCAGTTTGTCGGCCGCTGCCTGAGCAACTGTACGACTGTTTTCTCCAATCAGCATATGAACAGTGCCCAGCACAACTTCCTTGCCATCCTGGGTTGCCGCACCGTTACGTAACTCCTTGCCCAGTATTACGTCCGCAACATCCTTAATACGCACCGGTATACTCTGCCGACTACTCAGAATGATCTCACCAATTTCATCCAGATTTGCTACTTGTCCGGGAATGCGAACCAGGTATTGCTCGCCACTTTTTTCAATATAGCCCGCGCCAATATTTTGATTATTAAGTCCTAAAGCCGTCACCACATCCTGAAGCGTCAAACCGAAGGAAATCAATTTCTCTGGATAGGGGGTCACATGAAATTGTTTGATAAAACCGCCGACCGAATTAACTTCAGTGACACCTTTGACCGTAAGGAGCTGTGGCCGAATGATCCAGTCCTGAACTTCGCGTAAATCAGTTGAGTTATAGGCGGTACCGTCCGGCTTAAGCGCACCCGCTTTGGCATCAACCGTCCACATAAAGATTTCACCCAATCCGGTAGAAATGGGCCCCATGATAGGTTCTATCCCGACGGGTAATCTGCCTCTTACTTCCTGAATGCGCTGGCTGACCAATTGACGCGCAAAATAAACATCCGTCCCATCCTTAAAAACAACGGTAACCTGCGACAAACCATAACGCGAGATCGAGCGGGTATAGTCAAGGCCGGGAAGGCCGGCCATCATTATCTCAATCGCAAAAGTCAAGCGCTGCTCGGCTTCCAGTGGTGAATAACCCGGTGCTGGAGTATTGATTTGTACCTGCACATTGGTAATGTCGGGAACTGCGTCAATGGGAAGATTCTGATAGCTATAAATTCCAAACATCGCCATTGCCAGCACCGCTGCCAGAACAAGACCCCGATGATTTATAGAAATTTGTAAGATACGCTCAAACATGATTTTAGCCTTAGGCGAATAATTCGATTTATTTCGTCAACTATTTTTTGTGATGACAGCCTCCTAGGAGTCTGTCGGGCAGGTTAAATAGCAAGGTACATATTGATAACGAACTTCATTTTTCGCCGCTGTAAGTTTCTCGCGGCGCTTCCAAGTAAAACCGAATGCTTCTTTATCTTTATTTTTAAGCTTAATTCTCGTCAG
>JAUXRH010000051.1 GCA_030682075.1 Nitrosomonas sp.
TGTCTAGTCTTGGGTCTTTAATACTTGAAAAATGATGAATAATTGAGGGCGTTGGTTTGTCTGTCATTTGAAATCAAAATGATAAACTTAATACCTCATCTAGTTTCTGTTTTCAAGCGCTTTTAAGCCCGATTGCCCTGCTGAGAGCGGGCGCTTCGCTTGACAAGTGTTATTAAATAAATCATGACTGCCCCCGCTAATAGGAAGGTAGAGGATCTATATTAAAGATAGCGGATTAGCGTAAGATCGGACCCCGCTCTTTGCTGCAGTCTGATATAATCGCTTCCGTTGTTTGAATGCTGGACAACAATTGAATAAAGATTTATTCAGCATTATTTAATAGATTTTTATTTATGCGCCCGTAGCTCAGTTGGATAGAGTACTTGGCTACGAACCAAGGGGTCGTGGGTTCGAATCCTGCCGGGCGCACCAGTCAACGATATTGCTAATGAGTTCCCTTGCAAATTAGATTGATATCTCAGTAAAGGCCAAGTAGCTCAGTTGGTAGAGCAGAGGACTGAAAATCCTTGTGTCGACGGTTCGATTCCGCCCTTGGCCACCAATAAAAACAAGCGCTTAATCAATAACTGACCAAGTGCCTTTTTCTTTCATGAGCGTGATGTAAGGCTGGTGTAAGAAAATCCTATCAACACTACGCCGCAAAAAAAACGCTGCTCAGTATCGGAATATCGTAAGCGTCCAACGCCACCATCTAAAACAAAGCCATTAATTGTAATATCCTCAAATATTTTCCAGGAGGATAATCGGTGGCCGTACCCACGCAACAGCAAAAACATATAGCAACCTGGCAGGCAAGTGGATTATCGCAGGTTGCATATTGTCGTCAGCATGGTTTGAATTCAAAAACATTTTCAAGCTGGTTACAGGTTTATCGTTCCCGGCAAGGGTCTTCAGCTGCGTCGACTTTAATTCCAGTTGAGATCAAGTCGAAGGTTTCGCCATCTGTTTCGTTGTATTTACGTTGGCCGCAGGGGCATACATTGGAGCTACCGGCAGACGTTGATGCGGATACCAAAATCCAGATTCAAATGCTGCTTGAGCAATCGCAAAAAGAAATTCATTCTCGGCAGCTCAAAATCCAGGCACTGACCATGGAATTAGCATACTTGCGCCGTGTCCAGTTTGGCAAAAAGAGTGAATCATTATCTACGGCGCATCCTGATCTGTTTGAAGAAACCCCGCAGCCTGATTTGGCCGGAGTGACTGC
>JAUXRH010000126.1 GCA_030682075.1 Nitrosomonas sp.
TAGCGAGCAAAGTGGGAAAGCGAGGACAGATTGGCCGGATTTTGAGGCGCATAGTCATTCTATGCAACGAAAAATCAGGGTAATATGAACCGCTTGTCCCATTTGCACAGTAGATCAACCTTAAGTCCGACAGACTCCTAGCCATAAAAATAGAACAGATCATACGGTACAAGCGTATTGAAGTGTGCTGCATGACCGATTCCTGGTTTTAATGGGTTAGCGACTACAATGTCCACCATTATCTACATGAGTATCAGGCTGATCTTCCCTGCCTTTCTGGAGGGTCAGTCACTTTCTGTTTGCGGTAAAAAAATAGCTTGAAATTCATTTTCTCGCAGCAGCAATCTTATCGAATAATGCCATGGAAAATAAGCATTGTGCTGTCGTTATTGAATGTCAGCTATCGGTGACAATGGCTCTGCCGCTCCATTGGAGAGAATAAATACATGTTCAGCCGCATTGATCACAGCGGGCTGATGCGATACGGCAATAATCGTAAGATCATGAGACAAGTTCTGCAATGTTTCACAGATTGTTTGCTCACTCTCAGGATCCAATGCGCTGGTAGGTTCATCAAGGAGTAATAATTGTGGTCGATGCGCCAGTGCCCGGGCAATTGCAATTCGTTGCCGTTGCCCACCTGAAAGCAATCCGCCGCGCTCACCCACAATGGACTGCAACCCTTCTGGCAACGCACTGACAAAATCCCAGGCGCCTGCCTGATGTAGCGCCCATTCTGCATCAGATGAATCCAGCGTAGGTTCGCCGACAAGAATATTATTTAGAACCGTATCATGTAATAGAATCGTATCCTGAGATACATAACCAATCATATGTCGCCATTGCCGTAGATTAATTTCATGCAGTAAAATGCCATCAACAAGAATTTCACCTGATTTAGGTTCCGTCAATCCACACAGCAAATCAAGCAGCGTACTTTTGCCAACCCCCGACGACCCCATGACGGCAGTAAATGACTTGATGGGTATTTCAATATTCAAGTCTTTAAATATTGATTTTTTTCCATAATCAAAAACAATATGACGCAGACTTATGCCTTTTTGCAGCGTCGGCTCCCGCACCCCTGTTGTTCTCTCTGCTTCAGCACGTGCATCTTCGGCAGCTTTACGCAAGGCCCAATAGGCGCTTTCCTGTACTGTCAATTGTTGGTAACGGCGTTGTGTCTTATTGAGTAACCCCAGAATACGAGTCAGCAAAAATACCATCACCATCACTTCGGGCAGAGAAAGCTCCCAGGTCACCAAAGCCAGATATAAGCCACTGGCTGTCAGTGCCGCAAGTATGGGTTCCTGCAAGGCCATTAAGGCCGCCCGATTCATCACTTCGCGACGTGTCGCTTTCTCCAGTTGCTGCGTCTGATCATGAAGAATCGCGTCTGCGACATTATCTCTTGCCATTGCCTTTAGCGACTTGACTGAACTCAGCACATCCGATAAATAAGTTAATAATTCTCTGAGCAAATGCGTCTGCTTCGTACCTGCACGTCGGGTAGCACGGACTAAACGATGCAATACTATTAATAGAACCATACCGATCAGCAGTGAAGCCAGTGTTGCCTGCCAGGAAATAAATAAAGCAACGATGGCATAAACCATTACCTGCATTGATAGGGCAAGTACATTCACGCTATGTTCAAAACCGTTCGCTGCCCGATATGCTTCTGTCGCAACTGAATTAGCCAGTGCCCCAACAGGTTGTCGTAAGTAATACTGCCAACGACTGGCAAGCAATGCTTCAATAAGGTCCAGCCGTAAAGCCGTCGCGACATGTGCAACGGTATAACCCACCTGCCGGTTAGCAATCAGCAGGATCGCCCCTTTGAGAAACATGCCACCGACAATGATCAGTAAAATCGTATCCAGGGTTGGCTCAATTCCGATATTCTGTAGTGCCTGTATCATAAACTGCCCAATATCCGAATCATCGGAATCGCCCACGGCAATCGACAATAAAGGAAGCAGCGCAGTCAGACTAAGGCCCTCGGCAACACCCGCAGCTAACAATGCAATCAGCACAAAGGCACTGCGCCGAGGGAAAACCATAATGTAAGTTAAGAGTGTGTGCATAAGGTAATCATGATTTGAAAATCATTGATGGCTAATTAAATCCAAGAAATGCGCAACACAGGAATTAATTCTGGACAGCACCTGGCATATCGCACAATACGCCATCAACCAGCTGCTTAATTCGCCCTGCTCGTTTAGCAAGTTGTAAATCATGGGTCACAATAATCAAACTTGCACTCACTTTTTGATTTAGTTCCAACATTAAATTAAATACACTCTCAGCCGTATGCCGATCAAGATTGCCGGTCGGTTCATCTGCCAGAATACAGGCAGGTTGCGTAACCAGCGCACGCGCCACTGCTGCACGCTGACGTTCACCTCCAGACAGTTCGCCGGGTGTATGAGTCAGCCGATGACCCAACCCCACCTGTTTTAATATTTCTTCCGCACGATCATAGGCTTCACTATTGCGCATTCGTCTGATTAATAATGGCATGGCAACATTTTCAAGCGCACTGAATTCCGGGAGCAAATGATGAAATTGATAAATAAAACCCAGTGAGCCATTACGTAACTGGCATCGCGCTTCTTCATTTATGCCTGCAATATTCTGTTCTAAAATGTGAATATCTCCGCTACTGGGTGCATCCAGCCCACCCAGTAAATGCAGGAGGGTGCTTTTGCCAGAACCGGAAGCGCCCACAATAGCCAGCATTTCACCTTTTTCCAGATCCAGGTTTACCCCCTTCAGTACGGGTACTTCCAGCTCGCCCTGGAAAAAACTCTTATGTAGATTATGACAGGAAATAACGCCCTTATTCATACCGTAGCGCCTCAGCAGGGTTGACTTTTGAAGCGCGGTAACTTGGATAGATTGTTGCCAGTAAACTTAGTACGAACGATACGGAAGCGACCGTGATGATATCGGCAAGCTGTGGATCTGTTGGAATCGCACTGATGTAATAAACCTCTCGAGACAAGAATTGCACATTGAATATCCATTCAATAAAGGCCACCACTTCTCCCACATTGTAGGCTAGAATCAGCCCCCCGATTAACCCCAGGATTGTGCCAAAGACACCAATAAACGTCCCCTGAACAATAAATATTTTCATGATGCTGCGTGGACTTGCTCCCAGCGTACGCAAAATAGCAATGTCCGATTGTTTGTCTGTTACTGCCATCACCAACGTAGAAACAATATTGAATGCGGCAACGGCGATAATGAGTGCCAGGATAAGGGACAACATCCGCTTCTCAATCTGGATCGCGCGAAAATAGTTGGCATGCTGCCGCGTCCAGTCACTGATAAAGCTGTCAGCAGAAATCATGGAAACAAGATCACGAACGACCTGTGGTGCCTGAAACATGTCATGCAATTTCAGCCGTACACCCGACACCCGGTCATCCGCCATACGATAGAGTTTCTGTGCATCTTCCAAATGAATCAACACCAACCCTGAGTCATATTCAAAGTGCCCGGCTTCAAAGATTCCAGCCACGGTGAATTGTTTGAGACGGGGCAAAATACCCGCAGGCGTCACCTGTCCTTGCGGCGATATTAGAACAATTTTATCACCCATAAATGCACCCAACGTACGCGCCAATTCCATACCAATGACCATGCCGAATTCCCCCGGCACCAGATGGTCCAGCTCACCGTAGACCATCATCTGGGCAATATCAGCTACCTTGTCCTCCAAGTCCGGCAGAACTCCGCGAACCATCACGCCTTGAACAACCTGGTTATGCGACAACATGCCCTGGGCACTGACATAAGGCGCAACGGCTTCCACTAATGGATGCTTAATCACCTCATCCGTAGTTTGTCGCCAATCCGTCAGGTTGCCCTCCATGCCACTGACCTGAACATGCGAGGCCACACCGAGAATACGTGCACGCACTTCTTTTTGAAAACCATTCATCACCGACATGACCGTAATAAGCGCGGTCATCCCCAGCGTAATACCCAGCAAGGAAATTAACGAAATAAATGAAATAAAATGATTGCGTCGTTTGGCGCGCGAATAGCGTAAACCAATGAAAAGTTCGTAAGGAGACACCAATTAATATACCTATAGTAAGTCTAACGCTGGAGTTTGACACATTTGGGCTAGTCTTAACAGACTATATAGTCATCACAATCCGGTCAAATCGTTGCCAGTTTTGTGGAAATAACTGCTTAGGGAAGCGCTGAACAAATCGCCATTCTCGCGAAATCAGGAAAAAAACGAAAAAACGGGGTCAAGTCTTGCGGTACCACACTAATTCCCTTCTGCTTTTTTAATAGCCCGACTAACTGTCGCGTAATGCAACCCAAATTCGTCTGCAATCTGTTTCATGGTGTAATCACCCGTTTGATATGCAGTTACAATCCCTTCATTTCTATCACTAAAAGATGAATAATGAGAAAGTGGCTTGGCCATTGGTCTTCGTTGCGCTCGCGGGATTTCACTGATGTTTTGGTCTGATTTCATATGCAGCTGCATCTTATTGACAAAAGTCTCACTGCCAAGATAGATCTGCCCACATAAAGAATCCCAGACACTTGGCAATCCCACACCTGCCTGTTAGCCCAAAGTAGTAATGTCCGCTTTCTCCCAAATAGAAATGTCCGCTGGTGGTTAAACTCCCCCCTGTTAAAAACAGAGGCGGATTATTTGGAAAATGGACAAGCTCATGAGTCAAAAAGAAGTAAAACGGTCACAAATACTGGACAGATTGAAAGAGGG
>JAUXRH010000127.1 GCA_030682075.1 Nitrosomonas sp.
TAAAAAGCGGAAAAAAGCTATAACTGACTATGTGAATTTTGTCCAGGCAGGTGTGGGATTGCCAGGTGTCTGGGATTCTTTACGTGGGCAGATCTATCTTGGCAGTGAGACTTTTGTCAATAAGATGCAGCTGCATATGAAATCAGACCAAAACATCAGTGAAATCCCGCGAGCGCAGCGAAGACCAATGGCCAAGCCACTTTCTCATTATTCATCTTTTAGTGATAGAAATGAAGGTATTGTAACTGCATATCAAACGGGTGATTACACCATGAAACAGATTGCAGACGAATTTGGGTTGCATTACGCGACAGTTAGTCGGGTTATTAAAAAAGCAGAAGGGAATTAATGTAGTGCTACAAGACTTGACCCCATTTTTGTTAAGTTTCAACTGCATAGCTAAGGGTACATGAATAATGATTTTTTCTGACTAGAAACGAATGGGGGTTGAAAATGTTTAGGGCTATTGTGGCGCTGTTTTTGGTTATAACAAGTGGTAGTGTTTGGGCACAGGTCTCCTCCTCAACTGAGCTTTCTACTGACTTTGTTTTGATGTGCGAAGAAATTAATCATGTTGATTTACAATTACTTCGACTTCATACAAAACTTCCCCCAGAGGCAACGAATAGGTTGTTTGAAACGATGAATGAGCGCAACAATAATCCAAGAAGGCCATTTTTGGCATTGAAGTATGTTGACAAAAAATTGTCGTTTAATAGTCAGGGGGTCGAGTTTCTTATAAAAGAAATTCCCGGCGAACCAAATATGATTGGCTGGCTTGGTGAAATTTGGATAAAAGATGACGCAATTTACTTTGAGTTAATTAATGAAGAAATAAACTCAAGAATGCGAACCACTCTGACTATTGATCGATTCACTGGGTTGTATAAGGAATTGAAATATTCACCTAGTAAAGAATTTCCAGATTACGAGTCAACCGGTAAATGTATCAAATACAATGAGCGATTATTCTGATTTTCAAAGTGGCTCTGATATAAGCTCGCTGATGTAATAACGAGATTCCCACCTTTGGGGTCAAGTCTTGCTATGCTGCATATAATAAGCTATTCTATGATTCAATGAAATAGAGGATTCGAAAATGGCAAGACCACTAAGAATAGAATTGTCTGGAGGTTTATACCATGTAACGTCACGAGGAGATCATCGAGATGAAATTTATCTTGATGATTCAGATCGT
>JAUXRH010000057.1 GCA_030682075.1 Nitrosomonas sp.
TAACGTTACGGTAAGGGGCTGGCCGGTACGTGAAGACGAACGAAGTCCGAAAGATTGAACCACCACGAAACTCCAAAACCGCCACCGGTCGGCCAGTCCCTTTGACTGACTTGTTAGGCCAAGAAAGATAGCCAAGGTCAAACCACCACCGACCCAAAAAGCTTGATTTTGCCCCGATGGGTAATAAGCACAACACTTACGATGGCAGGGCTTTAACCCGTGCTTGCGCGGAGGCCGTAGTTACGGTCACCGCCGTAAACCCGCTCCATCACAACGGCAGCAAGCAAAACCAAGCCCACCACACCGAAGTCACACAGCCAGCGGCTTGCCTCGTGTGCGGCAAGCCCATGCCGGGTAAGCGCATCTAGGCTCTTCCGCACACGGGGCAAACGCATGGCCGCCTCCAGGTGCCGGCTGTGCAGCAATAACCACCGAAGCCGAAATGGGCAACGGCAGCTTGGGCTATAAAAACCCTCAGCAAGCACTGAAGCCCACGCAAGCAAACCGAACCCTGAAGCCTTTACCCTGAACGCCTAACGTTACGGTAAGTCAGCTATAGTAGCGACTCCAAAAATAGAGCGGGAACCCTCAAAATAAGACCTTTAAACTTAACCAAAAGCCCTAACCGTAGGAGGTATTCCCGCCATGAAGAAGCATAACTATCGTACTAAAAAAGTCAATGAAATAAACTGGCCGGAACTGGGCCAACAGCTCGGCGGCGAAGCCGTAATCTTTGCCGTTGACGTGGCCAAAGCGCAGCAATATGCCCTGTTGACGAATGACGCACAAAGCCTCTCACTCTTAGTGAAATGGGAGCTGCTTGAAACCAAGGGTCTGATCGATGAACTCAAGCAATTGAACTGCCCGGTCACGGTGGTCATGGAATCGACGGGCACTTACGGTGACGCCATGCGCCATCAATTCCGGCAGGCCGGATTTACCCTGTACCAAGCCAGCGCCAAGCGCGTGCATGACGCCAAAGAAATCTTTGACGGCGTACCCAGCCTACACGACGCCAAAGCCGCGTGCCTGATTGCCAAGCTGCATAAAGAAGGCCTGACTAAACCCTGGCATGAACTAGACGAGGCCGCGCGGGAACTCAATGCCGCGCGGCGCGAATATGAGATGCACCAGAGCCAGTATGAACGCAACCAAAATCGTCTGGAAGCCTACTTAAGCCGGCATTGGCCGGAAGTCCTGGGCTTGTTCGACCTCGACAGCGTCACCCTGGAGAAATTATTGATCGCTTACGGCTCGCCCCAAGCCATTGCCGCCGATGCGCAGCAGGCGGCCCAGCAGATGAAAGCCTGGGGCGGGCATTTCCTCAGCACGGACAAAATCGCCCGGGTCATCGACAGCGCCGGCGCCACCATCGGACAGCCGTGCATCGACGCCGAACGCCGCTACTTACAAGCCTTGGCAACAGAAATGCAGCACAGCCGTAGCCAAAGCCAAGCGGCCAAACAGCTCTTGGAAGAAAAAGTCACCGCCGATGAAGGGCTTAAAGAAATGGCTGCGCTCATCGGCAAACTGACTACCGCGATCCTGATTGGCCTACACCTGGATCCGCGCAACTTCAGCAGCGCGCACAGCTTCCTCAAAGCCTTAGGGCTGAACCTGACGGAGAAGAGCAGCGGGCAATATCACGGCCAACTTAAGATCAGCAAGCGCGGCTCGGCCACGGCGCGGAAATACCTGTACCTGGCAGCGCTGCGGCTGATCCAGAAAGACCCTGTGATCGGCCAGTGGTACCGTGCCAAAGCCGACCCCAAGGTCAAAATGAAAACCGTCATTGCCTGCCTGCGTAAACTGGCGAAAGCCCTCTGGTATGTGGCACGGGGCGAACGCTTTGACGCCCGTAAACTGGTCACACTTTAAGCAGGTTATGGCTAATGAAGAGAGAACCTCTGGAAGCGGATTGATGGTTTAGGCTAATAAAACAAAAGAGGGCAAACCATGCGTTAGAAAAATGATGAGTCAATAGAGTAACCGATTTTCCGTCGAGGTGACCTTCGCGCGCCCCTAAGGCCCATATCACGAGGCCCCCGCTAAGTCATGAGGCACCTCGGCGGATACCTTACGGAAGCCAATGTCCAATGAAGCTGAACCGATGCCACCTAAGTGGACATCCGATATGACAGGTCAGATTTACCCCGTAGGCGTTATCCCGGAAAACCAGGTTTATTCAAAAAACAATGCCGCATCGAAACCAAGCTTTTTTTGATTTTTAAAAAGAGAGGATTTCGTGCGGGGTATTGGGATAAAAAAATAACAGTAATAGGGGGTTTACTTTTCTATGACAGGGGCGCGCCGCT
>JAUXRH010000129.1 GCA_030682075.1 Nitrosomonas sp.
CAAGCTCATGAGTCAAAAAGAAGTAAAACGGTCACAAATACTGGACAGATTGAAAGAGGGTAAAATCAGCCAGCAGGAGGCGGCGCAGCAAATGGACATCAGTACCCGTCAGGCGCGACGGCTGGCCAGGCGTTATCAGCACGATGGTTGCTCATCACCGGGATTAAGCCTGACTGTTGATTCGTGTACCCAGTTTCGGGTTTCACCTGACCAACGTTCTGGATGTTTCTTTTTAGCTTCTTCATAAAGGCACTTACGCTGTTTCAGAATAGCCACATCTTCACCGTTATGGCGTTGTGCAGGTGTCACGTATTTTATCCCGGCACAACCAGGGTCAGGCGCCGAATTACAAATCCGAAACAGGTGATGCGCACATTGCAAGGCCGCTAGACAAAATGATACTAATTTACCGGCGATGCTCTCAATTCACGCTCTGTCCCCTAGCGCTGAAGGCTAATGCACATCGAATTTTTCTTCCGGATTTGGCTTCGGTAGTCGACAGTCACGATCAAACGGAGGCCGCTCTCGACCAGGTACTGGCTCGTCGGGAAACTCTTCAATCCAGAGCGTGCGGTCATCTTCGTCAGCATAATATTTCAGATAGATGTGGTTATCTTCGTCGCTTCCGCTACCAATCAAATCAATATGACAGGCCAGGTTCATTTCGCCTGATTGAAAAACCATCTCTTCCAGCAGAATATCGTCCAAAAGCAGAATATAAAGTTCACGATTATTCAAGTGATCTGTATGTTCCAGGTAGACCCCCATCAATGCCAGAGCGTTAATGACTTCCCATAATTTGGCATTAAGTTCTGTATCTGACAACTCACCGGATGGGGGCAACGATATGCCTGACTCAACCAAAACCTGAAATGGTTGGCTCCATTTCGCTTGCTCAAAAGCATCAACGTTCTTTTGGAACTGTTCCTGGACTTCTGTGGAGCAGTCACCAGAGTCGTCGAAAGAAATTTCTTTGATTTTCTTTACCATCGGAGTTCTTTGTTACCGCTAAGCATGGCGTGACAAAAAGGGGAAAAGGTATCCAGACTCAAGAATTCTTACTCTTTATTCTTGCGCAGAATAATCCCAATCGTTGTTGGGTGCAATTGATAGAACTCACCGATTTCTCGCTGACTGTACGCACCGGTTTTGTAGGCTGCAATAATTGCTGTTTTGCGGTCTTTATGTTGTGCCGCAATCTCAGCTAAAGGTTTTGCAATCGGCCGTTTCTGCTGCCTGGGTATATTTAAATCGTCCTTTTCCTTGCCGATTCTTTTCTGCATTTCAGCGACAAAAGCTTTATTCCCCAAATAAATCTGACCTTTCAGATTGGACCATATTTCAGGTTGATGCTGCACGCCTTCCAGCACAAATTGCCGGTATCGATCCATTGCGGACAACGGGGTCGCGTCTTGCGTTAATACAAATAACAGCTGAAAATACGGAGTAGGAGTGGAATGTATGTTGTATCGCAAGACCTGACACCGTTTGTGTGGGCAGCCAAAAAGAATCTCGACTTAATGACTTACATGACCCGCATGGATAAGTACCGCGTGTTGATCATTGATGATATTGGGTACGTCAAAAAGACTGATGGTGAGACGCAAGTACTGTTCGAATTCATCGCACATCGTTATGAAAGTAGCAGTCTGATTATTACTTCCAATCAACCTTTCAGCCAATGGGATCAGATATTCCCAGATCCCATGATGACCGTCGCCGCAGTTGACCGCATTATTCATCATGCTCACATTATAGAAATCGAAGGAGAGAGTTATCGGAAAA
>JAUXRH010000135.1 GCA_030682075.1 Nitrosomonas sp.
TCGATCCCGAACTTGATACTCCAGCCGATCATCCGACAGATTATACATTCTTTACAATACCAGCATCTTGAATAACATCACGCGATCAAAGGGTTTACGACCGGCCGCACTTTTCCTGGCCTTTGTAGTTGTCTCTCTGAGAAGATCAGCGAATAGATTCCAGTCGATCACGCGATTCAGTTCTACCAGCGGATCTTTTAGCTTGCTTAGCTGGTCATATCGATTTCCAAGGTCAAAAAAACTCAGTTGCATGGTGAAGCCTTATATCAGTAAATACGATTATTCTACATTACAAACAATATGTTATTATAACACGACCAAAGAAAATAACATTCCTTTCTGACCTGACCTGCCTTGTTTTGTAACTTCTATTTTTAGAGATGCCCTTAATTCGCGTTTGCCCCATGTGATGCTTTTGGTTAGAGTGACGCGCGATAGCTGGCCCAGTCAAAATAGGGGCCTGGATCAGTTTTTCGGTCAGGAGAGATATCCGAATGCCCAGCGATACCTGTAATCGGATAGGCTTTTTGTAATGCCAGGGTGAGAGTAGTCAGTGCCGAATACTGAAGATCAGTGAATGGCAAAGTATCACAGCCTTCCAGTTCTACCCCAATTGAGAAATCATTGCAGTGCGTTTTTCCTTGCCAGCATGATTTTCCGGCATGCCAGGCACGCTTATTACAGGGAACAAACTGTATAACCCTGCCATCACGGCGAATGAAAAAGTGCGTTGAAACCTTAAGGTTAATCAGGTTTTGATAATAGGGATGGACATCCGGATTAATCCGATTGGTGAATAGTTCAATGACGCCATCCCCTCCAAATTCATTGGGTGGTAGACTAATATTGTGAATCACCAGTAAATTTACTGGATGCCCTGCTGGACGTTCATCAAAATTCGGTGAGCGGATGAAGCAAGCTTTGTCCAGGTAGCCAGAAGCGTCGATTTGCATGTATTAACTTTTTGTTTCGGTAATTAGAATTATATTTTTAGCTGACTTTGATGGTATTTGGGAACAGGGATACGGATGGTACAGATTTATTTGATATTATCTGAGTTATGAATAAAGGCAAATTTATTACACTTGAAGGGATTGATGGTGCAGGTAAAAGTACCCAACTTATTTGGTTGACTGAATTTTTACAACGCAGTGGGCAAAATGTGGTCGTAACACGTGAACCGGGCGGCACGTTATTAGGTGAGAAGTTGCGTGATTTACTATTGGATAGTAGCCTGACCATGCATGCAGAAACCGAAGTGCTATTGATGTTTGCGGCGCGACGTGAGCATCTGGATAAAGTTATCTTGCCTGCCTTGGCACGAGGTGATTGGGTGGTCTCAGATCGTTTTACGGATGCAAGTTTTGCTTACCAAGGTGGGGGTCGGCAAGTAGAAACAGCCAGGCTTGAAACTTTAGAGCAGTGGATACAAGGCACGCTTCAACCGGATTTGACCTTGTATTTTGATGTGCCTGTAGCATTAGGCATGACACGTGTCAGTCGCCTTAAATCAGCTGATCGCTTTGAGAAAGAACAGACAGACTTCTTTCAGCGAGTGCGCGAGGCCTACCTTAAAAGAGTCAAGAAATTTCCTGACCGAATCCATCTGATTGATTCAACACAGTCAGTTGAAGTGGTGCAGGCGGCAATTAAACATACAATTGAGGCCACACTGGTAGCAAATATACAATGAATAAAGTTTATATCTGGCAACAGGAACTGTGGTGTCAATTGATGCAAAGCGGTAAATTCGGTGGCTATGCGTTGTTATTGAAAGGAAGATGCGGTATTGGAAAGTTTGAATTTGCACGTCAGTTTGCCAAGTCTCTTTTGTGTAAAAATCCATCGATTGATCGTAAAGCCTGTGGAAGTTGCCCAAGTTGCGGGTGGTTTGAGCAAGGGGGGCATCCAAATTTCTATCAGGTAGAACCTGATGCGCTATCAGGTCTTTCTGATGATGTTGCACTTGGACTGGATGTTGAAGGCAGTGCCAGCACCAGTAGTACAAAACTTAAGAAAAAACCCAGTCAGCAAATCAGCGTTGATCAGATTCGTGCGCTGAATGATTTTATTAATCTTTCGGGTAACCAGGATGGCTGCAAAATAATATTGATTCATCCGGCAGAAACCATGAATCTTGCAGCAGGCAACGCATTACTAAAAAAGCTGGAAGAGCCGCCACCTAACGTGTTATTTATTTTGGTGACGCATCGACCACAACACTTGTTGCCAACCATTCGCAGTCGCTGTCAACAGATGACCATGCCGAACCCCGATATTGCGACTGCTACAGACTGGCTCAAGCAACAAGGGATTAAAGATCCTGATGTCTGCCTTGCCGCCGCAGGTTTTGCGCCACTGTCAGCACTTCTTTTTAATGATTCTGAGTATATTGCGCAGCATGAAGCTTTTATTAAGCAAATTAGTATGCCAGAAGATTTGAATCCGATTATTCTGGCAGAAAAGCTGCAGCAATCTGACTTATCTGCGGTGGTTAGCTGGTTACAGAAATGGTGCTATGATCTGTTGAGCTTTCAATTGACAGGAAAAATTCGTTATCATCTATCGCGGCGTAGTGCAATTGAGTCTCTTGTGATAAACATGAATACCAAAGCACTGGTAACGTATTCACGTAGCCTGATATCAACCCAGCAGTTATCCCATCATCCACTTAATTCTCGATTGTTTCTGGAGGAAGTATTGTTTGCCTATATCTTTTTGGCGAATAAGCGTAAAGGTATCAGTTGGACGAAGCCGCTATCGCGGAGAAATATCCCCACCTAAAGCGAATTCAATAACATAATTCATCCTCACCCCGAAAGGGTTTTTTTGTACTTTACCATGAAGATGAACCTAAAAAAAATCAGTTAAGCAGCTTGCTATAATCAGAAGCAGTTGAATTAAATGAGTTAAAGCATGAAACTTCCGCCTGGAATCATTCACCCAGATGGTGAGCATGAAATAACTGTCGCTCAAGAAGAAATCGGCGTACTGAATGCGGATACATTTGATGGGAAAATTCACATTGAGTGGGATCCACAAGCCCAGGTTACTCCGATGGGTCAACTTCCATTTTTCATTCAATACTTAAAGATGGGGCATTTATTCCAGCCCTGGGTTGACGAATGTCAACTGCAATATGTCAGCAATAATGCGCCCAAGAAAGTAAATATTCTCGGCTCGTTTTTACTCTCAATACTTTCAGGTCATACACGCTATGCACACATGACCAGTTTAATGAGCGACAACATTAATGCCAAATTGCCAGGCATGACCAAGGTTGTCAGTGATGACTGCGCCCGCAGGGCACTACAACGACTAGACGAGGCGGCGGGTGTTCGCTGGTTACAATCGCACTTGTATTACTGTTACAGCCCTTTACTCAGTCAGCCCTGGATACTCGATGTCGATGTCACAGTAAAGCCCTTATATGGTAAGCAGGAAGATGCTGTCATTGGATACAATCCACACAAACCAGGGCGTCCCTCACATACGTATCATACTTATATGATTGCCAACCTGCGTCTGATTTTGGATGTTGAAGTTCAGGCAGGTAATCAAAGCGCGTCAAGTTATTCAGCACCTGGGTTGTGGTCATTACTGGATCGTATTCCACAAGAACACAGGCCTGCTTTTATAAGAGGTGATTGTGACTGGGGAAATGACGCTGTGATGACTGAGGCTGAACAACGCGGCATAGATTACCTGTTCAAGCTGCGTCAGTCTAAATATGTCAAGAAACTGATCCTCCAAAGTCATTGCAAATCTGGCTGGGAACGTACACATACAGGCTGGGAAGCTTTGTCTTCAGAACTTAAGCTCAGCACTTGGAAACAAGCCAGACGAGTAGTGCTAGTCCGACGACGCATACAGAATGACATCGTTATTGCGCCTGACACCAATAAACCTTTACCGCAGCAACTCTCGCTGATTGAACCAGCTGAAAGTATGGCAGCTTATGAATACAGTGTGTTGGTAACTTCATTGGATAATGAGGTTACTACCATCGTTCAACACTACCGAGATCGTGCCGACTGTGAGAATAACTTTGACGAAATGAAAAATCAGTGGGGCTGGGGTGGATTTGTCACCCAAAAAATCAAGCCCTGTCGATTAATTGCCCGAATGATTGCCCTTGTTTACAACTGGTGGACATTGTTTGTTCGATTGGCAGAGCCAGATAAACATCTGGAAGCGATTACTTCCAGGCCATTGTTATTACATGGCGTTGGTAAACAGACCTCTCATGCAGGTCAAAAGACCTTAACCATTACCAGCACACACGGAAGAATTGATTATATTAGGCAGGCATACCAACGAGTTAGTGATTTCTTTGATCAATTAAAAGCAAATGCGCCGCAGTTAACACCAATACAATGTTGGTATCGTATTTTGAGTGAGGCTTTGAAGAAATATCTAAAAGGTTCTTTCTTAAAACCTCCAAATTGTCTTCACTCTGAAAACTAATTCGCAGGTTAAACTAAAAACCGGCTATCGATTCTATGCTGAAAATTATTGGTAGGCACATGTTCAACTGATTTTTTTAGGATAAACTGGCACGCTCAAATTCTATCTCGCGCCCGACCAAAGCGAGCACCTGAAACAGCGTGTCAATCATGGGATAAGACGTCAGGGCGATGCCCAGCGATACATTGAATGGTGTAATACGTGGTGTGGAACCCGGTAGTGCAGACTCGACATTTGGCGTCATGACCGAACCAAAAATACGATGGATTGCATTCCGATAGTCGGCAAGTGCCGGTACCACAATGCCAACTGACTCCGTACTATCCGCCTCAATCCGCGCACGCGCCCATACGGCCGCGCGGTAAATTTCATCCCGACTGTCAACACAGGCAACACGCTGCAAGCTGCCATTGCGTGGCTGGTCGCGAGAGACGGGTTGCGACAGCATCACCGTACAACCGGTAGCAACTAATTTTTCCAGAAATGAAATCTGCTGCGGCGTAAAGGTATCGAAACCATAGCAGATCAGGTGCTTTATTTTTTTTATCTGGAGCTGTTCATATAATTCCGTAATCAGATCACACACACGCGCATCATCTGTTTGATGATGTCGTTTGGTAATCTGTTCATAGCGCCGCATCCACTCCTGAAATGCCTTACCACCCTCGTTTCGAGGAAAATTTTTAAATCGTGGAAAAAGTTGCCAGGCCTGTACCAGTTGCCATGCTTCATGCACAAACTTTGCGGTTTGGGGAACCGCAAGTAACAGTTGACCCTCATCTGAGCCATAAATAACCGACTCCCACAAAGCACGTGCCTGAACAGGCGTGAGGAGAACAGGTAATTCAGTTATCGGTATTGAATAAAGCGCATCCCGGTAGATGCGCTCTATAAAAGCAGAAAATGGCAGTATATCGGCCGATTCCCAGACAGAATTTTTCTGAGTAGCCTGATAGTAATCGAATTTGTTTTTAAGCGCTAACCCAAGCCGTCGGTTTGGTGTGACAACTGTAGTACCGACACCCACCCCAGCAGCAAGGCACTTAAAAACATCAGGTAAGGAAACTCGAGAAAATTGCGAAGAGATCGACATGCGGCAGATAAGTTACCGCTGTTCGATTAGCGTTCCAGTTTATCAAACTTATCCGTTATCTTCGCCCAATCATCGGCATCTGGCGGCGCATCCTTTTTTTCAATAATCGGTCGCCATTGTGTCGCTAAACTGGCATTAAGCTCAATGAAATGCAACTGATCTTCCGGTACATCATCCTCGGCATAAATTGCTTCCACCGGACACTCAGCAACACAAAGCGTACAGTCAATACATTCATCTGGATCAATTACCAGAAAATTAGGACCTTCCCTGAAACAATCTACCGGACATACATCAACACAGTCAGTATATTTACACTTAATACAATTTTCAGTTACAACATAAGTCATGGCAACTATTCCTTGCGTAGCACTTTAGTAAAGTGCGCGATTTTAACAGAAATTTAACAGGCATCGCTATCACTATACCAATCTTAATTTTTAATTAGTAACGTGGTTAATAAGTTCCGAACATCAAAGCCGGTCAATAGAAATCTGACTGCCAACAGAAATCCGTCATCTATAGCCCTCACTATCGCCCCCTATACTCCCAGCTTACTCGTCCGTTGATTCCAACGCTGGCGTATACTCTCCATAGCGTGCGGCACTGTTTAGTCTGGCACGCTTATACATTGCCTCTTGAGTGCTTCTGGCATTGGCCACATCGCCTTTCCATGCCAGCAACGCCGACTGCTGCAAGGCGCGACCGTAGGAAAAACTCAGTTCCCACGGTTGTTGCGGCAGACTGTTCAGCGCGTTAAGGTTTGCCGTGGCCTCCTCAGGTGTCTGCCCCCCAGAGAGAAAATTGATACAGGGGACAGCTGCGGGTACCGTGCGGCGGAATATTTTAATGGTTTGTGCTGCGACTTCCTGCGGGCTTGCTTTACTCGAATACGCTTTACCCGGTATCACCATGCTCGGCTTCAGCAGCATATGTTCCAGAACAACACGATGGCGATGCAGCGCGTGAAATACTTCATGAAGAACAGCTTCCGTGACCTCGGCACAGCGATCAATGCTGTGATCGCCATCGATCAGCACCTCAGGTTCAACGATCGGCACAATACCCTGAACCTGGCAGATGGCAGCATAGCGCGCCAGGACTTCGGCATTGGCCTCAATGGCAAGCCGACTCGGCGTGGTTGCGGAGATGAGATAGACATCACGCCATTTTGCAAATCGGGCGCCCTGAGTTTTGTATACCTGCAGACGTTGCTCCAAGCCATCCAGACCCTGGGTGATTTCATCGCCGGGCGCGTTAGCCAATGGCAACTTACCCTGGTCAACCTTGATGCCCGGCACAATGCCTTGCTGAGCAGCCAATACAGGCAATGGCGTACCATCATCAGCGCATTGCCCAAGTGTCTCCTCAAATAAAATGACCCCGCTGATGAACTCTCCCAAACCGGGGGTCGCCAGAATAAGATTACGATAATTACGACGATTCTCTTCCGTCGATTCAACACCAATCGCTTTGAAGCGCTTTGCTATAGTTGGACTACTTTCATCGGCGGCGAGAATTCCTTTACCTTTCTGAACCAATGCATCAACTGTTGCTTGAAGTGCATCTTGTGTATTCATCATTATTCTCCATTTGGTTTTTCCCTGGCAGCTGAATAATTCAACTGCGGAATGAAAACAATACAACAGGCCATTTTGATCCAATGATTCATGTCATCCCCCGTGCCTGTTTACGATTCTGATAGCTTGAATCAAGATATACGAGATTGACCCATCTAAACATTAGTTCTAAATTTTGTCTATGCCTACGTTTGGATGGTTGATTCTTTTATACAGCGCTCTAATTTTTAACTTGGAAATTCTACCTCCCTGAAATCTTAAGTACGGCAGACGCTTCGTTAGCATGAAAATCGCTGGCAGGCTCCTGGCGCAAACTGATAATTGGCCAATCATTCTTTTCCGCGTGATTTCTAAGTGTTTCATCCGGGTCGACCGCGACAGGATGCGTTACTTTAGCAAGGAGTGGCAAGTCATTTAGCGAGTCGCTATAAAACCAGCTTTGCAGGAAAGACAGCCAGGTTAGATTGTGTTCGTCGAGCCAGTTCTCTAAGCGTGTAATTTTTCTTTCTCTAAAACAAGGGATTCCCGATACCTGCCCTGTAAACTCACCATTCTTTTGCTCTGGCTCGGTAGCAATTAGATTATCTATGCCTAACGCCTGTGCAATCGGTGCCGTAACAAAACGATTGGTCGCCGTAATAATGATACAAAGATCACCGTCAAGTTGATGCTTTTCTATCAACTTATATGCACCCGGCGCAATTAATGGCTGAATCTTCTTTATCATAAATTCACGACGCCAGGCATCCAGCTGGCTACGGGGATGACGCGCCAGTGGTTTCAACTGAAAATTCAGGAATTCATGTATGTCGAGTGTACCGGCTTTATATTGTTCGTAAAACTCCAGATTGCGCACTTCATGGAGTTCACGGTCAAGTGCATTTTGTTCGATCAGAAATTGCCCCCACTCGAAATCACTATCACCTGCCAGCAATGTGTTATCCAAATCAAATAGTGCTAAATTCATAACGCTCCCTGCAATAATTCGCGTAATAATGGCATCGTAATTTGCCGCTGATTAACGAGAGAATAGCGCCCCAGCGCATCAAGCGTCCCCATCAATGAAGGTAGATCACGTCGTCCATGTCGCAATAAGTAATCACATATATCCTGTGGCAAGTCAAATCCGCAGCCAGCCGCATGGCTTCTTAGCGCCAACATTTTTTCCTCATCGGTTAATTCATGAACCTGGTACACCAGACCCCAACCAAGACGTGTAACCAGGTCCTGGCGCAGTGTCAGCTGTGCGGGCGCAGCATGACCACTGACCAGTAGAAAAGCATGACCTTCACCACGAATCTGATTATAAAGATTAAATAGTTTGATCTGGGCGGAAGCATCAAGGCAATCTACATCATCAACCGCCACACAGTCAATCTCGTCGCCTACAGTCGCATCCAGCTGAGTACCTCTCGTAAAATAAGCTACTTTTAACTTTTTTCGGGCATAGCCTTGAACTATAGCTTGTAATAGATGACTCTTACCACACCCCGGCCCACCCCATACGTAAACAAAACGTTCTGGTTCCTGCCCTGCCAGCACCCGCTGTAATAATTGCAATAATTCCGCATTGTGCCCTGGCAGAAAATTTGTCAGCGTTGGAGATGGCAGCGGCGTAATATCTAATAATAGTTGCTGCATATGCGGAAGCTACGATTTATAAAGATTACTTCTCAGATATTGCTGATGAATATAGCGTAACCATACCAGTAAAACGGCACTGACTGGAAGTGCCAGCAGAATACCAAAAAAACCAAACAACTGACCAAACGCCAGTAAGGCAAAAATAACAACAACCGGATGCAAACCAATTCGATCCCCAACCAGCCAAGGTGTTATCACCATACCCTCCAATAATTGACCAATACCAAACACGATCCATATTGGAATCACATCACTCCACCCTTGGAATTGCATGAACGCGGCAAATGTGGCAAGCGTCAGGCCAACAATCATACCCAGATAGGGAACAAATACCAGAATACCCGCCAGCAACCCGATCGGCAAAGCAAATTCCAGTCCCACTAGCCACAAACCTGTTATATAGCAGATACTCATCAACAGTATCACCGCTAGCTGACCGCGCAGGAATTCTGCCAGAATACGATCTGTATCACGCGCTAATTCACTAATTTTTTTATGCCAGTAACGCGGAATCATTTCATCGACATGTTTAACCAAGGTATCCCAATCACGCAGCATATAAAATAAAACAACAGGCACTAACAATAAACTCACAACAAATTTGACGATCGCCATACCGCCACTGGTCAATGAAGGCAACACCTTCGCCGCAATTCCCCCCGCACTTTGCCAATGCTCCGTCAGCGCCTGTTTAAGCATTGCGATATCTGGCTGCAGGCTGATACCAAAACGCGCCTCCAGCCATGGAATCACCGTACTTCTAAACAGATCAAGATAAGCCGGAATTTTCTCAATCAAGCGGGATACTTCTTTCTCGAATATGGGCACCATGATCAGAATCAATGCTGCAAATGTATTCAGTAACAGCAGCATAACCAGAATCGTGCCAATGGTGCGCGGCACTTTTCTGGCAGCCAATCGGGTAACCATGGGATTACAGATATAAGCAATCACTGCTGCCAGCAGAAAGGGCGTGAGTATTGGGCTTAACAAATAAATCAACGCCGCAGCAACACAAGCCAGTGTCAGCCACCATAAATAATGCAGATCCTTGGAGTGTTCAGGACTCATTTGCGGTGAAATCACAATTAAAGATAGCACTCTATCTGTAACAGCGTAAGAACTCAACTTGACTTGATGAAATATCCGGGTTAAGAAAGCACTGGTCAGCCCGCGTTGGGCGTGACCCATTATTTAAAAACACCGAGAGGCAAATGACAACAGGCCACGGATCTTGTTACGCCAATCATTTGGTAACACGCACTGGCACTCGAGAACAGATAAAATTCAGATCCTCAGAGTGTTCAGCGCTCATTTGCGGTAAAATCATAGTTTATGCATAGTACGCCATCTGTAACAATGCGAGAACTCAACTTGACTTCATCAAACTCTGGAAATTCTAACTCAACTCAACTTTCCTATCGTGATGCCGGTGTAGACATCGACGCCGGTGACCGCCTGATTGAAAATATCAAGCCTTATGCCAAACGCACGCTTCGACCAGAAGTCCTTACGGGTATTGGCGGCTTTGGTGCATTATTTGAAATTTCCAAAAAATATCGTAATCCGGTGCTGGTATCAGGCACTGATGGTGTCGGGACCAAACTGAAACTGGCATTTCAATTAGACCAGCATGACAATATCGGCATTGATCTGGTTGCCATGAGTGTCAACGATATTCTGGTGCTTGGGGCGGAACCTTTATTTTTCCTGGATTACTTCGCCTGCGGTAAATTGAATGTTGACACGGCCACTACTGTCGTCCGTGGTATTGCCATGGGTTGTGAGCAAGCAGAGTGCGCATTAATTGGTGGCGAGACGGCCGAAATGCCCGGCATGTATCCGTCAGGTGAGTACGATCTTGCCGGTTTTGCTGTCGGTGTTGTGGAGAAAGAGCATATCATTAATGGATCAACCATCGCAGAAGGTGATGTGGTCATTGGACTCGCTTCCAGTGGCGCACATTCCAATGGTTATTCATTGATTCGTAAAATCATCGAAAACAATCAGATTGATTTATCTGCCGATTTTAATGGCAAAACGTTGAGCGACGTTATCATGGCGCCCACGCGAATTTACGTCAAACCGCTACTTGAATTGATGAAACAATTGCCGGTAAAAGGAATGGCGCATATCACGGGAGGCGGGCTCATTGAGAACCTGCCACGTATTTTGCCGGAAGGTGTGTCGGCTATGTTGCAAAAAGATTCGTGGGAGACGCCGCCCTTGTTTCACTGGCTGCAACAGCAGGGTAACGTAGCCGATAATGAAATGGTTCGCGTCTTTAATTGTGGCATCGGCATGGCTCTGGTCGTTGCGCCGAATCACGCGGGTGAAACGATCAAAATACTCCATGCTTCAGGTGAAACCGCCTGGCAAATTGGTAAAATCAAACGACGCGGCACAAATGAGGCGCCAACCACCCTTGTGTAAATACACCCGTCTAACTGTGTCATGAATTCCCTGGTTATCCTCATATCTGGTCGTGGCAGTAATATGGAAGCGCTACTGGAGGCAGCGCTACCGATTGAGAATATCATTGTTATCAGTAGCAATCCTAATGCAGGCGGACTGGAAATTGCCAAAACACGGCGCATTAAGACCCTCATAGTTGACCACCGCACTTACCCTGACCGTGCTTCATTTGATGCCGCACTGGCCGAAAGAATTGATCGCTATCAGCCGGATCTGATTGCATTGGCCGGCTTTATGCGTGTTCTGAGTGACAGTTTTGTTAATCGCTACCAAGGTCGGTTAATGAATATTCACCCCTCGCTATTGCCTGCTTTTCCGGGTCTTAATCCACATAAAAGCGCATTACAGGAAGGGGTCAGGATTCATGGCTGCACAGTACATTTTGTAACGTCACAAGTTGATCATGGTCCTATCGTTATCCAGGCAGCTGTCCCTGTATTACCTGACGATACTGAAGAAACACTCGCAGCCCGCGTATTGCAACAGGAACACCGCATTTACCCGCAAGCCGTACGCTGGTTCATGGAAGGCCGACTGAAATTCTCATTTAATCGTGTGGAAGTAAGTAAGCCTACTATCTGCAAGACAATTCTATTTTCGCCAGGATTACAAAAATGAAATTTTTCTCAACTATTTTTCTATTGTGTGGATTGAATTTTTCTGTTTCTGCGACAGACTTACCCACACGTATTGATATCAGCTATGAAGTTAAAACAGGTCTCGGTCATGGAGAACTGAATGAAACCCTTGAAATCAAACAATTCAATGGTTTACCTGCTTATCATATTACCAGTGAAGCCCGTGCAAGTGGCATATTCCAGCTAATAAAACCCGGCAGTATCGAACGTGAAAGCCGAGGCGTGATCACAAAACAAGGATTACAACCGACCCATTTCTCAGACCAGCGTGTCAAAAAACGACCGAGCACGGCTACTTTTGATTGGAAGAACCATGTGCTGACGCTGCGACATAAAGACGAAGAAAAACAGGAAACTTTACCTGCTGGCACGCTCGATCGCTTAAGTTTATCTTACAACTTTATGTTCGCTCCACTGCCCAGCAACTTTGTAGATCTATATATAACGGATGGGCGTGGCCTGCAACTGATCCGTTATTTAGTGAGTAAAGAAATACTGCAGACACCGATAGGAAAACTTGAAACCATTGTACTGACCAAACAACAAAGTAAACATGACCAGCTTAATCGAAAAATCTGGCTTGCAGCTAACCATCACATGTTACCGGTACGTATCGTTTCCACTGAAAGTGATGGTCTCAAGCTTGAAAAAATCGTGACGCAGATAAACTTAAGCTCTGCAGGCGACCATTAATCCAGTTGCAACTATTCATCCGTCATCTTCTTAGGAAACAAATGCAACTCATCCCAGCTCAACTGAGCGCAGCTACAACTGCCATTCGCGCCGTGCTCCCCATGGAATACCCTGCCGATGCGGTTTTGCGCCGATTTTTCCGCGACAACGCGATACTCGGCGCCCATGATCGCGCATTTATTGCTGAAACGGTATTTGGTATATTACGACACAAATTTTATCTTGAGTGTCTGACAGAGATCACCACGCCACGGACCCTTTTACTGGCCTATCTGGCAAAATTTCAAGGAATGAATTTGCGTGAACTAACGCCTCATATCAGTGAAGCGGAAGCAAAATGGCTCACTAAAATCAAGTCGATCACATTGGAATCACAACCACTTGCAGTTCAGGCGGAATTTCCTGCCTGGCTGACAGAAAAATTACAAAATTTTATGTCAGATACGGACATTCTCGAGCTGGGACGTTCATTACAACAGCCCGCAGCGCTGGATTTACGCGTCAATACCATTCACGCAAAACGTGACAAAATACTTGAGACACTCCAGCAGGAAGGAATTGACGCGGAAGCCACACCCTACTCACCCATTGGCATTCGCCTTAGCGGCAAACCCGCCATTAATCGGCATCCACTGTTTCTCTCCGGTCAAATAGAGGTGCAAGATGAAGGCAGTCAATTACTGGGTTATTTACTTGCGCCTAAACGGGGTGAGATGGTCGTCGACTTCTGTGCCGGGGCTGGAGGAAAAACATTATTACTGGGCGCCCTGATGAATTCAAAAGGACGTATCTATGCTTTCGATACTTCCGAAAAAAGACTGAATAATTTAAAACCACGCCTGAAACGTTCCGGCTTGTCCAATTTACATCCTCAGCTTATTACCAATGAAAATGATATTAAGGTAAAACGTCTCGCAGGAAAAATAGACCGTGTATTAGTCGATGCGCCATGCAGTGGCCTGGGAACCTTGCGCCGCAACCCGGATTTAAAATGGCGACAATCCCTGCAAAGCATTCAGGAACTCAGACAGAAACAAGCAGCTATCCTGTCAGCTTCATCAAAATTACTTAAACCGGGCGGCAGACTGGTTTATGCAACTTGCAGTTTTTTACCAGAAGAGAACCAGGAAATTATTGAACAGTTTCTTTCCAGCCATCCTCAATTTAACTTGCTGAATTGCGCGCAATTATTCGCACAACAGAAAATTCCGCTCGATACCGGCGAGTTTCTGCAACTATCACCCCAGCTGCACAGTACTGATGGTTTTTTTGCTGCTGCATTAGCCGTTAAAAAAGATACGCCTCCTGAAGAAGAAAAGCAGGAAAAAGCGAAAGAAGAACAGGAAGAGCAAAAGTAATTTTCAAGTGTACGACTTAAATCAAATTGGCACCGTTCAACAACGAGTTCCAGTAACCAGCGGGATGTTCAGGCTCATCACAAGGCCAGGCCGCAAATCAAGAATAGCAAGTGCCCCTTGCCAAAGCTTTATCCCTCAACTTCACGCCGCTCAATCGAATGCAGCAATGCCGGCAATATAACCAGAACACAGATCAAGGTCAGCACGACACCAACGGCCAGTAGCAATCCCATACTGGCCGTTCCCTGGTGTGGAGAAAATGCCAGACTTCCAAAGCCAGCCAGTGTCGTTAACGAACTATAGAAAATAGCGCGCGCCGTGCTGGTGTGCAACAAGTTGACATCCCTACTTTCTGAATTTCGACTTCGATGCACCATGTGGATACTGCAATCTATACCAATACCCAGTAATAGTGGCAATGCAATAATATTGGCAAAGTTAAACGGGACGCCCAGCCAAACCGTGGCCGCGCTGGTAAATAAGGCGGCCAGTAAGAGTGGAATCAATACCAGTATCGTTGACGTGATGTTTCTTAATAATACGAGGAGTGCCAGCACCACGCCAATTAATGCCAGTGAAAAAGCATGAATAAATGCAGCCATAACCGCTTCACCTGCTTCCAGACTGATTACTGGCACACCTGTGACTTGCGGCGTTTCATGTTGTACTGCATGTACAAAACGTCGTAATGCATCATTATCATTAATGTTCTCCGCAGGATAGACCGCAATTCGATACACATCATTCTGGCTGTGCCAATATTCGCGCAATGAGGTCGGTAATTCCTTGAGAGTAAACGGCTGGGCTTCAAGTGCAATTTGCAGACGTTCCAATGCATCAGGAAGCAAGCCCAGCAGGTCTCGGCTAATTGCGTCAAGAAACGGTTCCACGTTATTCCGGTTTTCAATGCTGATGGTATTAAGTTGCGCCAATAATTTAGTCAGTGATGCGCTGAGTTCGCGAACCGACATTGCCGCAGAATGATCAGGCTGTTCAACGATAAATCGATCCAACGCGTGCTTCAATGTTTCAAGTGACTGCCGTTGTTGAGTCATGCTGCCGTCACCACCTGTACCGATCAATGGCGTCGAGACCGTGATGGGTCCCAGCGTCAGTGCCATTTCATTAATAAGAAAGTGTTTCATTTCCTGTTCTGTCGGCACCAGGTCGAAAATTGTGACGACTTTATCCACTTCATAAAGTACTGTCAGACGCTCAGCGATTTGCTTTGTTTCCTGCTCATCATCAGCTAACACAATGGCATGCCAGGGCGAATCTTCTGCATCTGCTAATAATTCACGGAAAGTCCGTACAGATTCTCTTTGTGGATCATTCAGATTCAGCAGATTATAGTCAAATTTAATTTGGGGTAGTGCCATGACGGCAGCGAATAGTACTGCTAATGTCGCCACAAACACCGTTTTACGTAACTGACGTGGCAATTCCAATAGTCGGGCAAATGACATTGCTATGATTGAGGGTGTTCGCGCCGCCATCTGCCGTGCTTGTATAGGCAGATAGCGTTGCAAGGCAGGTGCCAGGGTCAGTGTCACGATCAAACTGATTAGCATGCCGGTGCCCGAGATTAATCCCAACTCCGCAACGCCGCGATAAGTCGTCGGCATGAAGGCATAGAAGCCAATGGCGGTAGTAACGGCACATACTGTCAGCGCTCGCCCAATGTCGCCACTGGTTGCGCACAAGGTACCCAGAATCGGCTGGTCGTTATTTTTTAGTTCCTGATGTCGCAATAAAAAATGAATCGCATAATCGACACCAAGACCAATATATAGCACTGCAAACGCAATAGAAATAAGATTCAGATGGCCAACTGCGGCGGTAGCAAATGCAGCTGTCAGTAATAGTCCCAGTATCAGGCTCACTAAAACAGTCACCACCGCGCCGACAGTTCTCAGTGCCATGAATAATACAACCGTCACCATTACCAGTGCGAGCAAGCCGCCATCCTGTGCGCCTCGCATCGCACTGTAGAGTTCATCGTGCGCTAAAGCAACGCTACCCGTAATCCTTAATTTCTCCGCTGCGTCATCGGTTAAACCCATGTCTTGTGCTGCGGCACGAATTGCGGCAAGTGGTTGTTCCGCCGCAAAAAGCAGCGTGTAGTCAAGCTTCGGTTGAATCATGACCAATTCTTGATAAGAAGCTTTTTGTGTCTCGCCCGTAAAAAGTTCCTGCCAGGACAATGCACGTGGCGCACCTGCAAATTGTGCCTCCAGCGTTGCACTCACACCGTTTAATACCTGTTCCAGGTCCAGTTTGCGGCCTGTGCGTAGCTCATCAATGGCTTCGGTCAATACAGAAGCGAAGGTATCGAGCGTCGGGTTATCTGCAATCCTTGCTACCAGCGGTTGTGCCGCTGCCAAACGATCTGTAATGTTCTCCAACTCGGCCATACTCTTGTAGAGCAAACCATTACGTTCCAGAAAAGGATCTCCACCGGCATAATAGGCCTCTTGAATATGAACTTTATCTTGTTGCAGATTTGTTGTTATCTGCTTCGCCATGGCAAAAGCCTGTTCTGGGGTGGGTGCGTCCAACACCAGCAACATCGTATCTTCATACTGGGGGAATGCTTCTTTGTAACGCCCATGATTTATACGAAACGGCAGATCTTCCGAGAGCATGTCATTCGTATCTGTATCTACACCCAGATTACGTACAGTATAGATACCACTTGCCACAGCAACCAATAACGCGATCAGTATTATCCACACGGAATTTTGATAGGAAAAAGCAGCCCAGCGCGAAAAAAATCGATAGCTAAAGCTGCGTGATGTATCCGCCATTATGAATATCCTTCAAATAATTGGGTATTTACGTAATTGGAACGATTCGCCAGCTAACTCCGTTCCGCTTGAAGAATCTTTTGCCTTAGCATCTCAACAAGCGCTGAAAAACCATCCCGTTGCAGGATAGCCCGATACTCAGTCCGTTTTATTGCAAGTTCACTGACACCTTCAGCCACGATATTGACGATATGCCACCCCGTTTTCCTCTGTTTCAGGAGATAGCGCAAATCTACGGTACCTTTGTCAGCTTTGATCAAATGCGTTCGTACCTCTATGTGATCCTGAGGAAAGGAGCGTTGCTCCAGAATTTCAAATTGCTCCCCGTCATATTCCTTGAATTGCTCTGCATAAGTTGCAACACTCAGCTGACTAAAAATTTCAGTAATAATACGTTGCTGCTCTTGATCCAGTTCAGTCCAGTTGCTACCTAGTATTGTCCGTATAATAAAACCAAAATCATGGGATTGATTGACGACAGGTGCCAGAAGATCAAAACGTCCTTGATAACCCAGCGCTTCACCTTCACGCATCACCTGAAGTAATGCTGCCTGCAGATGACGTACCGTCTCTTCCGGACTCTCTGACGATGTTGTCTCGGCCCAGGATAAAGACATAACAGACAGCATGGCTACTACGGCCAGAACAAGCAATATAGATTTAATTTTGAGTATTACTTTCATATCGGCGATCCTTCCAACTGGCACGTTCGCCTTGCCAGTAGCGTATTGCTGAAGTCCACGCCATGGCCAGGTACAGAGTACCAATGATTGGTAATGTAAATCCCCAGAGTAATGAACGACGATAGTAAACGAGTATAGGGATATAAGTTAGAAACATGGCAGCCCAGGTCAACAAACCAATCACAAAAATAGTCGGATCTGGAAGGAAAAATATTGCAAAAGGCGCGATCCAGAACATACATACCATCACCAGGGTACAGATGGCAAGTAGTACGGATGAATAATTCAACTGAGTGTATGCAGTGCGCGCGACCATTTCCCATATTGGTTTTAACTCATCATAACCACGTTGACTTCGTGCTGAATGACTAAGTCCAACCCAGATTCGCAAATTAGCCTGTTTGATACGCGTTGCCAGTGTACAGTCATCTATCAATGCATCATGAAGGCCAGCAAATGCTCCTATTCTACGCAAAGCTTGGGTCTCAACCAGAATACAGCCACCTGCGGCTGCGGCAACACGGGAAGTGGGTTTATTTGCTAACGAAAAAGGATACAACAATTTGAAGAAAAAAATAAAAGCAGGCATCAACATGCGTTCGATAAAACGTTCCAAAGGTAGCTCAGCCATTAGCGATACTAAGGCCAACTTTTCTTTTCTTGCTTTTGCCCGCAATGTCGCAACAATTCCCGGAGTCAATTCAATATCCGCATCAAGCAATAGGACATAGGGTGTACGAACTTCATGTAATCCTTGCTCAAGTGCCCACAACTTCCCACTCCAACCGGTTGGCGGTGTGACACCAGAAATTACCCATGCGCCATAAAACTTCGCTTGCTCGGCCGTCTCGTCATCAGACTGATCGTCCACGACAATGATGCGCAAACCAGATCCCTGTTTACTCAAGGCTACCAAGGTCTGTTCAATGAATGGTGCTTCATTACGTGCTGGAATCAATACCGTAATATCATCCAATTGTGCATTTTTTATTTTAGTATCCGCTTCAATCTGCTCTCGAGTGCTCCAGGGCCGCCAAGGAACAAGTAACAAACTCCACCAAATTATTGCGCCAAAAAGGGCCAGGCAGGCAACAGCTGCCATCACTATTCCTCTCCTGAACAGATCAAAGTCACTATCAAGGGGCTCACTGGCAATTTCTTTAGCAAAGCTTATTTGATAACTGTAACCGATATATCCGAAAGTTTTTTACCGCCCTTCTTTTCTTCAGTTGCCCATTGTGGTTTAGTCTCAGCCACCATTTCTCCTGTTGTTCTTGGACCTCTAAGCGCAGCCAATAATGCTTTTATCGGATGCTGCAATGTATCTTCTACAGCCGTCGCTTCATAGCCACAATGCGCCATACATTGCGCACATTTTGGATTGTTAGCATGGCCGTACTTCTCCCAGGGCGTATCTTCCAGAAGCTCTTTGAAAGTACCCGCATAACCTTCATCAGACAGCAAGTAACAAGGCTTCTGCCAACCAAAGACATTACGTGTCGGGTTACCCCATGGCGTACACTTATAATCTTGATTCCCCGCCAGGTAATCCAGATAAAGCGC
Source organism: Nitrosomonas sp. (assembly GCA_030682075.1). Classification (GTDB taxonomy): domain Bacteria; phylum Pseudomonadota; class Gammaproteobacteria; order Burkholderiales; family Nitrosomonadaceae; genus Nitrosomonas. The sequence goes on from JAUXRH010000135.1 coordinate 19,002, forward strand.
TGAGTGGTTCAGCACCCACTTACGCTTCAGTTTCTTACCAATTTCAAAAATACCTCGAAATAGTTTCTTGGTATCCTGGCTTTTAATGAAGACATCTTGCTGTGGCGCGTGTTCATAACTAAATCCCGGGGCAATCGTTGCGCCTTCAACTCCCAATTCCATAGCGTAATCGAGAAACTTAGCAACATCCTCTGGCGTTTCTCCCTGGAACAGCGTGCAATTCACTGTAACGCGGAACCCTTTATCCAGCGCCAGTTTTATAGCTTCAACCGCACGATCAAAAACCCCATCCTGACAAACTGAGGCATCATGCCGCTCTTTTAAACCATCAAGATGGACTGAGAAGGTTAAGTAGGGTGACGGCGTATAATCATTAATTCTCTTTTTCAACAAAAGTGCATTGGTACATAAATAAATGTACTTTTTGCGCGCCGCGATTCCAGCAACAATTTCTGGCATTTCCTTATGTAAAAGTGGCTCTCCTCCTGGAATGGAAACCATCGGCGCACCGCATTCATCAACAGCCTGCATACATTCTTCATAGGAAAGACGCTGATCAAGAATCTCTTCTGAATGCGCAATTTTCCCGCAGCCTGCACAAGCCAGATTACAACGAAACAAAGGCTCCAGCATCAGCACCAAAGGATATTTTTTAACTCCTTTTAGTTTCTGTTTTATTAAATAACTGCCGACTGCAATCTGTTGCCGTAAGGGAACTCCCATGAGCAAATCCTCCAAAAGTACTTCAATAATCTAATTATTAATCACATGTACGCTTTACATATGGATTTTTGATCTTCATGGCGCACAATATACATGGAAAACGCGAGAATGCTGCCGTAACACGCTACTTCCGGACTTTCTCTTAACGCTTCTTACACTGTATGCACTGAACACCAGAATTTCAGTTCTGGTACAAGGGTTATATTATGATTGCGCTCTCAAACTTTGGATATCAAGATAACCAATCACTTTAGGAAATCGCCGCAAAAAGAATAGCTGCCTCACAATGTCTGATGCTATCGGTAATGACCTCATTAAAAAAATGAGATGGCGAATTTTACGGCATATTTAACAAACCGCAAAACAAATAAAAAGAAACAAACAGTAATGTCGATACTTTATATCAATGTTATTTGCACTTCCCAAAAAAATCATAATCCAGGTAGAGAATTATGTTCATTCAAGGTAACAATCGTTAAAAGATAGATTTAGAAGAGACATTGCTATTTATTGGAATTATGCGGGGAATTATTGTTACAGAGTAGTTTGTAATGACAATCGAGCCTGGGATGCATCAAAGCATCCCAGATAAATACACTCTAAAAACAACAGTTATTATTCAAAATCTACGCCGAGTGCTCGTAATGTTCCTTTTGTAACCGGGCCAACTGCAAGATTATTTTTTGCCTGAAAACTTTCAATTGCGGCTACCGTTCTGGGACCACTGAAACCATCCACTGGTCCAGGTTTAAAGCCTGCATCCACGAGTGCCTGTTGAACACCACGTGTGATTTCAGCTGTCATAACTACGACTTCCGCTGCATCATCAACCAAAGCTGAAGTCGGAGCCTCATCAATGGCAGCCAATGGAGTCCCTTGTGTTTCGTCAGTTAAATCTTGAGCAACACCCTTGTTTTCATCAGCAGTTCCGCTAATCTCGCCGGTCTCCATATCGATCTTTTCATCGGTTGTTTCTGCGATACCATCCAGTATATCTTCAATAGAATCTATTGGTTCCATGCCTTCCGAACCTTCAAAATCATCTGTTCCAATACTCGACGTTTCTTCACTTAGCATTGGCGCACCCGCCACTTCCTTACTTTCTTTTTCCGAGTCTTCCGATTTACCAGCACACCCCGACAACAGTCCTGCTGTTAACAAAAGAACGGCGCCTGTCGCCAAGATACTTGTTTTATTTGATTTCATTGATACCCTCCGTAAGTGTGTAAACAAAGTCTTTAGTCGTGAAAATCCATAGACATACTACCAACTCTTTAATGATAAGTCGAAATGCACCCAATGTTTTACTAAAGGGCACCTCTAAAATAACAATAGAAAGACGTCCGATATTCTAGCAAGGAACATTTTGCACTAATTTATAATAAAATAAAAAAGGAACTCTGGTAAGCTTATCATTTTTTGGCAACAATTTGGTATAACAATAACCAACCATAAATTTTTAACGAACCTACTTGTTCAGTCAGGTAACTCGGTCATAGCGCATGTATGAATATCCAACCGCCTTATAAAAAGGATTTAGTTTTAATTGGCGGCGGTCACAGCCATGTTGCTGTAATCAAACAGTGGGGCATGAAACCGTTGCCTGCCATCAGAGTCACGCTTGTCAGCGACGACACTTATACCCCTTATTCCGGCATGCTACCTGGCTTGATTGCTGGACATTATTCCATTGATGATTGCTATATAGACTTGCGCAAACTTTGTCAATGGGCTGGCATTCGTTTTATCCGTAGCGCAGTTAGTCATCTGGATCTCGTGACAAAAGAGATCGTCTGTCATCAATATCCATCGCTACGCTATGACTTACTATCCATCAATATTGGTTCACAACCGGCACTCCATACAATTAGTGGCGCACTCAGCTATGGTTATGCCGTTAAACCAGTCAGCAAATTTCTAAGCCACTGGCACCAATGGCTCAATTCAGTTCCTACAACCAATACAAACCAACCACAAAATATTATCGTAGTCGGCGGTGGTGCTGCTGGCATTGAGGTATTGCTCGCCATGCATTATCACCTACAAAACAATACCCAGATTAAGGCAAATTTTATCCTGATCTGCTCGGACAAAAACATACTGGCTTCACATAACAAACGTGTACAGAATTTTTTCCATAACTACTTAAGCATATTGGGTATAAAGATAATTACTGAAAACAAGGTAACTTCTGCTACCGCAAATCAATTATTGTTGAATAGTGGCAAATCACTGGATGCTGATTTTATCGCTTGGGCGGTTAATGCCGGCGCACAATCATGGCTAGCGGATAGCGGGTTAAACTGTGACAGTAAAGGCTTTATACAAGTTGATAAATTTCTCCGCAGCATTTCACATCCGGAGGTGTTCGCTGCGGGTGACAGCGCCGCATTTACGCCAACTCCATTACCAAAAGCTGGAGTCTATGCCGTACGTCAGGGATCCGTTCTGACGGATAACCTTATCGCCACCCTCAAACAGCGTTCTCTACGACCCTATAAACCACAACATCATTTCCTAAGCTTACTTACCACCGGGAGACGCCATGCAGTCGCTTCACGTGGACCACTTTTCATCGAAGGAAAATGGGTCTGGTACTGGAAAAACTACATTGATCGTCGGTTCATGGCCCGTTTTAGTCCTGCACCCATGGTCACTAACAATGATACAGACGATAACATAAATGAGAAAATGCGATGCGGAGGCTGCGGTGCCAAGGTTAGCCGCAATATTCTGCAAAAGGTTTTATCACAATTAGATATTCGAACTAATGCGGATATTGTTAGCGGCCAAGGCGATGACGCTGCGATTATTAACCCCCCAGCCGGGGTATATTGGGTCCAATCTGTTGATTTTTTTAGAAGCTTTATCGATGACCCTTATTTATTTGGCCGTATCGCCGCGAATCATAGTCTGGGAGACATTTATGCCATGGGTGCCAGATCCCACTCGGCATTGGTCACTGTCGTCATTCCCTACAGCCAGGCATCCATTATGCAGGAAACATTGCTACACGTGATGCGAGGAGCATTGAAAACATTGGATGATGAAAATACCGTTCTGATTGGTGGCCACAGCGGAGAAGGATCAGAGCTTGCTTTGGGCCTAACGGCTAATGGCACATTGATGCCAGGGCAAGCTTTGACAAAAACAGGGCTTAACCATAATGACGATCTGATTCTAACCAAACCGCTTGGAACCGGCGTATTACTGGCTGCCAATATGGCTGCACGCTGTCAAGGCCGCTGGTTAGACAACGCTTTTACTTTTATGCTTCAAAGTAACCGTACGGCCGCAATAATTCTAAAAAATTATGGTGCTCGTAGTTGCACCGATGTGACGGGCTTTGGCTTGCTGGGACATTTACATGAAATGCTAACTGCATCCCAGTGTGGCGCAACATTGAGATTTAATGCAATACCTATTCTGGAAGGCGCATTACAATGTAGTGCGCAAGGTGTACAAAGCACACTTTACACTGCTAACAAACAATCCAGCAGCTGCCATAACTACACAGGATATCACCCTGCATTTCCTTTACTATTCGATCCTCAAACCGCAGGGGGATTGTTAGCGGGCGTACCTGCACATCAAACTAAAAATTGTCTTCAAGCACTCACTGATACGGGCTATATTGCGGCCAAAATTGGGACAGTAGATAAACTTGCGCCTATAAACTCAGTAACACTTAATGAATAACCAAACATTTCTTACATCAAAAAGAATTTTTCGCACCTACTCTCATGCTTTTAATTGCCCCGACAGCAGTTGCCTTTTGTCACAAAATGCAGCTTGCATGACTAGGTGATTTTACGAAGGTGCAAACCCAGCGCTAAAGTCCATAGCTGATTCCAGGATCCTGCCGGATTTAAGTGACCGTAGCAAGCAAAAGGGGGAAGCAAAGACGGATTGACCTGATTTTGATGCGCACAGTCATTCTATGCCACGATAAATCAAGGTAGCATAAAGCCCTCATCCCATTTGTGTGGCAGATCAACCATAAGGGCACCTCTAAAAATTCAGAGTTCTAAACAAGACCAGGCGCGAATAAAAAATATTGACGCAGCATATGATGGATAGGTAAAGAAATATTTTTTGCGGGCAACAAAGTATGGTGACGAAACGGGGTAAGCAGGCAAGCCGCAAAGCGGCTGCTCGCAAATATGGATTTCTAGGAGTCTGTCGGACTTAAGTGATCGTAGCGAGCAAAGTGGGAAAGCGAGGACAGATTGGCCGGATTTTGAGGCGCATAGTCATTCTATGCAACGAAAAATCAGGGTAATATGAACCGCTTGTCCCATTTGCGCA
>JAUXRH010000059.1 GCA_030682075.1 Nitrosomonas sp.
CCGCATTATTCATCATGCTCACATTATAGAAATCGAAGGAGAGAGTTATCGGAAAAAACAACAACTGAAAAAATAAATCACAATCATTCAACCGGACATCTTAATTGTCGTCAATGTGGACAAGTTAGTTGACGCGAGACAATCTCGCTGAGTATAAGAATTTTGAAAGACAATCCTCGCGCTATGTTTTGCACAAATTCAAATCTGGAATGCTTGCGTATGCTTTGAAGCTTGGAATGGAAAATGGGGAGCCAATTCATTATCTTTGTAATCACTGCATGGAGAAAGGAAAGCACCACAAACTCTATATACTTAATGGGAAATACGCGAGTTGCAAAGAATGTGGGATTGGTGGTTTTGTTTGATTTCATATCAATATTGTCCCAATAAGTATCTCATTCTTTTTCATAATTTTACTATGCGAATTTTCATTCCTTATAGTAAGGCCATGCCGGTATCGTTACATCTGGAATTTTCCGCATTTAGTAAATGATACTTGCCATGAATAAAGATCCCATTAAAGAGCCAATAACAGTCACGCTACCGCCAGAACACTTTACTCCAGCGGAGATAAATCTTCCAGAAATTCCAGAAATTGAGGAAGAGCCTGAAATAATTGAACCGGAGTTTATTAGCTTAACCGCTGAACAGATCAAGAAAATGAGTAACGACGAGCTAAAAGCTGTTTTATCTCGCGAATATCAACCAGAAAAGATTTTTCCTATGTCGTTACAATCGCTGATAGTTTGCGAGCTTGATGATAGGTCGATAAAAAAATCGAATAAGTCACATTGGATTAAGACTCATGATTTTTGGTTTGGTGTTATCACTATCATCTTAACCGCGATTAATGTATGGATTGCCTATCAAAGCCTAACTTCTCAGAACAAGCAATCTGATTCTCCAACAGTTGAATCCGTTGATTATCAAAAGTCACAGAAATCCCAAGAAAAACCAAGCCAAGCCCCTGAAACATCACAAGCACAGCAAAAACTGCAACAAAAAACCTCAGACGCTTTACCTCATGAACTGGATCATCCTGAGTCCTTAGAAACTCAGGAACAAGAAACATCAGCGCAAGAGCTAAAAAAACAAGAATAGCTATCGAAGGAGAATTCATTAAGCATCAAGCCTTCCAAAAATTAATTTAACTGATGTTAATGGTTTGCTTGGTTAGTTAACGTGAGATTTTCCGCTTTGTGCGGCTGCTACATAATGCCGTTCATTTTAACCTAACAATACCATTGGAATGCTTGATTCACTTGGCTTCCAGCCTCAATGTTCTGCCATCGAGTTGCAGGGCTTGCACGAAGAAGCTTTGTACATGATGATCAATTGTTGCCATGATCTGAGAGGCGGTATCACCGATCAGAATTTTCATTTCGTCCATTGCGCCCGCAATCACAGACCGAAAACCTGCCACAGGGAGCATGAAAACCATCAGCAGGATTAGCGCTGTTCATTGATTTTGGCGACATATATTGACAACTTAATTTCTGGAGAAACTATGACTAATGAAAACAAGGTTATCAGAGTCATTTATATTGTTATTTTTTCAGTTGCAATCTTAGTTCTTGTTTCGCCATTCTTTATCCCCATAATGTTTGCGGGAACCATTGCTTTGACACTTTTTCCTGCGCAGTTAAAATTAGAGTCAAAAGGCATGAAAAGAAATCATGTAGCCGCATTGCTTACTACACTTTTTACAACCGTGATTTCTATCCCTCTTTTCTTTTTTATTATCAAAGGTACAGATGCTGTCACTACTCAGCTGGAGAAGATGTCATTTAACGAGAA
>JAUXRH010000147.1 GCA_030682075.1 Nitrosomonas sp.
TATAATAGTTCCGGTATGCGATAGATACGCTTCTTATCGACTTTTTAATAAATTCTTTATCACACGCGAAAACGGAACCTGTAATTTTTATACTTATAATCAATAAGATTTCATCACATGGATAAACATTGGATTGCTCAAGCCACTTCATGGTTAAAAGCTTGTCGTGAACCTATACCGCATGAAATTAATGAATTGGACTGGAAAATTGGGTTGTCGGATAATCGTGATCGACTAACCGAGCACCTCATCGCTTTTTCTAACCACACTAACGGAGGCTACTTAGTATTTGGGGTTTCCGAACCAAGCGCGGAATTGGTAGAAATTACGCAAAATCAAGTAACTGATATTGTGAGCAAACTTACTAATATAGGCAGAGATGCTATCGAACCGCCTTTAGTACTTGATCATGCGGTTGTTGAAGTGGATCAGACTCCACTACTCTTTATTCATATTCCAGAATGTAGCAATAAACCAGCACATCGCCGAGGAAAATCCATCGAAGAAGCGTGGGTGCGCTCTGGAGGTACAACACGAAAAGCTTCACGCCATGATATTGGTGCGCTTATGCTACACAGCCAAACACCAAGATGGGAAGAGTTGCGCGCCTCTTCGCTTCTTACGGCTCGTAATGTAATTGAGAGTTTAGAGCTAAAAACCATAGCTAAATTATTGCAACAACCGTTACCTGATGAAGAGAAAGAATTGATGCGCTGGCTTACTGATGAAAAAATGGTAACACCAGATAGTAATGGATACTACATTACAAATTTTGGCGCGATTGCCGCAGCAAAGGAACTTAGTCAATTTGTCTCAGTTGCACGGAAACCTGTTCGAGTGATTCGTTATCGAGGTATGAATAAGGTTCATACCATAGATGAACTCATAGGAAAAAGAGGGTATGCGGCAGGATTTGAGGGCTTGATCACTTATCTCAAACGCATCTTGCCACACTCTGAAATCATACACCAATCCTTACGAGAAGAAGTAAGCGTATATCCTGAAATTGCACTACGCGAACTAATTGCCAACGCGCTTATTCATCAAGATTTTAGTGTCACGGGCGCTGGTCCTACCATCGAAGTATTTGATGATCGCATTGTCTTCACTAATCCAGGGTCGTTGTTACCTGGCAAACGCCTTGATAGGTTAATTGGCACAACACCAGAATCGCGCAACGAATTACTTGCCTCTACATTCCGCCGTTACCGTATCTGCGAAGAACGTGGAACTGGATTCCAAAAAATAGTTAAAAATATTGAGTTGTTTGGGCTTCCACCAGTTTTGTTTACTCCTCAGGAAAATTCTTTTCAAGTTACCCTGTTTGCCCCACGAAAATTTTCTGATATGTCTCAGGAAGAGCGGATCGAAGCATGTTATCAACACGCTGTTTTACAATACCTCTCCAGCCAAACACTCACCAACACTACTTTGCGTGAGAGATTTAAAGTCAGCGAAAAACAACGCAACCAAATCACCAACTTGATTGCTGATGCAGTAACGTCTGGTCGCATCAAACGAAAAGATACAAGCAGTGGTAACAAATTTGCTGAATATTGGCCTTATTGGACATGAAGCAACCGAAAGAATGAAACAGGCAAAAAATTTAGCCGAGTAAAGTGACTATGTTGATTTCTGAAGTACAAAAGCTTCGCTCTTGTACATAGTATTAGGACAGACTGGCTATGCCAGACTGTTGTGGCAGGCCGGAGGTAATTAACTTTTCTTAAATGAGAACGTGACAAATCTGACGGTTATCAGCGTGTATTGGCAAGCACTGACGGGTATTATATTAATAAGAACAATCAGTTATAATACATTTTAATCCACTGGTTGCGAGTTCGAATCTCGCACGGCCTACCAAGAAATTTAAGCACTTAGCGCAATCCCGGCTAGGTGCTTTTTCTTTTCCGATCTTGATGTTGAGATGTTGCCGATCGATGGCGTCTTAGTCACAACAGCTACAACGCACGCCCCACCGCTTTCCGTACTCAAACCATTAATCTTTTCACGATATCAACTATTAACGGATAACTTTGAAAATGGTTAGATTACTGGATCTCTGCGATCATCTTGCTCAGATTACATGCTTGCAGGTAAACGGCAAGTTAACGATCCCGCGTGTAAATTAGTATTTCGCACAGCACATCCACCTTGAT
>JAUXRH010000151.1 GCA_030682075.1 Nitrosomonas sp.
GCAGCAGCAGTAGGTGGTTTGAAGCCCCCGCCTGTACGGCGACTCCGAGGGGCCTACCCTCATCTCTTGTGCAGCATAGCTGCTTGGGGATGTTTTCCCCTTGCGCCTTCGTGGCACACTTTCGTCGGCGTGCAGCACGCGACCTTGCAGTAAGTGCAAAATCAGCCGGTCGGCTAGCGGTTGCAGTGCCACGCCTACGCGTCCAACCCATTCCGCCAACACAAACGGCACAAACGGTGTCAGCAAACGGTGTCACAAACGGTGTCAGGTCTTGCGATACAACATACATTCCACTCCTACTCCGTATTTTCAGCTGTTATTTGTATTAACGCAAGACGCGACCCCGTTGTCTTTTTTGCTTTATGGTCTATATGAAACATCAGAGCTGCAAGCGTAATAATAATTAGTAATATTATGTTGCGCTGAGAATGTTCCAGTACTCTGTGTATTTCCACTGTAGCCTCAATTGCTGGTTGGAGTCATATTTTAGAATAAGGGAAGGTGTTATGTACCGATGTCTCTGACGAAAACTAACAATTATTTGGCAGACTCAATAAAGCTGTTAAACCGGTCTAAAATTGACCACCCATTGTGGTTGAAATTTAACCAGGGGGTAGATGCCTGAGCTATGATCCCTTCTGGCGTATGGAAGGAGAAGAGCGGTGTAATCTGTTGATAAAGATCTTGCATGAATGATAAAAAATAGAAAAAATATACTAATATTTTCTATTAAAAAACAGAATGTTATTCTCCACAAAAATAATAGAATTATATTCTCCATAGACTCGCCAAAGAAATTGATGCAATTAATTGAATATTAGCTTAATATTTACAACAAATTTGTACTTCAAATAATTTATAAAAAATATTATAAAGAAAGTAACTTTATAACCATGGACTCAACGATGAATCAACCTTCCCCACGTTTTCGCTTTGATACGTTAACACCTAATGAGCAACTTGTAGAGATTGATATTGATGCAATAGACAGCCCCGTTCTTTCTCGACTAATCGAAGAAGTTAGAAATGAAAGTGAGTCAACTGTTTACAATTATGATCGAGTGCACAATCGGCACAACCGTTGAATCCTAAGTGATTCAGATTGATACCGTATTAATTAAGGTCTCCAGTCGATGCAATATTAATTGCAGCTACTGTTATGTATATAATATGGGAGATGATAGTTGGGAAGATATGCCCAACTTTATCTCTAGAGAAACGATTTCAGCAATCGCAGCTAATCTAGAAAAAGTAAGAATCTCGCAAACTAAACCCTTTGCTGTCGTTTTACATGGTGGTGAACCATTGCTTTTGGGTTTTCAAAGACTCAAATATCTTCTGCAGCAACTTCGTTCTGTAATTCCAGATAAATACTGCATCAGTATCCAGTCCAATGGAATCCTAATTAACGAAGCCACACTTGATTTATGTTCCCAATACCGTGTCTCAATATCTGTTAGCTTGGATGGCCCGGAAAACATTAATAACGCAAATAGGGTTGGTCATAAAGGAGAAGGTACTTTTAGTCAAGTTATTGCCGGTCTGAAAAAACTAAAATCACACCCAGATTCATCTTTTCTTTTTGCAGGACTATTGGCAGTAATTGAACCAAAATCTAATCCAGTGGAAATTTATAACTTTTTTAAATCAACTGGCACTAAGAATGTAGATTTTCTATATCGTGATGGAAACCATGACAAGCTTCCCTATGGTAAAGCTTCGTTTGATTCGAGTGAATATGGCACATGGCTTCAGGGCCTGGTTGATATATATTTAAAAGATAAAAATCCTATCAAAATTAGAATTCTGGATGACTATATTCGCTTGATTCTGGGTGGCAGAAGTATTAAGGAAGGTACAGGAATCACAGATTTTGGTATTGTCGTGATTGATACAGATGGAACAATTACTAAAAATGATACCTTAAAAAGTAACTTCAGTAGAGCTGATCGATTCTCAGAGCAATTGAATATAAAAACGCATGAACTTGTAGATGTTTTTAAGTCCGAAGAATTTGCCCTATCACACATGCTTCAACGTCCCACTTCAGAAAAATGCAAAACCTGTCAAGAGCTTTATGTGTGCGGCGGAGGTATGCCACTTCATCGTTGGAGTGCCAATTCAGAATACAATAATCCATCAGTTTATTGCCGAGATCAATTACACATTATCAATCATATCAGAGCGAAGCTTCAACATATCCTAAATGAGAATATCAACGAATCCCTATCTAAGAATAGGTCCTGTAACTAAATCAGAGGTTCCATTTCCTCATACGTTTTCTCCAAATGCATTTAATGTTGAATTTAGTATGGAACTATTGTCATGGCTTGAAAAATCAGCTCCTTGGTCATTGACCGAAACTGACTTTTACGAGCAATATGAATTTAGTTTTTATGATATTAACCTGCCTTCAGACCTTGTATCTCTACTCGACTATGTATATCTTAATCAAATTAAGAAATTTATGGAAAATGTATTTGCTATAACACTTGATGACAAGATTGATTGTACTGCTCACAAACTTATCCCGGGGCAAAGAATTAGGATACACAACGATTTTATTCCTGACATGGAAACTCACAGGCTTCTAATACAACTCAATCGAGGATGGATTGATGAGAATGGCGGTATGCTTATGTTATTCAATAGTACTGACCCGAATGACCTTGGGAAGATATACAGGCCAATACACAATAGCGCATTTGCATTTGAAATATCTGCCAAATCAAACCACGCAGTTTCAACAATTAAAGAAGGGGAACGTTTTACTCTTGTTTATTCTTTTTATAGGAGTAAGGAGTGAATGAACTTACGGCACTCATCCTGCAACATTTTAACAATGCAGACTCATCACCATGGTTTCCTTGTCTAGGTCAGAAGCTTGCAAAAGAAAAATGGAAAACTTTAGAAAAACAAACGGGGCTTAATAAAGATAATTATTCAACAGAAGCTTGCCTTATAAATAAAAAGATTGCAGATTTGTACCCTTTGGCTCATGTATTACAAAATCAAATTCCAGTGTTTCCAGTGCCGTTTGAATTAGCCTTAAACAATGAGAAAAATAATATCGGTTCTTATAATGCAAATGAACTACAGGCATTACCCATTCAGGAGTGTCTTGATGATGCTTTCGAATGGCTGAAATTTGAAAACTCCATCATTGATACTATAAGAGCTTTGGTTAGAAATATTCATTTACTTAAACTTGAAGATAATGAATACGATGTCAGCTACAGCCTACCTGATATACCTTTCTCAGTTTTTCTCTCAATACCATCACAGCGAATAAATAATGATAGCTTGAGAGTTGCTGAAGCTATTTTGCATGAAACCATGCATCTTCAACTCACGTTAATTGAAGAGGAAATGCCATTGGTTAATCAATCAAACCAAAAATATTTCTCACCTTGGAAGAATGAATACAGAAATGCACGTGGCATTATTCATGCGCTATATGTATATAGAACAATCAGAGAATTTATTAAAAAGTTATTAATGACAGATCTTAATCAATCTAATCAGAAATTCCTGATAAAACGAAAGGAAGTGATCGAAAATCAATTAATCTCATTAAATGATTTTGGTCAGTCTAACGCATTAACAGAACATGGAAGTTTACTGGCCTCAGCTTTGGTCAAATTGCATTAATTCCCGAGAATTCTGGAAGATGGGAAAATTGCTTGAAATATGTGTTTATCATAGCGCTATATTGTGAAGATACAGAAAGATACTCTTTAATGATAGCAAGTGCATCATTGTAAAAATTTTGGAGAGTAATATCTCCATAGAATATCTGAGCCGTATCCACTAAATGCTTAAAAATAACAAAAACTTTTTTTCTACTTTCAAATAAGTCTGTTCTTTCAAGCTTAAGATACTCTATTGTAGTTTTTCCTTTCAAGGTTAAGCTAACAATAGCGTCATCATGGAAATCTATATGTTGCGATGGATCATCAATGGCTGGATGAATAAATAATGGAGATTCGTTTGCAATTGACTGAGTATGATTTCTTGCTCGCTGAGAATCATCTTCCAATGGAAAGTAGGCTCCCTTATTAGTATTACAGCGTTGACATATAAACAATAGATTTTTCCATTCATAAGCTAACCAATAATAACCAGGGTATATTTTTGTTTGTTTCTTTCCGGGTATCACAGCCCCTTTCGGACGATAATGTTCGACAGCTCCATATGAAGTATTTTCAGAGATACTCTCACAGTAACAGCATTTTTTATACTGAGCAGTTTTTAGAGCATTTTTAACATCAGAGTGCCCATAAATTTCTCGTAAAAATTCAAACTCTTTCTTTTTTATGTTATATGAAGCATTATCTTTATTAAATAGATCGCAATTGAATTGATTTTCTCGAGCTCCATCTGATTGCAATATTACTGGAATTGATTGTAGAAGCTGTATTTGTATCATACATTCTTATTTTTCAAAGCCATTGCTGCACGCCTAATAAGGTCTAGCGCTTTCTGATCTGTAGCTGTTTCTAGAGATGGCAGATCATCAATTTCTTTGTCTATCTTCTGAAGTTCCTTTTCTTGTTCAGAAGTTCTGACAATTTGTAGTAGTTCCTGACGCTTCCTAATTTTCTTTTCAATTTCTTCGCTTCTGGCACTTGTTAATCCAAACAATTCACTTGTAAGAATCTGATCAACTCGCCACCCTTCTAAGAACTCAGGTGAATTATTAATTTGAATATGATCGCCATCATTAACTAAAACTGCAAGATTTGCATAATTTGCAGACTGAACCATTAAAGGACTATGAGCTGTTGCGATAAACTGAGTATTGGGAAAATGAGTAGATAAATTCTGGATAATATTTCTCTGCCACTTTGGATGAAGGTGCAAATCAATCTCATCTATTAAAACAATTGCAGGCTGAGATAGGGGTTTTATTTCATCAGGGTATTCACTATACAATCTCCAAGCTAAATCGACGATCCATCCCATGGTAGTTCGGTAGCCTAGACTCAACGCAGACATCGGAACCAAACCATATGGGGTTTCACAATGAACTCCACTGGGTCCTGTACTTCCTGGAAGTTTAGGTCCAAAAAATTTAATACAATTTTCTCCTGACAGGTCAGGAAGTATCTCAGCAATTATTCTTTTGACTGTTTCTAAGCGATCTGTTGCCTTATTTGCTTTTCCGATTTCTTTTGCAGATGAAGAATCCATTGCCTCTTTTGCAGCTGCATAATCCATTGATGTAAGAAAATCCTCTACATCAATTAGCTCCGTGGTTCCTGTTAGAGTGATAGCAGGATCATAAATAGCATAATCTATTTCTAAATAATTTTTTACTTGAAATCGATTAGCTCCATAAGCAATTAATAGGGGTAATTTACGATCACCTTCTTCTCGAGTCCCAGTAGAATTCTCCTCTTTTAATTCACCATCTTCTTTCCCACTAAAAGTACTTTGTGTAGAAATTAATTCGGGCATATTAGATATAGAGTTTAATTCAGATAAGAGAGTACCTTGCATTAATTCAGCCTTGATAACTGAATTCCCCTCTTGATGATTCCTTAATAGTTTTTCAAAAACCAAATTTTCTCCATCTTGTAATGCTGGAGATATTCCTGCTGCATTACCTTCCTCATCTAGATATGGGACAGGCCTCATCCAGGCTAAGCATTGCAGTAGAGTTGTTTTTCCAACGCCATTATCGCCAAGTATTAATGTCCACTGAGTGGGAATACCATCCCCGAGAGTAAGATCAAGTTTTTGTTTACCCTTAAAGCAACGAATATTTTCCAACTCTAATGATTTGAAATAAATGGCTGGAGACTTTCTGAAGGTATGCATATTTACCTTGTTAAAAACATAGATTTGATAGTTTAATTTAAAATTGGTTTTAGGTAAGTAAAAAGAGTTTAAACATAATAAGTTGAGTTTAGCTATGTAGTAATTAACTGTTGAAACTGTCTTGTTTTCCCAAGTGACATTAGGAAAAAAAGGGTTGGTGTAACGTTCTGACCGAGATGGTCAATCATTCTATACCACCCCAAATAGCTCGCAAGATAGCGTGTTGCTACA
>JAUXRH010000183.1 GCA_030682075.1 Nitrosomonas sp.
ACACCATAGAAGTCCCACCGGACTCATGTAAAAGGCTATTCAATGAAATTAAAAAACCACTTTAATCACTATTTATCATTCAATATGCCAGTAATAATCCACCCGATCGATCGAAGCAATGCCTATCCGACAGACTCCTAGTAATCGGCCTTCGACCGCAAGGCGTCAGGAAGAAATATGATGAAGTTAGTAAAATAGAGCTTTTTTTCTTTTTTATATTTCTTATAATCAGTCACTTATAATTGTTTCTTGAAAGAGGTGCTCATAAGAAACTTTGTGTCCTCAGTGGTCTCTGTGTTTTAACAATCACATTCCGTTGCTACCGGGGACCGGATAAGATAAAACGGCCTCTATCATATCAATCGACTACCCTGCTGGCGCTCCCAGCCCAGTTCAAAAGCTGCTTACGCAACGGGTATACAGCCAGCGAGAAATGAGGGAGCATTTTCAACTACAGAATACATTAGGGATTATAGTTCGTGGCAGCAAAGATTCTTGATTCGGGACCTGGTCCCATGATGTGTGGTAATGGTTTCAATCCAGCTCGATGCACGGCATTCTTAAAATCATCATCTGTCCAGATTGGCGCTTCGTCCAAATCATCAGAGGCTGGCAAAGTAATTTTTTTGTTCATGACGTTCTGCTTTTCGCATAGACCCAATAATAAAGGGTAGCGTCCCCTTTTTCCCCCCCTTTTTCCCCTTTTTTGAAATTCTTTCTCGCGCCTGGTCTTGCCTGGAAACTTGAATTTTTAGAGGTGCCCTTAAAAAAGTGACGGGCATTACAATTTTTAAAAATTGAGGTGCCCGTCGCTATTCTTATTTCTAAGTCATAGATATATCAGAATTATTGACACTGTTATTTATTTTCTACAGAAAAGCTATTTCGGCCATTTTTTCTTTTTCCCTCGCTCATCAACAATCAAATGTTTGGTGCCCTCAGGCAGAATTTGCAAGGTTTTTAAAAACTCGATAATTGAGTCTCGATCATAGTCGCTCAGTGCCGTCCAATTAAGATAGCTATCCAAGGCATCGCCACGATGCGCTTCAATAGCTTTACGCATGGTGGTATATTGTCCATGGTGGAAATATGGCGGTTCATTAGCCACGCCCCATAGCTTGCGCGTCATGAATCTTGAGTTTCCAGCAAAAAATTCTGTTGATCCACCGGCAGCATTCTGATCAATTGGCTCACGATTAGGGTCATCTGGGCCGCTTGTTATGTCATGTAATTTGAAATCTGTAAAGACTGGCACCATGACTACACCGTTTTGTTCTTTCAATCTTGGCTCGTCAAGTTTTTTGCTGTTCAGATCAAGGCTATAGATTGGAACATCTCCTGATTGCTGGTTGCCAGACGGATTAAATGGATTGGGTTCGGTATAAATCCATCCATTTTTATCTAAAGGTAGCTCTGGAACATGGCAACTGGCACAGCCGATATCTTTAAACGCTTTTTCCCCTATTGAAACCGCCTCCTGGATTTGTTGATCGCTTGGAATTACCCGCCCCGGAACAGAAAGTTGCGCTTGAAACAGCGTGACTGCAGTAATATCAGCGCCTGTGATTTCATTTGCAAAACCGTCGCCGTCGGGATCAGTGTCAATACCAAACCTTTCTGTTGATTGAATTCCATGATGGTGATTAAAAGCGTTGTTGGTAAATTCTCGCAACGATGTCACACCACCTGCTTGGTGAAATGGTTTAATAATCAGGCTGGGTGGATTGTCGCCGCTACTCGTCAAACTAGAATTAAGTAATCCAGTTACCGTGCTGGTATCCCAGCTGCCATCATCATTTCTGGCTAAAATGCCGAATGTAATACCTTTGCTAATTAATTCAGCGGTGCCACCGGGAACAATGGAATTTCGAATGCTCTGTAAATCTGTTGTTATTTGACGGCTTAGCATCTCGATATAGCCTGAACCAAACATACCCAGCGTATTGCGGGAATTGGCGATAGTTTGTAATTGTATAAACTTCCCTTCTTCATCTGCTGCGCCACGTGTTGGTAGGCTGTCACTGTTATCAAATGTGGCAAAATCGAAACGTTGTCCGGTTACAAAAACATTCGCAACAATATCACCACCGCCACCGACA
Organism: Nitrosomonas sp.; assembly: GCA_030682075.1. Lineage (GTDB taxonomy): Bacteria > Pseudomonadota > Gammaproteobacteria > Burkholderiales > Nitrosomonadaceae > Nitrosomonas. Next base: position 2,100 of record JAUXRH010000183.1, read on the forward strand.
CGTGGTTGGTTATGGCAACCAGCACAAGAATTGGCATCCGGTGCAGATATTCGATTGAAGTTATGAGGGAAAATCAATGGGCTGGATGCGTCTGCTAATGCGGTACCTGTTCCCTTAGTCAGCGGTCGTCCGCCACCTTCCTGATCAGTCCAGTTAGCTTCAAATAAATGCTTGCCGTGTTTAACAAGTGCGCTGGCATCAATATTGAACTCATCGCCATCTTGTAAATGCGTAGGTACTGCAACTTCTTTTCCAATCTCAGCTGCGATTGACTGTACTATTCCCGTAGAAAAGAATCCAAAGATAAGAAAAACCGCGATTATAATAGCCTTTTTTAGAGTCATTATTTTTCCATAATTAGTGTGAGTTATCACTGCTGTCCCGTTAAAGAGCAAGTACTGCGGTCCGATTCAACCCTGTCCGGTATAATACTCATAACTTGTTGAACAGTAAAGTAAAATCAGGCAACAGCCCATTGTAATACAATCTTTTCCCAAATACTGGAACTTGTACCGAGAGGTAGTGTCTCAAAGCGTCTCTTTTTGTTTTTGCTGATCGATTGTTTAATCAAGCAAATGCCATGTTGGGTTCTTCACGCGATTGATTTTTCAGTCGCCAGCCGATGAGACCCGAACCGGCCAGCAGCATCGCCCAAGTTTGGGCTTCGGGCACGGGGCTGACTACGCCGACCAGGTTTAATGTCAGCGTTTGGTCGAACCAGGTGTTGCTGGCACCGAAGTCGGCATCCGACAGGCTAAGCAGGTAAGACGCGCGGAATGACCCTAATGTGTCGGTCAGCATGGTAGCGGCAAAACCGTTGCTCGCACCTTGCGCCAAGCCGGAAAAAGCCGCCAGACCAGTGCTGAAAACACCGGTATCGCCGGAACCGGAGAATGCGTCCAGATCAAGACCGGTGCGGTTGCTGTCCGTCAGGTTGAAAATATCAAACCCCAGGGTTGGCGTCGCACCGAATTGCGGGATGACGCCAAAATCAAGCGTCAGGCTGGTTTGCGCGGAAGAACCGTTGAACGAAGCCGCTGCGTGTAATGCGTAACTGTAAATCGCTTCCAGACCGCCGCTCCACGCCACCGAGTAATTTACTGTCGAGCCGCTTGGTTGACCCATGGTAGTTGTCAGTGTGGCAGTCGCCGAAAGATTGGGGGTAGTCAGTGCGGCGTTGACAGCGCCAGCGCCAACATAGTCGTTCAGATTGCCTGAAGCGACATTGCCGGTGGTATTGGTGACGGTTGTCGCGGAGGTTTGCGGACCCCAGCCGCACTGGATGAACCCGGTCATGCCCATCGCCAATCCGCAGCCGGTACCTATCTGGGTAATGTTTGGTGCGAACACTGCGTCAAGTCCTGGCGCGCTGAGTGATGCTGAACTGGTGCCGCTGCCGCCTGCGGTGCGTCCGGGACCATTGTTTTTGAAGCCGGTGCCGTCGATGGCCTGTACACGGCTGGAATTCAATTGCAATTCCACGCCAGTCAATACGCCGAGCGATGCATCGAATTGCCCCAATGAAACGTTTGAAATCAGCGCATTGTTGTTGCTGTTCGTGGCATTAGTGAGTGGAGCACCCGCGCCGGTTGACGTGCCTGTAGCAGTGACAGCGGCGCTGCCAGAGAAGCTTTGTACGCCGGAGCTGGTAGCCAGGCTGGCGTGGGAAAAACCGCTAATCCCCGTTAGTACGGTGACTGCCGCGAAGTGATAGATGTATTTCATAGCTAAACTCTCGAATTAGTGATTAATTGTATTTGTTAGGCAACCCGGCTATCTTCAGCATTGAGTAAAGCAGACTCAATAAAACTGAGACCCGCAGGCTTTCCGGACTCGTTTCGCAACGAGGGTGGCTTTTTCGCTAACGCACCAAATTATGCCTAAAAATAAATGAAATACAATGTGACATATTGTCGCATCGCGGAAAAGGAAAAGGGGACGCTACCCAGGGCAATCGGGCTTAAATCACGCCAATAATCCGTAGCAAATAATCATTATTCCAACCGGCCTTTAAGCGTTTTGTTTTCACGCCAACTTTTGATGTTTTCTCTTTCTTTATCAGGTTTAAAGCGATATGCCTGATAA
>JAUXRH010000188.1 GCA_030682075.1 Nitrosomonas sp.
CTGCGCAAATGGGACAAGCGGTTCATATTACCCTGATTTTTCGTTGCATAGAATGACTATGCGCCTCAAAATCCGGCCAATCTGTCCTCGCTTTCCCACTTTGCTCGCTACGATCACTTAAGTCCGACAGACTCCTGGAAATCCATATTTGCGAGCAGCCGCTTTGCGGCTTGCCTGCTTACCCCGTTTCGTCACCATGCTTCGTTGCTCACAAAAAATGTTTCCTTACCTATCAATCATATGCTGCGTCAATATTTTTTATTCGCGCCTGGTCTTGTTTAGAACTCCGAATTTTTAGCGGCGCCCTTAGGTTCATCACTTTTTCTCATCAGCTCTTTCGTTCGGAATATCTTCCCTCGTTGTCATTCTTTCCCGCCACATTTCTAATGCGGCGACTTGCCTTTTAAGTAATATCATATTTTCTTCCATCCACAAAGACAACTTTCAATATCATTCATCCTTATGCTTCGGCTTCACTCATTTGATGCAATTGTTCTGACATCTGAAAGCCTGTCGGACTTAAGGTTGATCTACTGCGCAAATGGGACAAGCGGTTCATATTACCCTGATTTTTCGTTGCATAGAATGACTATGCGCCTCAAAATCCGGCCAATCTGTCCTCGCTTTCCCACTTTGCTCGCTACGATCGCTTAAGTCCGACAGACTCCTGGGAACTTGAATTTTTAGAGATGCCCTTATGTCCAACAGGCGCCTGGCTTTGTTGTTGAATGATTAACTTGCTGAACTCTTCCGCTGGAAGAGCGGGTGAATAAAGAAAGCCTTGCACGTAGTCACAGCCAAAATGAATCAGCAATTCCTGCTGTTCCTTCGTTTCCACTCCTTCGGCGATAATTCTGATATCCAGCTTGTGTGCCATCGCAATAATCGCCTCAACCAGCGTGCGATCGGTTTCATTGTGGGTCAAATTGCTGATGAAAGAGCGGTCTATCTTGATGTAGTCGATATCAAATTCCTTGAGATAGGAAAGCGAAGAGAAGCCAGTGCCAAAATCGTCGATAGATACCTCAATCCCTTTATTACGAAATTCCAGCAAACGATCTTTAACGATGGGCGCGTCTTTTAACAGCAAACCTTCGGTAATCTCCACGTTGATGCTATTTCCAGGCAATCCCAGCTGAGTCAGCCTTTCGGGCCAGAGTAGTTTGTTGATTTGCTTAAACTGAAGCGGTGATTTGTTTACACTGACCTGGATAATATAGCCGAATTGTTTGCGCCACTGATCAATAAAGGCAATCGATTGCTTAAATACCCATTCGCCAATTTCCAGAATTAAACCGCTTTCTTCTGCCAACGCAATAAAGATATCCGGGTTAATCATCCCGCGTTGTGGATGTTCCCAGCGCAGCAAGGCTTCAGCTTTTATGATGTGACCGCTGGTTATCTCCAGGATAGGCTGGTAGTAGACTTGCAATTCATTGCGTACCAGCGCTTGCCTGAGATCATGAGTGAGCGCCATTTTTTCATTGGCTTCCTGCTGCATCGAGCGTGTGAAGTAGCAAAAACGGCCACGCCCTTCCAATTTCGCCTTGTACATTGCCTGATCCGCGTGTTTCATTAAGCTTTCTATATCAGTCCCATCTTCTGGAAAGCGGACAATGCCGATACTGGTGGAGATGTAGCAATCGGCTTGGTTTTGATCAAGATTAAACGACTTGCTCAATTCTTGAATAATATGCAGGGCGATCGTCTCAATACGCAGTTTATTAATATCCGGCAGGATCACAGCAAACTCGTCTCCCCCCAGCCGTGCAACGGTATCGGTTCCGCGCACGCAGGATAAGATGCGAAGGGCGACTTCTTTCAGCAGTTCATCGCCTTTATCATGACCTAGTGTGTCATTGACATCCTTGAAGTGATCCAGGTCGAGAAAAAACAATGACAACAGTAAACCACTGCGTTGTGACTTTTTGATTTCCTGCTCCAGCCGATTCTTGAATAAGTTGCGATTAGGCAAATTAGTAAGCAGGTCATAATTAGCCTGAGCCATGATCAGTTCGTCTTTCCGCTTTTTCTCGGTAATATCAGAGAACTGTGCCACATAGCAATATATACGACCATCTGAATGACGGATGAGGGTGATGTTTATCCATTTTGCCTGAATCTTGCCGTCCTTGCGACGATCCCATAGCTCACCCTGCCAGTGATCTTCCTCAAGAAGCCTCTGCCACATTTTCTGATAAAAAGCTTTTTTATGACGTCCAGATTGAAAAATCCTGGGATCTTTACCCGCTACTTCTGCCAACTCGTAACCCGTCACCTAGGTAAAGGCCGGATTAATTGCCGTAATCAGGTTGTTCTCATTTGTCACCATGATGGCCTCACTGCTCGACTGGTAAATCGTGGCAGCCAGCAATGTAAACTCATCTTCCTGCTTGAGACGGGTAATGTCCCAGTTCGTCCCTATCATACGCAAGGGTTGTCCAGAAGCATCGCGTGTTACGCTGGCGAGTGCGCGGATATTGCGGATAGTTCCATCCGTCCAGCGAATACGAAATTCAGTATCAAAATCTTTTTCGCCACGCAACGCCATCTGAATCTCTTGATTGGCTTTCTCCAGGTCTTCCGGATGAACGCCCTCCCTCCAGGCATTGTAAGCGTCGCTAAATTGATCTCGTGTGATCCCATAGAGGGCAAACATCTGATCATCACAAATGAGGGTATCCTGAACGATATCCCAATCCCAGATACCCACGCCGGCCGCGCGTATGGCCAACGACAGACGGTCGTTGTTATGTTGCAGTTTTTCATCCGCCCGCTTGCGCTCAGTAATGTCGGTGGAAACCTCACACATACCAATGATCTGACCATGATCACTGCGCAGAGGTCTCTTAACTACCCAGTAAATTCGCGTCTCACCTGTTGATCTGATCATAGCCCTTTCTTCTCGCGCCATCATTTCTCCCTGCTCGATCACGCGGCAGTCACTGGGCATTAATTCATTTAAAAGTTCCAGATCAAAAAAGGCACTGCTGTCCCGGCCGATAATGTTCTCCAACGAGGTGCCGAAGAGGTCCTGGACACGCTGATTCACATAGGTGTAACAACCCCTCGTATCCTTTATATAAATATAAGTTTCGGCCTGATCGAGTATCATCCGCAGCCCAGAAACCGAGTTCTGCAATGAACTCAATGCGCCATTCGCCGCTGAATTTGACTGGGTTTCAGCTGAGCGTGTTGCTGATTTCTCTGTTAGCTTAGTCTTTATTTCATCGTCTGACGGCATAGTAAGTATCCTTCGCGGATTCGGATTCGAAGTGCACTCTGTTCGTGGCACATTCTGAGACATTGTGTATTTTACTAAAAAGCCACATACCGCACCTACCCCCGTTAGATTACGGGGTGCTACGAATATATACCTTGGGGAAACTAACAGATGTTGGTTGTTGCACCTCGAACTTGAATCCGCGCCTTGAAAAACCTGCTGATCAGGAATCATTTCTTGAGGCCGTATACTACAGTACAGCACAGTGGATTATCTTATGTATTAGATCATATCCAACAACGCTGCGGAATAGGCAACTTCCTTATTATTCATAGCACTAATCACACAAACCGCTGTAAGATAATGCTGACAGTAATCGAAGTGGCTTCAGCTTCTAACTGATGAGCGTAGATTTTGAGCCAGAAATATCAGATACTTCAATACCCTCCATTTTAAGCAATCCGTATTTCTCCCAATCTGGAGCCCGTGTTATAAAACAGGATATGAGATGACAAAACCTGCTACCCATCATTCATTATCAGCAATTCTGCAATCGGCCGTTCACTGCCAACAAACTGGACAGCTCCAGGAAGCAGAACGTCTCTGTCTTCAGGTATGCGCTGCTGTCCCTGATCAACCAGATGCCTTACATCTGCGCGCTTATTAGCGCTCAGAGTGGACACTATCAGACAGCCAATAATTATTTCACCCAGGCGATTGCCAGCAACCCGTTACGGGCCGATTTTCACAGCAACTATCGCAATCGTTGTGGGAGCAGGGCTGTATTGAAGAGGCCGTTATATACTGTCAACGTTCCCTCGCACTTGACGCTACTCGCGCTGAAACTCACAACATACTGGGCAACGTTTATCTGTCGCAAAATCGGTTGGAAGATGCCGTTGCCAGTTTCCGCAAAGCACTCGACCTCCTCCCCACCTATCTCCATGCTTTCAACAACCTGGGGAATGCGTTACAGAAAATGAACAAAGCTGAAGAAGCGGTTACTTGTTATCGCCAGGCGCTTAGTCTGCAGGAAAACTACCCTGAGGCACACAATAACCTGGGACAGGCTTTAGGGCACCTCTAAAAATCCATATTTGCGAGCAGCCGCTTTGCGGTTTGCCTGCTTACCCCATTTCGTCGCAATACGGCGTCGCTCATAAAAAATTTTCTCTTACATATCAACCATATGCTGCGCTCAAATTTTTGTTGAATGATATCAGGCGGAAATCTGAAGGCGTTTGTATAGGATCCTGAATTTATTCATTGCGCTAATGCTAGTGACGCTCAGATACCATTAACTTGACAGCACCCTATTTACCGCAAGCTACTTTCCATTCAGTTTCATCCATACTCTCAGGTTGTACTACTTCCCATTTTTGAGGTTGGTTATACTTGCGAACAACTTTCCCTCTCTCCATATTCCAGCTAAATAACGAGTAAGCAAGCGTTCTCATGTGCTCTTCCTCGCAGTCGTAGTCGCGCCGGATCTTTTCAGATAAGTAAATAACTCCAGAGACCTTCTGCTCAATTTTATAATCAAAAAAAACCCACATCTTAGCCTTATTGCCCGCCTTATAAATAGAAGCCAGGTCAGCGTAAGCTGTGTAACCCCCTTTATCATTACTCTCACCTATCTTGGTCCATTCAGCCATTGTGTCAGTGCTTATGAGAACCAGCATTAAAGTTAATAGTAGTTTTTTCATCGTGTATTTTTCCGTTCCCTGTCATCAAGACGGGGGTTGTCTGAAAAGCAGTTAATCAGGTTGAGCGTTGGTTAGGTGTGTTTTATCTAATATTGAGTCCAAAGCGTCAATCTACGGATGGATTTTTACATTATCGCCGCATAAATGCAATGAGTGACCCGTAGACAAAACCCTGGATTACAGAGCGCAACCTGAAGCTATATGTTAATATAATTCAATCACTTAAGATGCTTGTCAAGCATAAAAACTGTGTCGCACATCCTCAATCAGTGGGGTATGCAGTATATGACACAATCCAATATCGCGCCCTGCTTTGATTCCGCGATCAGGAATCGAATCTCGAGTCTGCGGATTAACGGATAAAATAACTCGCTGTTTTAGTTAATATTATATTCTCCAGTGCGCGCTAATACACGGCGTTACTCGTCAGATTTGCCATGTTCTTCAGCAAGGGCCTGGGATGTAGTCGCCACCTACGATCCAATGAGTCATTAACATTCAACCGCGCTACTTTTGGATAATTTCAATAACTCATGCACACCAACAGGTTCTTCTTTAAGCAATGGCACGACGGCATAACGCTGTGCGTGAATAGTTGATACTGCTTCGATTTCAGCAAGTTCGTTACTGGCGCGTTGATACAATAGGGGTGAGCGGACCGTCGTCGCTGCAATGCTGTTATTAATGATCCATGCCCACGGCTCAATACCTGCGCGGCGCAAATCGGCTTGCAAGTTGGTGGCTTCCAGCACTGGCGTTGTTTCCGCTAATGTCACCAGCAGTATTTTGGTTTGCCTGGGATTTTGCAGTTGCATCATCGGCGTTGAGTAGTGCACGATAGAACTGTCCATTTGTTTGATGACTTCGCGATGATAAGCGCCGGTAGCATCCAATAATAATAACGTGTGACCGGTCGGTGCGGTGTCCATTACGACAAATTTCTTACCCGCTTCACGGATTATTCTTGAAAATGCCTTAAATACCGCAATTTCTTCGGTACAAGGTGAAAGTAAATCTTCTTCCAACAAAGCCCTGCCTTTAGCATCCAGATGTGCGCCCTTGGTTTCCAGAACATGCTGACGATAACGCTCAGTTTCCACATGTGGATCAATCCGGTCTACCGCTGGATTATCCATCGCCCCATTTAGCGTTTCGCTTAAATGAGCTGCCGGGTCTGATGTCGTTAGATGTACTGGCAAGCCACGATGCGCGAGATTCACGGCAATAGCCGCAGCCAGCGTGGTTTTGCCGACGCCGCCTTTGCCCATCAGCATGATTAAACCGCATCCGTCTTTGGCCATTTCATCGGTCAAGCTGGATAAGCTGGGAAATGGGATTGCAGTATGAGTAAATTCTTTGTTGCCTTCGCCAGGCAAAGTATCAGCCAGTAATTTCCGTAAGGCTGCCAATCCCACTAAATTAAATGGTTTAAGCTCTATGTAATCGCATGGCAATGGGTTGAGAACTTCCGGTAGGGTTGCCAAGGCATTTTGTTCACGCCGAAATATTGCAGCGGCTAAAGGATCCCGTGTCGTTTCAGCTTGCGGCAACAAGCCATTGATAAGCAGAAATTGTTTCGTCAAACCGATTGCTGCTAATTCTTCATGCGTCCGCGCTACTTCGCGTAACGTAGTCAGTTGAGCACGCGCCACTAATATCAGTCGACTCCGTTTCGGGTCAGCCAAAGCGTCAACGGCTGCTTTGTACTGGGCGCGTTGTTTTTCCAGACCAGCCAGAGGGCCAAGACAGGAGGCATTGCCTTTGCCTTCCGCAAGAAAATCACTCCATGCGCCGGGCAATTGCAGCAACCGAATGGTGTGGCCGGTTGGCGCGGTGTCGAAGATAATATGATCGTAGTCCGCAGTCAGTACCGAATCGGTCAGTAGCGCGGTAAATTCATCGAAGGCGGCAATTTCGGTCGTGCACGCACCGGATAATTGCTCTTCGATACCTTTGACTACCGTATCCGGTAGCACACCGCGCACCGGACCGACAATGCGGTCGCGGTAAGCTTGGGCCGCCGCTTGCGGGTCGATTTCCAGGGCGGCTAAACGGGGTACGGCGGTAATTGCCGTAACCTGATTTCCAATCGTGATGCCGAATACCTGGCCAACGTTAGAAGCCGGATCGGTGCTGACCAATAATACCCGTTGACCGGCATCGGCCAGCGTTATCGCCGTGGCGCAAGCCAATGACGTTTTACCGACCCCACCCTTGCCGGTAAAGAACAGAAATCGCGGCGGTTTATCGAGAAATTTGAGTTGAGTCATGTAGTTGGATCGGGTTTGCGTTAGCAACAGCCGCCGCAACAACTCGATTCTTCAACTTCTTCCTGCAGAGGAATCCCCGCCCAGCGCGCGAGTTCGCTACGCTGCGGGTAGCGGCCTGCCAATGCCACTTCTCCGTCTACCAGTATTAAAGGCAGCGCTTCAGCACCGGAGCGTTCCAGGAATGCTTTCACCGTAGAATTATCCGCAAAAGCCATGGGTTGCTGTGCCAGATTAAAGCGCTCGATTGCTGTGCCCTGCTGTTTAACCCAATCGACATCAGCGGAAAAACTAATCAACTCACGATCAGCGTCGGCACCGCAAACACCTGAGCTACAGCATAAGGCAGGGTCAAATACATGGATAGTTGTCATTTTGATTCTCCAATAAAGTTAAGATAAAAAGTTCCGGTGCGATCCGGTTTTGCTTTCAGGCATTCACGATCATGTTGCTAAATGCTAAGCCACATAGCGAGGGTAGCCAGCGTGATAAGCAATACTGGCACAGTCAACACAATCCCCACTTTAAAGTAATACCTCCACGTGATAGCCATTTTTTTTCGGGCCAGCACATGCAACCACAGCAAGGTTGCCAGGCTACCAATCGGGGTGATTTTTGGTCCCAGATCACAACCGATCACGTTGGCGTAAATCATGGCTTCCTTTACCGCACCGGTTGCACTGGTTGCGTCGATGGACAACGCGCCGATCAGCACTGTGGGCATGTTGTTCATGATGGATGATAGAAAGGCCGCCAGAAAACCGGTGCCAAGCGTTGCCCCCCACACGCCATAACTGGCGAAGACATCAAGCAGGCTGGTAATATACCCGGTCAAGCCTTCATTACGCAAACCATACACCACTAAATACATACCCAGTGAAAAAATAACGATTTGCCACGGCGCTTCACGTATTACCTTACGCGTGCTAATGACGTGACCACGCGCTGCCACCGCGAGCAGTATTAGCGAGCCGGTGGCCGCCACCAAGCTGATGGGCACGCCAAAGGGTTCGAGACTAAAAAACCCGATAAGCAATAATGCGAGCACCACCCAGCCAGCACGGAATGTTGCCAAATCCCGTATGGCTTCATTGGGCGCTTTAAGTTGACTGATGTCATAGCGCACTGGAATACTGCGGCGAAAATACAGGAAAAGTACGCCCAGGCTACCCACTACTGAAGCAATATTGACCGGAATCATGACCGCAGCATATTCGGCAAACCCGATCTTGAAGTAATCAGCCGAGACAATGTTAACCAAATTAGATACCACTAGCGGCAAGCTGGCCGTATCGGCGATAAAACCCGCTGCCATGACGAAGGCGAGCGTAGCAACCGGACTAAACCCGAGCGCCAGCAACATTGCCATCACAATCGGAGTTAGAATCAAAGCGGCGCCATCGTTAGCGAACAGCGCTGCCACTGCCGCACCCAGTAATACAATATACAGGAATAATAAATACCCATTGCCGCGACCCCAACGCGCCACATGCAGCGCAGCCCATTCAAAGAATCCCGCTTCGTCAAGCAATAGGCTGATAATAATGATGGCAATGAAAGCTGCTGTTGCATTCCAGACAATATTCCAGACGACCGGAATGTCACTGAGCTGTATCACGCCAAGAAACAATGCTGCGGTAGCGCCAAGCAGAGCACTCCAGCCGATACCAAAACCGCGCGGCTGCCAGATGACCAGAACAAGTGTAAAGATAAAAATGAGTAGGGCAATCAGCATATCAATAGGCGCTCATTGACATCTTGTCTTGGTCTGTAGCAATCATTTTGTGTGCGGCTGTTTAAATTTCAAAATGCTGATGTAGTCCAATTTTGCCTTGAGCTCGGGGGGATCCTGGCGTAAATCGTCTAATGGCAGGGCTAATAAAGTCTCGATACCCTCGCGTAAGGTACCATAAGCCTTTGTGAATGCCGCATTGATCTCTTCCTCGGTTCCAGTGGCTTTGGCTGGATCATCGACACCCCAATGTGTACGCAACGCAGGGCCAAGATAAGCCGGGCAGGTTTCACCGGCCGCGTTGCTGCAAACAGTGATCACGATGTCCGGAGTCGCGGGTAAGTTGTCCCACGATTTACTGAAAAATCCCTCAGTCGGGATACCTTCACGTTCAAGTAATGCGAGTGAGCGGGGATGAACTTGGCCGGTCGGTTGACTGCCTGCGCTCATCGCTTGCCATCCTTTGGCTGCAAGATGATTGAAAGTAGCTTCCGCAAGGATAGAGCGGCAGGAATTTCCGGTACAAAGAAATAGTACATTCATGATCAGGCCGCGCAGCAGGATTCGGTTTTGATCGGAACCGAGGTATCCTGACCAAACGTCGGGATTGTTGTCAGCGAATGAAACGCTTCCCAGGCGACGCCTTGCGGATCAACCATCCAGTATTTATTTGATGCGGCATAACAGCATTGCGCGTTTTTTTGTTCTACAGCAGGCAAATCGGCTTGAGCCAACCGTTGATTCATTTCATTTAACGCTTCTTCCGAATCAACCTGGATTCCAACATGATCCAAACCCGATTTTGTACCGCGCGCGGATATTGCAAAATTAATATACGGGTCATCCAGCATCCATTTGGCATAATCGGTTTTGCTGACGGATGGTTCAGTGCCAAATAGCGCAGAATAAAACCGGATATTATCCGGCAGGTTATCGACGGCGATATGGACATGAAAGCGTTTCATCGTGTTATCTCCCTGGTTAAATGAGCTGGGAAATATGTTTTAGCTGTTCTTTTCATCACAACAAACTTCAACAGGGCTGCATGGAATACCGGCACAGCAATTCTCGGCGAGATAACCCAATAGTGCATTCATGGTTGCAAAATTTGCCGAGTAATAAATAAAGCGGCTTTCCTGCCGGGCAATGACCAATTCTGCATGAGTCAGTTCTTTCAGATGAAAAGACAGCGTTGCATTGGGGATGCTTAATTCCTTGGCAAGCTGACCTGCGGGCAGTCCCGGCTCTCCAGCCTGAACCAGCACTCGAAATATTGTGAGACGAGTTTCCTGGGCTAAAGCAGCCAGCGCTTTAATTGCAATATTCAATTCCATGTTTCCATAATACTGGAAATAAAGAACTATATCAATTTTTTTGATGAACGAACTCTGAAACGACTCTGGGGTTAAAAACGACTATGGGGTCTTACGTTTGGCATTCTCGCCTTTTCTTTTCCGCCTGTTTGACGGCCCGGCTCACGGTGGCGTAACTCACACCAAAATGCGTGCCTGCTTTACAGGAAAAGGGGACGCTACCCTATATTATTTTGATCCCGGTTTATCTTCTGTGCATAGCGCATATGCAATGGTTTTAAAACCTTCTGCAATCCTGCTTCCGTTTCATAAACCGTAACAAGATGTATGTGATTTGTCATCAGGCAGTAAGCCAAAATGTCCACACCGTGTTTGCCGCAATACTCTTTTAACCAATCGAGATAGATTTTTCGATCTTCATCGGAGAAAAATACAGTTTCTCGTCGATTTCCTCGCTGAGTGATGTGATGCGGTATCCCGGCAAATACAGTTCTGTATTGGTCTTGGCATTCATCGATTGTAATTGAATCCAATAATAAAGGGTAGCGTCCCCTTTTTCCTCCCAATAATAAAGGGTAGCGTCCCCTTTTTCCTCCTGAATAGGTTGCTGCAATGGCAACTTTTAGCGGTGAAATTTTAGGTTTGACGCGGAACAGAACCCGATGGCGCCGCACCTCTCAGAGAGATATTTCCATAACAAGCAAGTTCATGGCAACCCCGCCGGGCTTGTCCAACAAACGGTTCAGATTGTGGCTCGCTTCGCGAACACAATCTAACCTTACTCGTTGGGCCTTTTTTGCACCTGTGACGAAAGCGCGTAAGCCATGCGATTACACCTTAACCAAGATAAAGGCGCCAACTGCGACCATGACACAGGAAGCTAGGCTGTTCAATTTATCTCTAGGAGTCTGTCGGACTTAAGGTTGATCTACTGCGCAAATGGGACAAGCGGTTCATATTACCCTGATTTTTCGTTGCATAGAATGACTATGCGCCTCAAAATCCGGCCAATCTGTCCTCGCTTTCCCACTTTGCTCGC
>JAUXRH010000061.1 GCA_030682075.1 Nitrosomonas sp.
ACCAACTCAAAACACCGTCAGGACGCGAACTTTACGGTAGACGCAAATGCACTGTCGAACCCGTGTTTGGCATTATCAAACAGGTATTGGGCTTTCGCCAGTTCCTGATGCGAGGGATTCAAGCAGTAGCGGGTGAGTGGAAGCTGGTTGCTATGGCCTACAATTTTAAACGGATGTATGCAATGGCAACAGGATAAGTAAAAACCCCCGGGAAAATCCAAAGAACCTTTGTCCTGACGAGAATTAAGCTTAAAAATAAAGATAAAGAAGCATTCGGTTTTACTTGGAAGCGCCGCGAGAAACTTACAGCGGTGAAAAATCAAGTTCGTTATCAATATGTACCTTGCTATTTGACCTGCCCGACAGACTCCTAGGGTCTGTTGACATTTCACATAGGTAGCCACAGATATCCACAAGCCATGGCAACCATACTTTCGTAATTTCTCTTCAGCTTGTCATATCGTGTTGCCACTGCGCGATACTGCTTTAATCGCGCAAAAGCGTTCTCCATCAAATGCCGATATTTATACAAGCCCCAGTCTATATCTGCATTACCTTTTAATGAATTGCGCTTTCCTGGTATGACAGACCTGGCCCCCATCTTCGCAATCTGTTCTCGTATAGACTCACTATCATAACCTTTATCCGCAATGATCACTTTCACATCAGGTAATCTGGCAATCAGTTGCGGAGCTACAGAACAGTCATTTATCTCTCCGCCGGTAATTTCAAACTCAACGGGTAAGCCATAACTATCAACGACCAAATGAATCTTCGTGGTATTTCCCGCCCGGCTTTTTCCGCTGGCCTGCGGCTTCCTGCCAGCCGCTCCCGCACTATGTTGATGTGCCTTAATGTGGCTGCCATCAATAAATCTCCATTCACAATCCGGATTAATGATCAGTGCCTTAAGAACCTTGCCCCACTTGCCACTGGACGACCAGGCATTAAACCTTTTGTAGATCGAATTCCAGCATCCAAACGCTTTCGGCAAGTCTCTCCACGGACAACCGACCCGCATTCGCTACAGCATACCTTCTATCGTCATGCGCAGATTACGCTTGTTATAAATGGCCTCTTGAAGCAGAATCTTCTCTAGCTTCGACCAGAACTCATCATTGAGCATCAATCGGGGCATCGCAAACTCGTTCCAGTGGTGGCAATGAAACCTCAATATTACAAATTTTCTCCTAATTAATAAATACTTATCTCCAATTGTCAACACACCCTAGTAAAAAGAATCAGAGCTAAATAATAATCTATCGTAGCCAAGTATTTTCTGTACTCAAGCTTTAGTTGCGAATCTATCAATATACCAATTACTTACAAGATTCTATCATGTTAATGAATATCTTCCCGATCACCTTGGCAATACCGTTGTGGCAGGAGCATACAGGATGATGGAACATCTCACGCAGATCATCTTGCTTCTGGGCGTGGCGGTAGCCGTTGTGCTCGTATTTCAGCGCTTGCGTATCCCAACCAGCCTGGGGTATTTGCTGGTAGGCGTAATTCTCGGTCCGCATACGATTGGACCGGCAGTTTATGTGCCCGAATTTAAAACGCTCGCCGAATTCGGAGTGGTTTTCCTGTTGTTTACGATTGGACTCAATTTCTCCCTGCCGCAGTTGCATGCACTACGGCATCAGGTTCTGTGGCTTGGCACCGGACAAGTTGTTTTTACCACGGCAATAGTAGGAGTCATCGTATGGATGATCGGATTACCTGCTGCTGCTGCATTCGTTATTGGAGCTGTCTTTGCTCAGTCATCAACGACCATAATCGGTAGCCAATTAACGGAGCAGGGCGAAGAGAACAGTCACCATGGCCGATTCGGACTCGCTATGTCTGTTTTTCAGGACGTTACTGCTGTTCCCTTTCTCGTGATCATACCCGTACTCGGTATATCAATGAGCGTCGATGTACTTGCTGGCGCTTTGGGATGGGCGTTTACAAAAGCAGTGATTGCATTCGCACTCGTGTTTATTGCGGGTCGCTGGGTACTGCGCCCGTTGTTTCACATGGTTGCTGAACGACGATCTGCAGAAGTATTTACCTTAGCCGTATTGTTGGTCGCATTACTGGCTGCATGGACCACAAGTAACTTCGGGTTATCTTTGGCATTCGGGGGATTCCTTGCCGGTATGATACTAGGTGAAACAGAGTTCCGTCACCAGGTGCAATCGAGTATACGTCCGTTCCGCGATGTTCTGCTGGGTCTATTTTTTGTTGGCATCGGTATGCGATTCGACCCGGCTGCCATACCTCCAATATGGCACTGGGTTATACTTGGGGCATTGCTTATTATGGTAAGCAAAACACTGATTGTCGCTGCCATGGTGCGCAAAAGCGGAACTGATGCCTTGGTTGCGTGGCGTACTGGTTTGTTGTTGGCCGTGGGAGGGGAATTTGGACTTGCTCTCCTGGTCATAGCGCTTGATTCTGGCGTGATCGACATGCAGCTTGGTCAAATAGCGATGACCTCAGTTCTTTTCTCAATGATTATTGGTGCTCTTCTGATTCGTTTCAACAGAACCATTGCAACTTGGTTAATCGGAATTCGGCATAGCGACGTTCAAGGTATGCCGGATAAGTTATTAGATGCCTCGGAGCAGCAGGTATTGATCGGTGGCTATGGACGTGTGGGGCACACAATAGCCGTGCTGCTACAGTCAAGCGGAATCCCCTTTGTGGCTTTTGACACCGATCCGGAACTGGTGGCGCAGGGACGGACCGAAGGCCACGCGGTATCGTATGGTGATATTTCTGATCCGGAATTATTGGCTGCCATTCATGTGGAAAGAGCCTCTCTGGTGATAATCGTCGTTGATCATCCCACTGCGGCGTTACGGGCAATTTCGTTTTTGCGTAAAAACTGTCCGCACGTGCCGATTATCGCGCGAGCACGTGATCTTGAAACGAGTGCTCGCTTTCTTGATGCCGGGGCAACTCACGCATACCCGGAGGCGATTGAAGCGAGCTTGTATCTCGGTCAAACAGCCTTGAAAATACTTAATATTCCAGATGAAGATATTGATTCGGTAGTTCAGAGCGTGCGGGATTGGGGTTATAAGCCCATATTCAATAAAGAGCGGGACAAGTAGAGAAAATCAAACTTTTGTATGATAGAAATCTTTGGATAGGTTACTAACTGATGGTGATGAAGGGGGACAAAATGAATCAGTTCAATAATATACTTTGTGTAGTGACGGTGGGAGAAGTCAGTAAGCCTACTCTGGAACGGGCGTTATCGCTGGCAGAAAATAACCAGGCGCAACTGACCGTTGTTAGCGTGATGCAACCCGTAGCAGCGGGAATCGCGATACCGGCCGGGGTACGCATCTCCCCCGACCTGCAAACCATGATGAGAGCCGAGTGCTTACAGGCATTGCAGACCTTGACTGAGCCTTATCAACAACGGTTCCGCATTCAGCATGAAGTTCTGGTGGGCACCGGCTTTCTGGAAATCATTCGCACCGTGTTGCGCAACGGGCATGATCTGCTGATCAAGCCTGCCGAGAATCCAAGTTTTGTCGATCGACTGTTTGGCAGTGATGACATGCATTTGCTGCGCAAATGTCCTTGCCCGGTATGGCTGACGCAATCAGAGGAAAAATCTAATTATCGCTGTATTCTGGCGGCGATCGATTTCAATCCAGAGATGCCTGACACAGCAGAGCGGGGTCTTAATCAACAGATTCTGGATCTGTCCAGTTCGCTCGCATTGTCGGATTTTGCAGCTTTGCACTTAATTCATGTCTGGGATGCTCCGGGTGAGGCGACTGTACGGTCATGGAGCAACAATCCGGATGAAGCGACTACGTGCTACGTTGAAGGAGAGCGATCACGCCACGAAAGGGGACTGGATCGGTTGTGTGAGGAGCTGAAAAGCCATTTAGGTACGGAAGTCTACGAATACCTCTCTCCTCGATTGCATTTGCGCCGGGGAGCGGCATCCACGGTAATACCGGAAACAGCAAGGCAATTGCAGGCGGATATGGTAGTGATGGGAACAGTCGCGCGGACAGGCATAGCCGGATTGCTGATCGGTAATACTGCGGAGGCTATTCTTGAACAGTTGAGATGTTCTGTGCTTGCCATTAAGCCGCTTGGTTTTATTTCACCGGTAAGATCTGCTGAGTAACCGTTCCCTGGCTGTTTAGCCTCGATTTTTCCAGTCTTTGCTTAGGGTTCTTTCCGTTTTATTCAGATGGAAATAGTGTATGCCATGTCGCACCTCTGTTATCCAGTTAGCTAATGATACTTAGGGGCGCCTCTAAAAATCCATATTTGCGAGCAGCCGCTTTGCGGCTTGCCTGCTTACCCCGTTTCGTCACCATACTTCGTTGCCCACAAAAAATGTTTCCTTACCTATCCATCATATGCTGCGTCAATATTTTTTATAATCAGTAACTTATAAT
Source organism: Nitrosomonas sp. (assembly GCA_030682075.1). GTDB lineage: Bacteria > Pseudomonadota > Gammaproteobacteria > Burkholderiales > Nitrosomonadaceae > Nitrosomonas. The sequence goes on from JAUXRH010000061.1 coordinate 4,422, forward strand.
TGTTTCTTGAAAGAGGTGCCTTGAGGTGTTTTCTGGCAACCTGTCAGATGCCGATTTCAAGGGGTACGCCACTACGCTGCAAGAGCAAGCCAAAGCCAACGATACGGCGGGAATCCTTCAGCCTAAAAACCTCAGTTGAATGGAGTTTAAAGTGCGCTGATTTTTATTTTTGGCAAGGCACAATGAGGCGTAATAACGTGTTATTACAACGAACTGTAACGCAGCAAAAATTAAAAAGCGGCGTGCTATAAACACCATAGTTTGACTCACCATTTGGGTGAGTCGGCATTTGTT
>JAUXRH010000236.1 GCA_030682075.1 Nitrosomonas sp.
ACCTCTAAAAATCCATATTTCGTCACAATACTTCGTTGCTCACAAAAAATATTTCCTTACATATCAATCATATGCTGCGTCAATATTTTTTATTCGCGCCTGGTCTTGTTTAGAACTCTGAATTTTTAGAGGTGCCCTTAATTCAATATAAAGTTTTGTGTTGCAAGCTAAATTTTCCTGGTAGTTCTTCCGTTGACTAAGTGGATTGAATGTGGTGATAAAGAGGGCACAGGATGGATCAGATGCTGCGAGTTGTGGTGATAATGACTCGGAGTATTGATCAATAGGTAAGGTGATCGTATCAAGGCCAGTGCCAATTTGATAAATTGCGCAGCGGTAATTTTCAATGAGATCTGTAGCGACTTTGGACTGGCGAGCAGATTGCGCCGAGGTTGACTTATCCGTGAAATGACGATACTTGAGAAAATGAGTGTGAAACTGATTTTTATCGGCTTACTCAGTCTATGGAAAGAACTCATTTATCGATGTATTTCAATATTACCGCAATGCGTGTGGTTTAACCTGAGGTGGTTGGGTGCAAACCGAAGTTACTGTTGAATCTGTTTCCCGGATTGAATTGTCTGAAAGCTGGTCCAGAGCTCAAATCAGGCGTATTGCCGACCAGTGCTAGTCTGGTTGCTTTCTGTGAGAAAACGCGTCAATTATATTTAATAATAACGGGGTTGCTGTATGAATGAGAAAGCGTTATTCGAGCCAGTACGCATCGGTTTAATGCCGCCCATGACAGGGATAGCCGGGATCTATGGTCCTGAGATTGTTTGGGCTGCCCGTATTGCCTGTGATGAAATCAATGAACGAGGCGGAGTGCTGGGTTGTCCTTTGGAGTTAATCATTGAGGACGATGGCAGTGTGCCGCAGACGGCTGTTCCCGCTGCACGGAAACTGATCAATGAACATCAATGTATCGCGCTCATTGGTAATTTGTTGTCGAGCTCGCGTCTGTCCGTGCTCAAGCAGGTAGCGGAGCCAAAACGGATTCCTTTGCTCAATTTTTCCTTCTATGAAGGTAGTCTTTTCAGTCGTTATTTCTTCCATTTTGCCGCCTTACCTGATCAACAGCTCGGTAAGATGATTCCGTATATGGCGCAGCAATTCGGTCCTAAGATGTTTTTTGCCGGGAGCAATTACGAGTGGCCGCGAGGATCTGTCGACGCGGCTAAACGTTCCTTAAAGAAGGTCGATGGCGACATCGTGGGTGAAGCGTATCTGGATATAGGTGTCAAGCAAACAGACATCGACAATCTGCTGATGCAAGTAGCGCGCTCGGGGGCCGATGTCTTCGTGCCCTATTTTGTGGGCCTGGATCAAATCATGCTGCTGACACGTTTTACCGAGCTGGGATTGAAGGATCGAATGGCGGTCGTCATGGGTCATTATGATGAAATGATGGTGAGTAAACTATCGGCAGAGGTACGGGAAGGCTTTTATTCCAGCAACACCTATTTCATGTCAGTCGATACACCAGAAAACCGGCATTATCTGGAGCGTCTGGCACAGCAGCCGGGTGTTGAAGGAGTCTGGCCGAACGGGAAGGGTATTTTGACAAATTTTGGTGAAGGAACTTATCAATGCGTACATGCCTTCGCCAGGGCACTGGATGCTGCGGGCACAGTTGAGGTCGAAGCTTTGGTGAATGCACTTGGAACCATCGCTCTCACGAGTCCCCGGGGTAAAGTACAGATGCAGGCTAAAATGCACCATGCCACAGTAAATAATTACTTATCGCGTTGTAATGCAGACGGCAGCTTTACTATTGTCAAATGTTCTAAAAGCATTCCACCCTTAATTCCAGAGCGTTACCGGCCTCATGCGAGGATTGATTTGCGGCAAGTGTTGCCAAAGTGGGTGATCACAAAGGGGCATGTGATTAATGATGCTGCACAAAAGATCTTATCTTTTGTGGATGTGATTCTTCTGGTGACCAATGAGGAAGGCATCATTGTCGAAGCCAACCGGAGCGCCTATCTGTTATTCGGCTACACAAATGAAGAATTAACGGGGATGTCGATACACCTTTTGGTACCGCCTGACTTTCGTGAGCGGCATGTCGAAGCAATCAGGCAGTTTGTACTGAGTCAGGAAACCGAACGTCGCATGAGTCAACGTGATGCCGTGATGGGTTATCGGAAAGACGGTACTTTTGTTGAACTCGAAGCGGGTATCGCTAAGTTTTACAATGGTAACGAATGGTTATTGGTGGTTACCATGCTGGATATTACCGAACGAAGGCGAGGAGAGCAGAAACTTATCCGGCAGTCAAACCATGATGCACTGACCGCTCTACCTAATCGCACGCTGATTCATGAACGATTAAGCAGCGCCTTGCAATGTTCGCTGCGAAATAAAATGGGCGTTGCCTTACTGTTTATTGATCTGGATGGCTTCAAACTGATCAATGATACGCATGGCCATGAAGCGGGTGATACGTTACTAAAAACAGTTTCCACGCGATTGCTGGAACAAGTTCGACCCGGAGATACCGTGGGGCGGTTTGCCGGGGATGAATTCATCGTGCTTTGTGAGCAGGTTGAGGAACCCAGTCTGATCTCCAATCTAGCGATGCGCATCAATGAAGCCTTGCGGGAGCCGATAGAGTTCAATGACTTGCCGTTATTCATAACGGCAAGTATTGGTATTGCAGTTGGTCATGGAACCTGGTTTTCAGCGGATGAGTTGCTTCGTTCAGCCGATACCGCCATGTATGCGGTGAAGCAGGGTGGTCGTGATGGCTGGCAGTTTTTTAACGATAGGCTGCAAGCACAAGCGAATCAGAAAATGGCAATTATCCAGGGACTACGACTGGCAATTTCACGTCATGAATTATCAACATGTTTTCAGCCTATCGTCACGGCTAAGGGAGGCGATATCGTGGGCGCTGAGTTGTTGTTGCGCTGGCATACAGCAGAAGGCGCAATTTCACCGGAAATATTTATTCCAATGGCAGAAAAGATCGGCGTCATTGTGCCCATCGGAAGCTGGGTATTTCGCGAGGGATGTAAGGCAGAGGTAAACTGGCGCCACAACTGGGGTGAGATGGCACCTTATGTGTCCGTGAATGTATCGTCACGACAGTTAAGTGAGCGGCAATTGGCTACTGATTTTGCGAATATCTTGCGGGAAACGGGTGCCGATCCAGCGCGTATTCTGCTTGAAATTACAGAAACTGCATTGATGGTTGAGGAGGAGACTCATCAGCAAATACTCCGGCGGTTGACTGACCTCGGCTTGCAAATAGCGGTAGATGGCTTTGGTGCTGGCTATTCTTCATTGGCGCAATTAACACGTTTGTCGATCAGCGGACTGAAGATCGACAAGTCGCTTGTTGGTGGTTTAGAAAGTCGGCAAGAAAATCATGCACTTATTCGGAGCATAATAGGGCTCGGGCACTCTTTGGGATTTGCGTTGGTAGCAGCGGGTGTTGAGAACGAGAGCCAGTTATCAGCATTGCAAGAATACGGTTGTGATTTTGTTCAGGGTTATTTCTTCTATCGACCTATGGATGAGCAGGCCTTTATCAACGAAATGAATCATGTCATTGAGGCCAGGCGGTTGTAGCGTCATAACCTGTTGTTTATATGATTATTACAGCAGGTATTTCAGAGAGAGACGTGAGGTGAACTTTGTATTATTCATGCGGATGACGGCCCTCTTCATGAGCATGACCTTCATTTGAGCCGATGATGAGTTCTTCATACCGTTGCGGCGTCATGCCGCTTATTTTGAGGACAAAAGCGGTCATTGCCCAGATAACATCATCGTCATGACTTAGACCCCAGGCAGGCATAGCGGTCATTTTTAAGCCATTTTTTATTACCCAGAAGTACTCTCTGGCGTGATCCAGTATTTCTGTCGCGTCGGTCAACGGTTCTCGTTTATGGAATACGGGTGCTTGTGGATAGAGTCCCAAGGCCAGTTCAGTTTGCGCTCGTCCTGGCGCCAAATGACAGCCAACGCACATGGCATCGTAGTGTTCAGCCCCTGTTACGAGTGCGCTTGCATCGTCAAGTGGGGGGACTTCCAGATCTTTCGCACGTGCTTCGATCGAACTTTCACGCACCCATTCTATTATTTTTTCGGTAATTGCCCAGTGTTTCTCAGTGGCCGCCATGTTATAAGCGCCAGATCCCAAAGCGATAATCCCAATTAACAGCAAGGCGGTTAATAAGCTGACAATTAATTTCATTGGTATTCCTTTTTTAGTAATTCAGATCGAAATTGTGGCAAGCATTTTAAGTGATATCGTATCTTCAAGCTTCGTATAAAGCAATGATAAGCTCCTGGCATTGTCACATTTAAATATGTTCTTGTAATGCTGCATTGACGGTAGTTTTATCAAGATGAGGAGCGAACATTTCGATGAAGTCAAATATATAGTTGCGCAGATAATTGTTGCGACTGATGCCGATGCGGGTGGTGCTTGGTTCGAACAGATGGCTTGCATCCATGGATCTGAGGTGTTTATCCCGTTTGGGATCAAAAGCCATTTTTGCCAGGATGCCAATACCTAGCCCTAATTCAACATAGGTTTTTATAACATCTGAGTCTATTGCAGTGAGTACCACATTAGGTGAAAGTCCCCTGGACTCGAATGCTTGATTGATTTTTGAACGACCAGTGAAAGCAAAATCATAAGTGATAATTGGGTATTGGCTGATAGCTTCCAATGTCAGTTTCTTTAATTTTAGCAGGGGATGTGCGGGAGGAACGATAATGCAGCGATTCCATTCATAACACGGCAGCATGACCAATTCATGGAACGATTCAATGGCTTCAGTTGCAATGGCAATATCCGCTTCGCCTGAAGTGACCAGTGCTGATATCTGAGTTGGGCTGCCTTGGCGCAGAATTAGTTTTACCTTTGGGTAGCATGCAGTAAAACGTTTGATGACAGTGGGCAATACATAACGTGCTTGAGTATGTGTGGTAGCAATAGTCAAGGTACCACCGGCTTCCTGGGTAAATTCCTGACTGACTCGCCTTAGATTTTCAGTGTCCTGGATTATTTTTCCGGCAATTTTAAGAATGGCCTCCCCTGGCGGTGTAATTTTAACGATACGCTTACCATTACGTACAAAAATATCAACCCCCAGTTCCTCTTCAAGTAATTGAGTCTGTTTGCTGATTCCCGGTTGTGATGTATGTAAGCTTTTTGCTGCCTTGGATAAATTCAGGCCTTGTTTGGCGATTTCACATAAATAGCGTAATTGCTGTAGTTTCATAAGATAGATTACAATTTATTTATAATATTAGATTATAACGATCTAGCGTAATATTATTTCTCAGTATATGCAACTGCTGTTATTATCCCGCCTTCTAAAAATAGGGTGACCAAAAGAATAGAGGTGCCCTAAATGGAGCGGGGATATACAATATCGGGTCTGGCGGTTGGGTTTATTGTTGGTGTTGCCGGTGTGGGTGGCGGTTCGCTGATGACGTCACGGTTGATTCGGGTATTTTATTTCGCCGGCTACCGCAGTGGGTACAGACTTGTTGTATGCGTCTGCGACAAAGACGGGTGATGCATGGGCACATGGCCGCCGTGGTACAGTAGACTAGCGGCTGGTCGCGTTTGGGGCGATAACATCTGGGGTTTTTGATAGAATGGCGGGATTGTCATATTAAATCAATAACGGTTGTTATGGGTGCGGTGCCCGGTATTCCGGTACCGATGGTGTCGGTAGGTGCAGGTGGGATGGGTATGGTTGTGTTATATCCACGTGTTGGGTAGTCATGTTGGTGAAAGAATACCAGATCGTATTTTGCGGTCGATTTTATCAACCATTCTTATGGTTTATGGTGTTAAGTTGTTGTAATGCAAACTAAATGGTAATGAGGCGTTCTGCAGTAGATTATCCTTAAGTCCGGCAGATATCTGGGTTTGATTTCCAAGTCCGTGGCACAAATGTGAGAATTAAGAGGCTGTTTCTGTAACTTGTATTGCTTTGTAAACGATCGGAGCGATAGGTGTTATTAATTGTGATTTTTTCGTTTACGTGATGTAGGAATTAATTATGAGTACAAATAAAGATAATAAACCGAAACAAGTAACGTGGTTCAATGGATGCGGTGGGCGTATTGGAATCGTAATAGGAGAAAATGGCGACCATGCCTATATTGGCGCCGCATTGCGGCATGATGAGGATGAGGATGTTGAGCATATCATGCAATATGGAGCCAAATTTCCCCTCGCAGCCGCACTTTTATTGCCACCATCAAAGCGCTATTCTGAGGGGTAAGCTGAAAATAAAATGCGGTTAATGAGGTGTTTATAAATAGTGCAGTTTGGAATTTAAGTTATTATTGAATACAGTGCCGGAGCGGGTACGCGGGGGATTTAATATGTATCGTTATGATCAATACGACCAGCAAATAGTTAACGAGCGTGTGGCACAATATCGTGACCAAGTACGCCGACGTTTATCGGGTGAGTTGGCGGAAGAAGAATTTATTCCATTACGGCTGCAAAATGGATTGTACATGCAGATTCATGCTTACATGCTACGTATTGCAGTACCCTATGGTTTGCTGTCTGCAAAGCAAATGCGCATGTTTTCACATATTGCGCGCAAGTACGACCGTGGTTATGGTCATTTCACCACCCGCCAGAATATTCAATTTAATTGGCTTGGATTGGAAGATACGCCGGATATTCTAGCTGATCTGGCATCCGTCGAAATGCATGCAATTCAGACTTCAGGTAACTGCATTCGCAATATTACGTCCGATGAATTTGCGGGTGTCGCAGTAGATGAGGTGGTTGATCCTCGTCCATATGCTGAAATTCTGCGCCAATGGAGCACTTTCCATCCGGAATTTGCATACTTGCCGCGTAAATTCAAGATTGCAATCACTGGCGCAAAAGAAGACCGTGCGGCTATTTCGATGCATGATATTGGCTTGTCAGTCGTCAAAAACGCGCAAGGTGACGTTGGTTTTCGTGTGCTGGTGGGGGGCGGGCTGGGACGTACACCGATCATTGGGAGTGTGCTTTGTGAGTTTCTACCATGGCGATATATGATGACTTATATTGAATCCATTGTGCGTGTTTATAATCAGCATGGTCGTCGTGATAATAAATATAAAGCGCGCATCAAGATTTTGGTCAAAGCGCTGGGTATCGAGGAGTTTAAGCGTCAGGTTGAAGCGGATTGGTGTGATCTAAAAGATGGGGCAGGTACCTTAACGATCGAAGAGGTCAATCGAGTCTCATCCTATTTTACTGCGCCTGACTATGAAAAATTAACGGCTAATGAGCCGAGTCTGGATTCATTTAAAGCTGAAAATAAGGCATTTGCCAACTGGTTGCAGCGTAATGTAAAACCGCATCGAATACCAGGTTACGCTATTGTCGTGCTGTCGTTGAAGAAATCAGATGTTGCCCCGGGAGACGCAAGTGCGGAGCAGATGGAAGTAGCGGCTGACCTGGCAGACCGGTTCAGTTTTGGTGAGTTGCGTATTACGCACAAGCAGAATCTGGTTTTGGCGGATGTCAAACAATCTGATCTCATCACACTCTGGAAAATAGCGGCAGCGAACGGTATTGCTTCACCGAATATCGGCTTGTTGACCGATATGATCAGCTGTCCTGGCGCGGAATTTTGTACCTTAGCGAATGCCCGGTCAATACCGCTGGCGCAATTAATCGCAGAACGATTTGATAGCATTGATTTTCAACATGACATTGGCGAGATTGAACTCAATATCTCGGGCTGTGTGAATGCCTGCGGGCATAATCACATGGGTAATATTGGTATCACCGGTGTTGAAAAGAAAGATCATGACGAGTGGTACCAGGTGTCATTGGGTGGTTCGAAAGGCAACAATAGCTCGATTGGTAAAATCATCGGACCTTCATTTACGTTTATTCAAGTACCAGAAGTGATTGATCGTTTGCTACAGGTTTATTTGCGTGAACGTATTGAAGCCGAGCGTTTTATTGATACGGTTCGTCGACTGGGCCTCAATCCATTTAAGGAACAGGTGTACGCGACGGCAATCGAGGCCGAGCCTGAGGAAAAAACCGAAGCCAGCTTGTTTAAGCCGGCTCAATATTCTGTTCCCTTTTATTCTCCAAGGTTTTAGCAGAAATGATGATTAAGAATAAAGCGATCGTTGACGATGATTGGGTCGTCCTGCGTCTGGCTGAAAATGAAACGCCGGAAAGTGTCACCGTTGCTGTAGGTAAAGTTATCGTGCCGCTGAAAGTCTGGTTTGCGCAACGGGATAAATTAACCGATCGTTCTGAGCTGGGAGTGTGGTTTGCCAGCGATGAACGGCCCGAAGAGTTGAAAAACGATATCGGAAAATTTGCCGTTATAGCGGTTGATTTCCCCAAGTTTTCAGATGGTCGTGGTTATTCAATTGCCTATAATTTACGTGCGCGCCTTGGTTATAACGGTGAGTTACGAGCCATCGGTGATGTATTGCGAGATCAGCTGTTTTATATGCAACGGGTCGGCTTTGATGCTTTTGCGCCACGTCCGGATCGTAATATTCAGGATGCATTGAAAGGGTTGTCCGACTTTTCGGAAGTCTATCAAACCTCGATGGATCAAAAATTACCCTTATTTCGACGTGTGCAACGTAAGGTAAATTCAATAATAGATTAGACCAATGAGTGAACTGCAAAAAAAAATAGAACAGGTAGTTGCTGTGCTGACAGAAGCAATGCACGATTATGCGCCGGTTGCTTTGGCGAATAGTTTAGGCGCGGAAGATATGGTGCTGATGGATATCATTGATCGATACAAACTTGATATGGAAATATTTAGTCTTGATACTGGACGCCTTCCACAGGAAACCTATGATTTGATGCAAGCCGTGCGTACACGTTACAGCATAACGCTACGTATTTATTTTCCTAATGTGAAACAAATTGAAGAGTATGTCTCACAGTATGGGGTAAATGGTTTTTATGATAGCGTGGATCTGCGTAAACGCTGTTGTCATATCCGCAAAGTGGAACCGCTACGCCGTGCTTTGCTCGGTAAACGCGCCTGGATTACAGGTATGCGACATGAACAAGCCGCAACGCGTATCAGTCTAAAGCAGTCAGCATACGATATGGATAATCGGATGCATAAATTTAATCCCCTCCTTGAGTGGAGTCATGCGGAAGTGTGGGAATACATCAAGATGTATGACGTGCCTTATAACAAGTTACATGATCATTTTTACCCCAGTATTGGCTGTGCACCTTGTACACGTGCAGTGACACCGGGTGAAGATATTCGTGCTGGCCGTTGGTGGTGGGAAACGCCTGAAACCAAAGAGTGCGGGTTACATGTGGGAAAGGTCATCCCGATAAAATAGGTAAGTGTAGTTATTGAACCCAAATCAAGTAACGGCAATTTAAAAATGTTAAGCGCAAGTGTTACGTTGCTTAACATTAAATTAATTTCGTGGAATTTTTGAATTTTTGAAGTTGAGAGGAAGAAAATGAATAACCATCCTTTTACCCATCTGGATGCGCTGGAAAGTGAGGCTATTCATATTATGCGGGAAGTTGCCGCTGAATGTGCCAATCCCGCTTTATTGTTTTCTGGTGGGAAGGATTCTATTGTATTACTGCGCCTGGCAGAAAAAGCCTTTCGCCCTGGGCACTTTCCATTCCCACTATTGCATATTGATACGGAACATAATTTTCCTGAAGTCATTGAGTTTCGTGATCGTCGTGCCAAGGAATTAGGTGAACGCTTGATTGTGCGCAGCATGGAGGATTCAATTAAAAAGGGCAGAGTGGTGCTGCGCTCGGCTGATCAAAGTCGTAATGCCTTCCAGTCGGTGACACTACTGGATGCCATTGCCGAATTTGGTTTTGATGCTTGTATCGGTGGTGCGCGTCGCGATGAAGAAAAAGCCCGTGCCAAGGAGCGCATTTTCTCCTTCCGTGATGAATTTGGTCAGTGGGACCCAAAGAATCAGCGGCCAGAATTATGGGATATTTACAATACCCGGACACATCCGGGTGAAAATATTCGAGTGTTTCCTATCAGTAATTGGACGGAATTGGATGTTTGGGAATACATCGGGCGCGAACGACTGGAGGTGCCGCATATATACTTTGCACACATGCGTGAAGTCATCCGACGTGATGCAGGTTTGTTGCCAGTTTGTCATCTGGTGCAGCCAAAAGAAGGGGAAAAAATTGAAAATGTGATGGTACGTTTTCGTACTGTAGGGGATATGAGTTGTACTTGCCCGGTAGAGTCTGATGCAGTGAATATTGATGAAATCGTTGCTGAGACTGCAATAACGCGGATCACTGAACGTGGCGCGACACGGATGGACGACCAAACTTCCGATGCTTCGATGGAGTTGCGCAAAAAGGAAGGGTATTTCTGAAATTGGTCACTGGTCACTATAAAGGTACTGCTGAGAGAGAACACCGCGTTCAATCAGTTTTGCTATGCTTTATTTCTATTTTTTTTGCGGTGATACAAATTTCCAAAAGGTTTGCAAATGTCGGTTAATGAGAATGTTCCGTTTGAGCAGGGCGAGTTATTGCGTTTTATTACTGCAGGTAGTGTGGATGATGGGAAAAGTACCTTGATTGGACGTTTATTACACGACTCAAAATCTATTTTTGAGGATCAATTAAGTTCCATTACCAATACGACGCGAAAGCGGGGCATGGCGGGCGTTGATTTATCTTTGCTTACAGACGGATTGCAGGCAGAACGAGAGCAAGGCATTACGATTGATGTGGCTTATCGTTATTTTGCCACGCCCAAACGCAAATTCATTATCGCGGATACGCCCGGGCATGAGCAATATACCCGCAACATGGTGACAGGCGCTTCTACTGCTAATCTCGCGGTTATTCTGATTGATGCACGTAAGGGGGTGCTGACGCAGTCACGGCGCCATGCTTACCTCGCCAGTCTGGTGGGCATTCCCCATTTAGTGGTAGCCGTGAACAAGATGGACTTGATGGATTATTCCCAAAAAGTATTCGATGAAATTTGTAAGGATTTTGCGGCATTTGCTAATGAATTAAACTTGCATAATATCGAATATATTCCAATGTCTGCACTGAATGGGGATATGGTGGTCGATCGCGGTGATAAGCTTCCCTGGTATAAAGGGGTAACCCTGATGAATTTACTGGAAAATATCATTATTGATCATGACATGAATCTTGCGGATTTTCGCTTCCCGGTACAATGGGTTTGCCGCCCACGGACGGAAGATACACATGATTTTCGTGGTTATATGGGGCGTATCGAATCAGGTTCCGTTCGAGTTGGTGATGCCGTGACGTTACTGCCATCTGGACTAACCTCGCGCATTAAAGAAATTCTGGTTTACGAAGGCTCAATTGAGCAGGCGGTCGCACCACAATCGGTGACATTAACCATTGAAGACCATCTGGATATTTCTCGCGGTGATCTACTGATAAAGGCAGGGGGGGAGCCACCCCGGGTGACAAAAGAATTTGATGCGATGCTGTGTTGGTTATCAGATCAATCACTGGATCCACAGCGCAAGTATCTGGTTAAGCATACGACGCGTATAGTTAAGGCAGTGGTAAGCGGTATTGATTATCGGGTTGATGTGAATACGCTTAAACAAGAGACAGTGGATACCTTGAAAATGAACGATATTGCACGGGTGAAACTTAAAGTGCAGCAGCCTTTGATCTGCGATGATTATGAGCGTAATCACGCAACAGGTAGTTTTATTCTGATTGATGAAACAAGTAATAATACGGTTGCTGCCGGTATGATCGTTTCGCTGCAAAAATAATCCTTAAAATAACATTCAGGCTTGATATTAGAGTAGTTCCGGTATTTTCCTAAAAATCATTGCTTTACACTTGAGTTAAGCGAGCTTTCCCGGATGTGCTGTGGCGTCGTTAGTTTGTGTTGTGAATCGTGATCCGGTTGAAGCGATAGGATCATTGAACAGAAAACAGAGCTTTCAATAACCAGCTTGTTACATTTATAAAAATATTAATAATTTATTATGGCAAATTTAGATTTAACGTTTCATTCTGCATCCGTAGCTAGCATAGGCTCACCTGTTTTTAGATTTGGCATGACAGTTGCTGATCTATATTGTCGTGATGGTCTGGTAAAGCTTGATCAGGCATTCCTTGATTTTCTCCAGGAAGGGACGGCGTCATTATATGCGCAGCTAAAATATGCACGTAGCCATCCTGATAGTTTGCAACCTAAAGATGAATCTGCCCTATTGATTGAGATTGCGCCGTGGATAGAGGACTTTATTGCCAAATTGTTTGGCATTGAGACTGAAGTGCAGGCACTGGCGGCAAGGCATCACGAGCTTGCGCCACTTTATTTTTGTAAACGACAATTTGTACAGCGCCGGGCAAAGAGTAAGGTAAGTGCGGAAGAGCTGGCGGAAATAGACGGTGTTGCATTAGAGCAAAAATTGGTAGCTGAATTTGGTGAGCCTTTTGCCGAATTGGTGTTTGCAACTAATGTGACGCAATGGCTGGAGAATGAGGCGGAAAATGAAGCACGTTTAAAAATTGCGTTGCATTATGCTGCCTGGGCATTGAGAACACCGGCAGGACAGCAGCATAGCAGAGAGGGGATATTATTTAAATCGCCTGCCAAATTGGACTATTGGCATTTATTATCATTGGAAAGTGATGATTCAGCTGGATATACGGTTCATCGGCATGGACATATGCGTCATCGTGAAGGGTTTTCACTACTTACCGATCCAGGCACTGATCTGATTGGCGCCCTGGATGAGGCGAATTACTGTATCTGGTGTCATGAACAGGAAAAAGACTCTTGTTCAAAAGGATTGATAAAAAAGCCAAAGTCATCGGATGAATTACCCACCTTCAAGAAAAGTGAGCTGGGTGCGCTACTTGCAGGTTGTCCACTGGAAGAACGTATTTCTGAGTTTCACAAACTCAAGACGCAAGGCGTTGCCGTTGGTAGTCTGGCGATGATTGTGTTGGATAATCCCATGTGCGCGGGCACAGGCCACCGTATCTGTAATGATTGCATGAAATCATGTATCTATCAAAAGCAAGCGCCAGTTAATATTCCAGAAGCCGAAACACGTACGCTCAAAGATGTGCTCGAATTGCCCTGGGGATTTGAAATTTACAGCTTGCTAACACGTTGGAATCCACTTGATTTACATCGTCCGGTACCAAAGGCGCCAACGGGACGTAAGGTGTTAGTCGTTGGCATGGGTCCGGCGGGCTATACCCTGGCGCATCATTTGATGAATGAAGGTCATACGGTAATGGGTATCGATGGATTGAAGATCGAACCCTTGCCCGCTGATCTTTCTGGCGTTAATCGGCAGGGAGAGCGAGTGCCATTTAAGGCTATTCGAGATGCAAGTGAGCTGGATGAAGACCTGGATAAGCGTATTCCAGCTGGTTTTGGTGGTGTTGCGGAATATGGCATTACCGTACGATGGAACAAAAACTTTCTTAAATTAATTCGTTTGTTACTGGAACGAAGGGAAGGATTTGCACTTTTTGGTGGCGTTCGCTTTGGCGGCACACTGACTGCAGATGACGCTTTTGCCTTGGGGTTTGATCATATCGCGCTGGCTGCCGGTGCTGGGCGTCCCACGATGCTTGATCTTCCTAATGGGTTGGCGCGTGGTGTTCGCACTGCATCTGATTTCCTGATGGCATTACAATTAACAGGGGCAGCCCAAAGCGATTCCATTGCCAATATGCAATTAAGATTGCCGGTGGTGGTGATTGGCGGTGGTTTAACCGCGATTGATGCTGCAACAGAAGCGCTTGCGTATTATCCAGTTCAGGTTGAGAAATTCCTTCAGCGTTATGAAATCCTTGCTGCGGTTAAGGGTGAAGCAATCATTCGTGCTGCATGGAATGAGGAGGAGCGTGAAATTGCCGAAGAGTTTCTCAAACATGCGCGTGCTATTCGTGCGGAACGTGAGGCGGCAGAACAACAAGGACGGGAGCGAAATGTATTGGAACTGCTTCAATCCTGGGGTGGCGCTACGCTAGCCTATCGAAAACGTTTGGTTGATAGCCCTTCTTATACGCTAAATCATGAAGAGGTTGAAAAAGCATTAGAAGAAGGTATCTGGTTTGCAGAAGGTCTTACACCCGTTGGTGTGAATATTGATCAGTGGGAACATGCCAAATCGATACAATTCAAGGTGCAAAGTTTGGATGAAGAGGGGAATTGGCAGAAAACGGGGGAAGTCGAGTTACCGGCGCGTGCATTGCTGGTTGCTGCCGGTACCCAGCCAAATACGGTGCTTGCCAGAGAAGATGAGAAAACTTTCAAACTGAACGGGCGCTATTTTACTGCCTGTGATGAAGAGGGTAATCTGGTTGAGCCACCTGTTGGCAATCCTAAGCCAGAAATAGCTTCAGTGCTAATGAGTCGCTATCCACAAGGGAAGGGTGATCGTTTTATCAGTTTCTTTGGTGATTTACACCCATCCTTTTCTGGTAACGTGGTAAAAGCCATGTCCAGTGCCAAACAGGGTTATCCAGTAGTGAATCGAGTGCTCAATCGTGTTACGCCTGCATCTGGCAAATCAAACCAGCAGTTTTTTGCAGAAATGAATGCACAATTACGAGCGACAGTACATCAGGTGGAACGGCTTACGCCCAATATTATCGAAGTAGTGGTGCATGCGCCGATGGCCGCCGAACATTTTCTCCCCGGTCAGTTTTATCGTTTTCAGAATTTTGGGACGTATGCCCCGATAACCGCAGGTACCAGGCTTGCGATGGAAGGTATTGCGTTAACAGGCGCATCTGTGGATATTTCCCGTGGATTGGTTTCATTGATTGCTTTGGAAATGGGTGGTTCGGCAGATCTTTGTGCCCTGTTAGAACCGGGCGATCCTGTCGTATTAATGGGGCCAACGGGTACGCCAACCGAGATTCTGCCAGGCGAAACAGTGATACTGGCAGGAGGTGGTCTGGGTAATGCTGTACTATTTTCTATCGGTGCGGCGGCACGTGCCATGGGATCAAAAGTTTTGTATTTTGCAGGTTATAAGAAACTTATTGATCGGTATAAAGTTGCAGAAATTGAAGCCGCAGCAGATACCGTTGTCTGGTGCTGCGATGAATCCCCAGGTTTTGAGCCATCCAGACCGGGAGATATGAGCTTTACCGGAAATATTGTGCAAGCGATGGTTGCTTATGGCCGTGGAGAATTAGGTGTTCAGTCAGTTTCTTTAGCCGAGGCTGATCGTATCATTGCAATTGGATCTGATCGTATGATGGCGGCCGTTGGTGGTGCTCGTCACCATCAGCTAAAACCTTATTTGAAGACCGATCATTTTGCAATTGGCTCGATCAATTCTCCAATGCAATGCATGATGAAAGAGATCTGCGGGCAATGTCTGCAGCCCCATAAGGATCCAGAAACAGGAGAAATTACACATGTATTTTCTTGCTTTAATCAGGATCAACCACTTGATTTGGTTGACTTTGGTGGCTTGGCTGCGCGTTTGCGCCAGAATAGTGTTCAGGAAAAATTAACCAGTCAGTGGATTAGTCATTGTTTGAAAAATATCGATAAAACGATGCCATAAAGAATTGTTGTCTTAAGTGCGCCTCTAAAAATTCAGAGTTCTAAACAAGGCCAGGCGCGAATAAAAAATATTGACGCAGCATATGATGGATAGGTAAGGAAATATTTTTTGTGAGCAACGAAGTATGGTGACGAAACGGGGTAAGCAGGCAGGCCGCAAAGCGGCTGCTCGCAAATATGGATTTTTAGAAG
>JAUXRH010000237.1 GCA_030682075.1 Nitrosomonas sp.
ACTTAAGTCCGACAGACTCCAAGCTCCCCATGCACTGCCATTGTAGCACCAATAACAGCATAGGTCTGTTCATCTGGTTTTTGAGTATCTGCGGCCATCTGCGTCATCTGCGGATTATGTTTTTCGTGAGCAATGCGTAACTCAGATAAGACTCTATTTGCGAACCTAAAAGTTGAATAGATCCGCGAGACAACTCAGAAATCCGGCGGAGTCTACCCGATGGCAAAAGAATAAAACGCTTGACGTGAATGCCGCTGTTGATAATAACAGCAATGTAACAGGTACTTTCAAACTTTTGTGATCATATTTTGTTTTAATTGCCATTGCAATGTCGTTATAGGACATTTCAGCTTCATTCTCTTTTAGTCCGGAAGTGTCAGGAATTTCGTTTATCGCCTCTCTGTGTCCCTGTTCTGTTTTTCTGGCAATAGATGGTGAAGATTGTTCTTTATCCGGTGGGGTTGTTTCCGGAATGGGCTCATCTGCCACCGGATACGATTTCTGACTTTGTCTTTCTTTAGTGTTCAGCGAAACAATGTAATGAAAGACATCCGTTCTCAATCCTAGTCTCTGTGTAGCCTCATAGATATCCTGCGCGTCAACGGCTGGCTTTCCCCGTTCAAAAGCAACGTGGAATGACCTGTCACACAATGAGTTGATTGTACGCGGTGTCCCACCTCCTCCTGAGTTAAATGCAATGGAGAGCGCCTCCCACCCTGTATCTGAAATGAGGGCGGCGGTACCACCGGCCACCTGAATGCGATGCGAGACATATTGATGGATTACATCGGAATTCATCTTCCCTAGAATTTCGAGTGCAGCGATTCGCTGTTTAAAGGGCTCCATCTCAGGCCTGTTTATCTTTTCCATCAATTCTTCCTGACCGAGGAGCAGTAACTGGATGAGTTTAACTGGCCCTTCTTCAAGATTGTTCAGCAAGCGAATACCGTTGATCACATCGTCTGACATCAGATGTGACTCATCCATGATGACCAGGAACTTCTTCCCTTCAGAATTCATCTTTAAAAGGGAATTTCTGATGTCCCTCATAACAAAGGTCTTCTCAGACGACGACGGCTGTAATCCGAGTTCCTGGGCGAGAAACAGGTAGAGGTCAGTGCTGTTTGCGGGTGGCTCAGCCATCCATACTAATTGAATGGTTTCAGGAAAATCGGATTTTATCATCTGGCTGAGGGTCGTTTTTCCGGAACCGATCGGTCCGGTTACAATGATTAAACCCCGCCCGCTCCGTAAAGACCCGGATATCTGTTTACGGATGCGGGCATGATCTCCATAGTCATAAAAAAACAGGGGATCCGGCACATTCTCGAATGGCAGCATGTTGAGAGCAAAGTGCTCCGTATACATAGACATTAATTTTCCCCTTCTTCTTCAGGCATAAGTTTTACCTCGACTCTGCGGTTTTTTGCTCTGCCCTCTTCTGTGTCGTTGGAGGCTATCGGACGGGTGTCACCATAACCGCTTTCTGATATCCGCTCGAGCGATATGCCGTGAGAAACCAATATATTCGCGATGGCCTTTGCCCTGAGTAATGACAGGTCCAAATTGGTACTGGTCAACTTACCGGTCGGTATATTGTCGGTATGGCCTTCTATAATGACGCGACTGCCTGGAGATGCTGATATTTCCTCGACCAAATTTTCAATCGTAGAAACAGCAACGTCATTTATGGCATCCTGCCCGGAACGAAATGTCCCGCCACCAAAGATCGTCAGGGTTCGTGGCCTGTTTTCGGCAACTGTAGTTTTAACGCTTTCAAGGACTTCTTTTTTTGTTGCGAGTTTGTCCTCAAACTGAGTAATTGTCATCGGCAGATCAGTAACAGGGACTCTGCTGGCATCCTGATTTTCAGCCCATTTTTTTATAACATCGCCTGACTCAGACGTTACGTCCTTCCAATCGTCTTGATTAGAAGCTATGTGAACCGGGAGCCTCAGTGCCTTAAACGTGATAATTGCCGATAAGGTAAAAAATATAATGGACAGCCCAATAATAACGAAACGCATAATAATAAAGTACTCGATTTAATGTGGTTTAAACTTTAGGGCGCCTCTAAAAATCCAATTTTGCGAGCAGCCGCTTTGCGGTTTTCCTGCTTACCCCGTTTCGTCGCAATACGGCGTTGCTCATAAAAAAGTTTCCTTATCTATCAACCATATGCTGCGCTCAAATTTTTTTCTCGCGCCTTGTCTTGCCTGGAAACTTGAATTTTTAGAGACGCCCTGAAGTGACTTCGATTGTTAACAGCGTAACAGCGCTGCGGTGTTTTATCAAGGGTGATCGGCGTATCTCCAGGCTACGGTGGCGGCCATCATGCAGAAGTTGAGATGGTTGGTAACGGCATGGTAGTTTCGGGTTTGACTTTTTGAGCTATCGATTTCCTGCTTGAGGTGCCCTATAGAAGTACCAGATTATTCCTATGCACCAACTCAGGTTCATCAACATAACCCAGGATAATTTCGATTTCACTGCTTGCTTTTCTCATGATTTTCCGAGTTTCTATTGCATTGTAATTGATCAACCCGCGAGCAATTTCATGGCCTTCCAGGTCAAGACAAGCAACCGCCTCTCCTCGCTCAAAATCACCGCTGACCTTTGTCACGCCAATGGGTAGCAGGCTCTTACCCTCCGCGATGAGCGCCTTGGTTGCGCCGACATCCAAGGTAATACTTCCCCGCACTTGCAAATAGTCGGCAAGCCACTGTTTACGAGCGGCCAGTACCGGCATGGTCGCCAACAATCGGGTGCCAATGGATTCACCTTGAGCAAGACGAGTTAATACCGCTGTTTCGTGGCCAGAAGCAATGATCGTATGTGCGCCACTACGTGCCGCACGCTTTGCCGCAATGACCTTGCTCTGCATACCACCGCGTCCGATACTGCTGCCGACACCACCCGCCATTTTCTCAATCTCAGGATCTCCCGCACTGACTTCATTGATGAGTACTGCGTGTTGATTCTTGCGTGGGTCGCTGGTGAATAACCCTGCCTGGTCCGTGAGAATGATCAATGCATCCGCTTCCACCAGGTTGGTTACGAGTGCTGCCAGCGTATCATTATCCCCAAAACGGATCTCTTCAATTGCAACCGTATCATTCTCATTAATAATCGGAATAATATTTAATTTTAATAATGTTGTCAGGGTTGAACGTGCATTAAGATAACGCTTGCGATTGGACAAATCTTCATGCGTCAGCAGAACCTGCGCGGTCTTTAATTGATGTTGACTGAAACAGGACGCATAAGCCTGCGCCAACCCCATTTGCCCAACCGCAGCCGCCGCCTGCAATTCATACAGCGCCGTCGGACGCTTGTCCCAATTTAGACGCTGCATACCTTCGGCAATTGCACCAGAAGAAACCAGCACAATTTCCTTGCCCGTTTGTTTGAGACTGGAAATCTGCGCTGCCCAGCCTGCGAGTGCACTATGATCAAGCCCCCTACCTTGATTGGTAACGAGGCTACTGCCAACTTTAATAACTAAACGTCGAGAGTGTTTTAGAATAGATTGCATTGGTTATTTATCACAAGGGCAAGGAGATTAAAATTAACAGGGGAGCACTGATTAATCTATTCTTCCTCTGCTTCTTTTTCTTTTTCTTTTTCAAGATATTCCATAATGGCATAGGTCAATGCTTTACAGCCTTCACCCGTAAGTGCTGAGATTTTAAAACTTTTCCCTTTCCAGCCAAATTTCTGAATAAATTGATTACATTCATCCTCTCGCGCTTCCTCAGGCAACATATCTACTTTATTCAGCACAAGCCAGCGTGGTTTCTGATAAAGTGATTCATCATATTTCCTGAGTTCTTTAACCAGCGCCTTAGCTTCACGTACGGAATCGATGTTTTCATCCAGCGGCACCATATCCACCACATGTAACAATAACCCGGTACGGGTTAAATGCTTGAGGAAGCGATGGCCCAGTCCGGCCCCTTCAGCTGCGCCTTCTATTAAGCCAGGAATGTCGGCCATAACAAAACTGCGATTTTGATCAACTCTTACCACACCGAGATTTGGTATCAATGTCGTAAAGGGATAATCTGCCACCTTTGGGCGCGCGGCGGATACTGAACGTATAAGGGTTGATTTGCCCGCATTAGGCATGCCTAACAAACCGACATCTGCCAGCACTTTCAATTCCAGATTAAACTCAAACTCCTGCCCGAGTTCTCCTTGGGTAAATCGACGGGGTGTACGATTAATACTGGATTTAAAATGAAGATTACCCAGACCGCCTTCCCCACCTTTAGCCAATAATACTTTTTCTTGATGATGCGTCAGGTCAGCCACAATTTTACCCGTATTCGTATCAGTAATTACGGTGCCAATAGGTACCCGCAGTACGATATCATCCGCACCTTTACCGTAACAATCAGAGCCACGGCCGTTCTCGCCTTTCTTGGCACGATAAACACGGGCATAGCGATAATCAATCAAGGTATTGATATTACGATCGGCAATCGCATAAATACTGCCACCGCGCCCGCCATCACCGCCATCCGGCCCACCTTTAGGGATATATTTCTCACGGCGGAAACTAGCAACGCCATCCCCCCCATTACCTGCGAATACCTGAATTTTTGCTTCATCGATAAATTTCATTGGATTGTATTTAACAGTCTCAGCTGTTCGAGAAAATAAACGCTATAAAGCGTGAATAAACAAATGCCTGATGGTGTCAGCAGGTAATATTTATCCAGGCGTCTGACGGACTGAAGTGGTCGTGGCGTGCAAAGCGAGAAAGCCAGGACAGATTAACCTGATTTTGAGATGGGTCGTAATTCCAAGCAAACAAAAACCAGAGTAATACAAGCTCTTATCCTACTACCGCAGCAGATCAGCCAAAAGGCCAACAGGGCACCTCTAAAAATCCAATTTTGCGAGCAGCCGCTTTGCGGCTTGCCTGCTTACCCCATTTCGTCGCAATACGACGTTGCTCATAAAAAATTTTCTCTTACATATCAACCATATGCTATGCTCAATTTTTTTATCGCGCCTTGTCTTGCCTGGAAACTTGAATTTTTAGAGATGCCCTCAAGGAGAACTGTTTGCTTTTAACACTTAACGAACGCAAGATCAGCATTATGGGTGGCTTACTGCTGATGGGATTGACCTTGACCTTGACGACGGGTATTGCTGTCTATGGTGTGATGAAGCAACAGATTGAATCCACCTTGGGCAGGGGTCTTGACGTCGCGTTACAAGGAAAAGCACATCTCCTTGAAAGTCAAATTGAAAAAGGTCTGGCGGATACGCATGCGGTGGTTACCCGCCCTTTTCTGGTGCAAACTATACAGCAACTCAATGAGTATCCAGGAAGAAACGACGCATTGCATGATTTGCAACGGAACATTGATTCATTGTTGTTGACCGGTTTTACAGCAGCGACTGTTTACGATAGACACGGCAATGAATTGTCGCACGTAGGCCATTTTTCCAGAAAACAAGCACAATCATTGCCACTGAATCAGCAAAATAGCACGGCCTTGCTATGGGATGGACAGTTTATTCTGCGTACCAGCGAGGATACTTTTGATCAGAATGGGCACCGCATCGGCAGTATCCTAACGGAAAGCGCTCTGCCACAATTGACTCGCAGCTTTAGTGAAATAAGATCGATCGGTAAAACCGGGGAATTTATATTGTGCGCGCCACCCGTTGAGGGCAAGCAAACAATGGCATGCCTTATGAGCCAGATTGAGGGCGTGAAATTCAAGCATATGTCACATGCGACTGGAGATGAAATACGGCCGATGAATTATGCGTTAGAAGGGAGAAGTGGCGTAATGGCCGTGAAGGATTATCGCCAGGTACCGGTAATTGAGGCATATGCGCCCCTGAGTGCAACTGGCCTGGGGATGGCCCTGAAATTGGATGAAGAAGAGTTGCTCAAACCCGTGGCTGAGCAGTTAAAAATTATTATTCTGTCTCTTGCCGGATTGATCATTGCTGAAATACTGCTATTAAACTGGTTTGTGCGCAAACTGATCAGGTCTGAGCGGGAAGCACGCAATGCCAAGGGAAAAGTTGAGCAATTTTCTGTTGAGCTGAATCACAAGGAATTTGAGTTGCGCGAGCGCTTGAAAGAAATTACTTGTCTCTATGATATTCGTCGTAGCATTGGGCAGGAATTGTCGATAGATAAAGTCTGTCAGCAGATTTTTTCGCATCTGATACCCGCCATGCAATACCCGGAGAATGCGTCTGTTGTGATCGAACTTGATGGGAAACGATTTGCCTCTGAAAATCCTTATCAGGGTCCTACGCACGAGCTGCAATCTCAGATTTGTGTCAATGACAAGGTATGCGGTCAATTGAAGGTATTCTATCCTGAAGACAAGTCATTCCTGGTATTGGAACAACAAAGACTCATTGATGCGATCGTAAATGATCTGGAGCGGTGGCTTGAACGCAAGCAGATCGATCAATTGCTGCGTGAGCGTCTGAAGGAAATTACCTGTCTCTATGAAATTCGTCGTGGCATGGGGCTGGAATTATCGGTGGATAATGTCTGTCAGAATATTTTCGAGCATCTCATACCCGCACTGCAATTTCCCGAGATTGCTACGGCCGTGATTGAACTGGATGGCTGGAAATTTATTTCGGGGAAATATAGTCAGGACCTTATGTGTCCATTGCAGTCGAAGATTAAACTCACCGACAAGGTCCGCGATTATTGGCGCGCAGCACGAGATCCAGCATGCACCTGTTGGTCCGAGATCAGTGTCAACGGGAAGACCTGTGGCCAATTGCGTGTGTTTTATCAAGAAGACAAGCCCTATCTGGTACAGGAAGAGCAGAAGCTCGTCAACGCAATTGCCAGTGATCTGGAGAATTGGCTTGAACGCAAACGCCTGGAACAGGCGCTGGTTTTTGTAGCAGAAGAACAATCGCATGTGATTGGTCAGGAATTGCATGACAATCTTGGGCAGCGGATTGCCGCAATTGGCTATCAAGCCAGAGCGCTGGAGAAAAAAATATTTGCTTCGGGAAGTGTGGATATGGCAACAGTCGCTGCATCCATTGCGTCACAAGCACAGATTGCGGTTATACAAATCAAGCAACTCGCACAGGGATTACTGCCATTTGAACTGGAGGCCAATGGTCTGATAACCGCATTGCAGACGTTAGCATCAAGAATAGCGACGACTTATGATATTACATGTGATTTTTCGTGTAAAAACGGGATTCATATTAACGATAATAATTTTGCGCTTAATCTCTATCGGATTGCCCAAGAGGCCGCCAATAATGCAATACGTCATGGGGGTGCGCAGCATCTGATCATATCGTTAACCGCCAGGGAGGGAATGCTTGGCTTGTCGATATGCGATGATGGTTGTGGTTTTTCCGGTGTGGGCACTGAGCTCGAAGCAACATCGGGAATGGGAATTAAAATTATGCAGTATCGTGCCAGGCAATTGGGCGCAAAGCTCGAATTCCTGTCACGTCCCGAAGGCGGCACGGAAGTGCGGTTAGAAATGCGAATGGTTTAATATGTCAACTCGGAAAGCACAAGTAATGTTGGTGGATGACCATGCCATGTTGCGGCACGGCATGGCGATGCTCATCAATATGGAACCGGACATGGAAGTGTTTGCAGAGGCGGGTGATGGAAACGAAGCGCTGGCAATACTTAAAAAAAATAATCCTGTCGATATCGTTTTGCTGGATGTCACGCTCAAGACAATTTCCGGTTTCGAAGTAATCAAGAGTATGCATATTCAAATTCCCGCATTGCCCGTACTTTTTGTTTCCATGCATGACGAAGCGGTTTATGCCGAACGTGCTTTGCGAGCGGGTGCGCGTGGCTATGTAATGAAGCAGGAACCGGGTGAAGTGTTAGTCACCGCTATTCGCGAGGTATTGAAGGGAAATATTTATCTGAGCAAGCAAATGCAAGCCAAGCTGCTGAATCGAATTGCGACTGGAAATCCAGAGCCTGAGCAGTTGATCAACAGCCTTACCCCGAGTGAGTTTGAAGTACTGCATTTGATTGGGTCAGGGCATAGTAGTCAGGAAATAGCCAGGTTACTTTGTCGCAGTATTAAAACGATTGAAACACATCGTTTCAACATTCGGACTAAATTGAATTTGAAAGACGGTGCTGATTTGATCCGTTATGCTACTCGCTGGATTTCTGAAGGGCACCTCTAAAAATCCATATTTGCGAGCAGCCGCTTTGCGGCTTGCCTGCTTACCCCGTTTCGTCACCATACTTCGTTGCTCACAAAAAATATTTCCTTACCTATCCATCATATGCTGCGTCAATATTTTTTAT
>JAUXRH010000238.1 GCA_030682075.1 Nitrosomonas sp.
ACTTAAGTCCGACAGACTCCAAGCTCCCCATGCACTGCCATTGTAGCACCAATAACAGCATAGGTCTGTTCATCTGGTTTTTGAGTATCTGCGGCCATCTGCGTCATCTGCGGATTATGTTTTTCGTGAGCAATGCGTAACATCAGGATGTAAGTAGTCGTTAAACAATTACACAAACTTTTCTGACATGGAAACCGTAGGTTTTGCTGAGCTTGCGAATCCAAACAAGCACCGTAAATGTTGGGCTTCCTGTCGTCAGCCCAACCTGCGAGATGGCAAAAATTCGTTCATGTTACATTTTTACTACTCCCAGCCTTTATTATCCCGCAGGTTGCGCAGTATTTACCGGCGAAGCTTTTACAAAAAATTGTAACAGCGCATCCACACTCAGAATTAATATCAATGCGCTGATGAATAAGACCATACCGGCAAACCCGTGCAAAAAACCCTGCCCGGCGGCATCACCATAATGGTAAGTAATCAGGGTGAGCACGATGACGCGAATGACATTGGCGGCAAAAGAAATGGGCACAATAAGAATAGCCAACGTCACATTACGTAAAACTGAAGTATGGTGGACAAGATTCAGATAAAACAGGCCCAGCGCCTCGAGCGTCAGTAGTGTTTGCAGTCCGGCGCAGGCGTCTGCAACAAGCAGTTGATAGGGTCCGATTTGCAGGATGACGCCGTTACGGGCAATGGGATAATCTGCCCAGAATAAAATATGCTCCGCCACATAAGAAACGGCCATTTTCATGGGCATGGTCAGCAGGCTGACTAACGCGCCAGGCAACGGAATCATGAACAACAGGAAGAAAAGCGGGAACCACAAAGCCTTCAGGGCGCTACTGCCTCGTTTGATCAGCAGGATTGCAGCAAGCATCCAGATAAAAGAACCAATTTCAAATATCAGAATCTGTTGTGAACGACCGATAATATAGAGTGCCAGCGCTATGACAAAAACTATCCAGCCCATATTGGAAATGGATCTGCCTTCACTTTTTTCCATCATGCGCGGCCATTGACGGTAAATAAGCCAGAGTGAAAGCGCGAGAATAATTGGCCCATGCGCCTGTTCTTCTGTAGTCCATATCCCGTTGGCAAGGTCATGGAAAGTAGGTACATACAAGACTAATAGCCCCAGCAGAACAGGCCACCATTCTGGCATGGCTGATTTCAAACCGGGTAACCTGGTTGCAAAAGTAGACATGACTATTCCTTACTGATGTTACGCATTTTATCCGCAGATGACGCAGATGAACGCAGATTAAAAACAAGGCGTTTATGTTCAAGGCGGGTCGCACCGAAGTTCAGGAGTAATGCACGATGCAGGCCAGAAGCCTTGAGGTAATTGATAACCTGCGCATCTTCATTACTGGTCAACCACTGTAACACCTCAAGTTCGACAATTACCTCGCCAAAACACACAAAATCAACACGATACGTTGCAGCAAGTGGCTTACCTCGATAGAAAATTGGCAAGAACTGTTCGCGAACATAGAGAATGCCGCGCTCCTGGAATTCGTGTTCCAGCGCCTCCTGATAAACCGCCTCCAGAAATCCGCACCCAAGCTCCCCATGCACTGCCATTGCAGCACCAATAACAGCATAGGTCTGTTCATCTGGTTTTTGAGTATCTGCGGCCATCTGCGTCATCTGCGGATTATGTTTTTCGTGAGCAATGCGTAACATCAGTTACTATCAGATTTTAATACGTCAGCTTTGATATCCATTGGGATTTGCGCTCTGCCAATGCCAGCTATTCGCGCACATCTCCTCCAATCCAAGTTTTGCCTGCCAGCCCAGCAATTCAGAAGCACGCCTGGGATCCGCATAACAGGAAGCAATGTCGCCGGAACGCCGGGGGGCCATTTTGTATGGAATCGACCGTCCGCTCGCTCGCTCATACGCGCGCACCACATCCAATACGCTATAACCCCTGCCGGTGCCAAGGTTTACGGTCAAACAGCCGGAATATTGATGCATCTGTTGAGTGCGTGAAACTTCGAGTGCTTCCAATGCTTTGAGGTGTCCGAGCGCCAAATCGACGACATGAATATAATCGCGCACACCAGTGCCATCTGGAGTGGGATAATCGTCACCCCATACGTTCAAGGTCTCCCTGCGCCCCACTGCGACCTGTGCCACGAAAGGCATGAGATTATTCGGTATTCCTTGCGGATCTTCACCGATCAGCCCGCTGGGATGCGCGCCGACCGGATTGAAATAACGCAGTATGGCGATACAGAAGGAAGCGTCACTGTGTTGAAGATCGCGCAGGATTTCTTCAATCATCAGTTTGCTGCGTCCATAGGGATTCGTGGGGGCAAGCGGATGATCCTCCAGCAACGGCAATCGCACCGGGTCGCCATAAACCGTGGCTGAAGAGCTGAATACCAGAGTTCTGACATTACATTCCTGCATTGCTTCCAGCAGACGCAATGTGCCAACGACATTATTATCGTAATAGGACAGCGGCTTCTCTACCGATTCCCCAACCGCCTTCAGACCGGCGAAATGAATCACCGCTTTGGCTTTACTTTGCCTGAAGGCGGCTACCAGAGCAGCACGATCGCGACAATCACCTGATATCAGTTCCGGCTTCCTGCCGGAAATTTGTTCCACGCGCGACAATGCTTCCGGACTGCTGTTGCAGAAATTGTCAAAAACGGTGACGTCAAAGCCTGCATTCAGTAATTCAACGCATGTATGCGATCCAATATAACCAGCACCACCCGTGACAAGAATCATGATTATAGGCCTCGATAAGAGATGATAAATGGATTCAGCCGCATTGAAATCCGCTTAAACTACCTGTGGACTCAGTTCAATTAACCGCGAAAGTGCTGCTGCAAGCTTATTACAAACTGATCCAGTGAACCGACCGGTAAATGATTGATGCCTGCCGCCGCTTTGCGGCCTCCACCGGTGTCAAATTGCAGACACAGCACATCGGCGCCTTGCGGGTTTGCCAGTGAAGCGCGCACACTGACCGTATAGTTGCCGGCATGATTGAGCGTAATCACCGCATGCGCACGATTGGGGCTTCCGTTCGCCAATTTGTTGGCAAAAACGCCGCTGACACGCCTTGCCCAAGGTTCATCGGGCAACAGATACGCCGCGCAATGATCATCGCTTGCCAGTGGCTGCAATGAATCCGCCCGGCTCATATCGTCGGCATATCCTCTTGCCAGTTCGCTAAAAGCAGGCGATTCAGCGATGAAATCAAATGGGCTGGCATACGGCTTGATTTCCTCATAAAGATCTGCCGGATGAAAGTGTAAGTCAGTCAAGCTATCGCCATAACCGTTGTAATTCAGGTACTCACCCAGGTGCGCGAGTTGTTCTGATTCCATTGCGGTTAAACCCACCGAATGGGCCAACTGCCGGGCTTTTTGTATCAGATTATCGCCAAAAGCGGCGGTAATCGCCCACAAATGAAATTTTCCTTGCAAGTGCAGATCGACCAGCAGGCTGGTACATACGTCGGCGGATAAATCGATATGGGATGTCAAATGGGGATGCTGCGGAATTTCCCCGGCATGATGATGATCGAAATATTCAATAATCACCCCTTTTTCCAGCAAGCGCATCAGTCCTTTGCGATTGCTGTCCAGAGAAATATCGAGCACCGTTATCCGGTCTCCCGCACTCGCTTCAACCCGATCCAACAGTTTGATATCTCGCTTGACGCCGGTGATCAGGCTGGCAGGTGCTGAATCTGCCAGTCTTAATTGATGCAGCGCGCACAATCCGTCGGCATCACCATTAAACACATAGTATTGATTCATGGGCATCTCTAAAAATCCATATTTGCGAGCAGCCGCTTTGCGGCTTGCCTGCTTACCCCGTTTCGTCACAATACGTCGTTGCTCACAAAAAAGTTTCCCTACATATCAATCGGTTGACTATTATGGTCGGCCCAGCGCGCCCGCTTCGGTCAGATAGATGATAATCTGTTCGGCTGCCTGCACGGGTAACTGAACGGTGGTATCAATGCGGATTTCCACATTCTCCGGCGCTTCATAGGGCGAATCAATGCCGGTAAAGTTTTTCAATTCCCCACGGCGCATTTTTTTGTACAACCCTTTCGGATCGCGCTCTTCCGCCACATGAATCGGCGTGTCGATGAATATCTCAAAGAATTCGCCTTGTTCTACCAGTTCCCGCGCCATCTGCCGTTCCGAATGGAACGGTGAGATAAACGATACCAGCACGATTTGCCCCGCATCGACCATCAGTTTGGCGACTTCAGCGATACGGCGGATATTTTCTACCCGATCGGCATCGGTAAAACCCAGATCCTTATTCAGACCATGGCGCACATTATCGCCATCGAGCAGGTAAGTATGCTTACCCAGCGAGTGGAGTTTTTTCTCAACCAGATTGGCAATCGTCGATTTGCCGCTGCCGGACAGTCCGGTAAACCACAGCACGAACGGTTTTTGCCCTTTAATGGCGGCATGAGCTTGCTTATTGATGTTGATTGCTTGCCAATGAATATTTTGTGAGCGGCGCAAGGCAAAGTGCAGCATACCGGCACCGACAGTATTATTGGTCAGGCGATCGATCATGATAAAACCGCCGGTATCGCGGTCTTCTTTGTACGGATCAAACGCGATCAACTGATCGGTACCGAGATTGCAAATACCGATTTCATTGAGTTCCAGTTTCGTCACCGCGACATGTTCGAGCGTATTGACGTTGACCTTATATTTCAGCGTCGAAACGTTGACTGTCACCGTGCGGGTCCCGATCTTCATCAAATAAGGTCGGCCGGGAAGCATCGGTTCGTCCGACATCCAGACGATGGTCGCTTCGAATTGATCGGCGACACTGGGTAGCGCATCGGTGGTCGCGAGGATATCGCCACGGCTGATATCGATTTCGTCAGTCAGTGTCAGCGTAATCGATTGCCCTGAAATCGCCTGCTCCAGATCGCCATCGCCGGTGACAATACGCGCCACGCGGCTCTCCCTGCCGGACGGCAGGACACGAATGGGATCGCCAGGTTTGACGCTACCGCCGACGATGATACCGGAGTAACCGCGAAAATCCAGATTGGGGCGATTGACCCATTGCACTGGCATACGAAAAACACCGGATTTCACTTCCGCATCCTCTACCTGGATGTTTTCCAGATGCTCCATCAGCGTTTCCCCGCGATACCAGGGTGTATTTACGCTCAGTTCGGTGATGTTATCGCCTTTCAGAGCCGACATCGGGATAGTGACGATATTCTGCAGACCAATTTCACTTGCAAAAGTGCGATATTCGACATCAATCCTGTTATAAATTTCTTGCGAATACCCTACCATATCCAGCTTGTTAATCGCCAGCACGACATGACGAATCCCGATCAACGAAACCAGATAGCTGTGTCGCCGGGTCTGCGTCAACACGCCTTTGCGGGCATCGATGAGGATAATCGCAACGTCAGCAGTGGACGCACCGGTAAACATATTGCGCGTATATTGTTCATGGCCTGGGGTATCGGCCACGATAAACTTGCGCTTGTCGGTCGAGAAAAAGCGGTAGGCTACATCGATGGTAATGCCTTGCTCTCGTTCTGCTGCAAGTCCGTCAACCAGCAATGCAAAATCCAGATCGCCCGCTTGTGTGCCCACTTTCTTTGAGTCTGCTTCCAATTGAGCCAGCTGGTCTTCGAACAACATCTTCGATTCATAGAGCAGACGTCCGATCAACGTGCTCTTCCCATCGTCAACACTGCCGCAGGTGATGAAACGCAACAGGCTCTTGTTTTCATGAGCTTCCAAATATTGCTCAATATCTTCGGCAATCAAATCGGACACGTGCGTCATTAAAAGTAACCCTCCTGTTTCTTTTTCTCCATCGAGCCTGCGGAGTCATGGTCAATAAGGCGACCTTGTCGTTCGGACGTCTTGGCCAGCAGCATTTCCTGAATAATCGCCGTCAAAGTATCAGCCTCACTCTCAATCGCCCCCGTCAATGGATAGCAACCCAGCGTACGGAAACGTATTTTTTTCACCATGGGAAGTTCGCCCCTGTCCATGGGCAAACGATCATCATCCACCATAATCAAGGTGCCATCCCGTTCTACTACAAGGCGCTCCTTCGCCAAATACAGCGGCACAATCGGAATGTTATTCAGGTAGATATACTGCCAGATATCGAGCTCAGTCCAGTTGGAAAGTGGAAATACCCGAATACTCTCTCCTTTATTTTTCCGGGCGTTGTACAACCGCCACAGTTCGGGACGCTGCAACTTTGGATCCCAGCGGTGTTGTGCCGATCGAATTGAAAAGATGCGCTCTTTTGCACGCGACTTTTCTTCATCCCGCCGTGCACCGCCGAATGCTACATCAAAACCGTATTCATCAAGCGCCTGCTTCAAGCCTTGCGTCTTCCAGATATCAGTGTGAATCGCAGAACCATGGGTGAACGGATTGATTCCCTTTTCAATCCCAACGGGATTAATGTAAACGATCAGATTAAGCCCAAGCTTTTTCGCCATCACATCACGAAATTCAATCATCTCTTTGAATTTCCATGTGGTATCGATATGCAGTAACGGAAAAGGCAGCTTCGAGGGATAGAATGCCTTTACTGCAAGATGCAACATCACGGCGCTATCCTTGCCGATGGAATAGAGCATCACCGGATGCTCGCATTCCGCGACAACCTCCCGCATGATGTGGATACTCTCTGCCTCAAGGCGTTGCAGGTGCGTCAACATTGTCTCTGTCCTCTCTTGATTATTAACCCGGAATTACATAATACCTGATGTTACGCATATTCTATTTATCCGCAGATGACGCAGATGAACGCAGATTAAAAACAAGGCGTTTATGTTCAAGGCGGGGCGCACCGAAGTTCAGGAGTAATGCGCGATGCAGGCCAGAAGCCTTGAGGTAATTGATAACCTGCGCATCTTCATTACTGGTCAACC
>JAUXRH010000257.1 GCA_030682075.1 Nitrosomonas sp.
GTCTCCGGCTGTTTCAGAGCCAGCGATTATGCACAGGCCTATTGCCGTATTTCAAGCTATCTGCAGTCTATGGCCAATAGAGGGTACAACCCGCTTATCGCCATTCAAATCGCCCTGGCGGGGGATGCTCATAAAGTATGGGGCGAGTAGTTACCTTTTTTCTTTTTTATATTTATTATAATCAGTAACTTATGATTATTTCTTGAAAGAGGTGCCCTTAAAATGTTGCCCCGCAGTTCTTGTTTTTCCAGGTTGGGAACGAGGGCGGCACAAAATCTAATCGCTAAGTTGGCATTTTTCCCGTGGCCAGCCAGTGAGCGCATTCAGGACCTAGTTTATTGAGGGCCAGCGCCTCGTATCGGGCACTGTCAGCTTCGCTTAGTATCTCACGCCAGCGGCCATTGGTGCCTTTGTTGATAAAGGTTTTAGCGCCACCTTCCCATAAGATTCCGCCCAGCGGCGCACTCTCTTCCGCATGGGCTTTCATGTAGTCGAAACTGCAATGCTCAAGAATCAGCTCCCATTTGCTTTCATCAATCGGTATTTCAAGGAATTCGGCTATTCTGTGAATTTCTCTGGGCATGTCTTCTTTTAATGCGCCGAAGTGAACCATCAGCATATTTGGCAGGTGACGATATTCCCACCAGGTGGCGATATTTTCCCAGAAGGACCAGATAGGGTAGCCATCCCGTTCCAACCATTTGCGATAATATTCAATGATTTCATCCTGCGGGGGGGCAAAAGGTTCGACCTCAGGTCCGCACGCCTCGTTGAGCATTTTGTAAACGGAGTCAACATGGTTGGAATGGTGATGGTAATAACTCCATAGGACATCGCGGCCATCACGCGCAATATACAGATATTTTGCTTTGGGGGAATAAACCAGCGCATCCAGCGGTAGATGGGTTTTGAGAAATCGACGGTGTTGTTGATTCGCAAGGATGGCTAACTTGACTTCTTTTGGCGGGAGCCGGAAATCGATCCAGGGTGATATTTCTGCCACATTAAAACCGGTTGCTCCCTTAAAGAGCAATTGGGAGACAATCTGCTGAATCCAGGTCGTGCCGGATTTGGCATAGGTGGCAATGAAGATATCATCATCACGAAACGGAAAATCGTTCCAGATGGTCGAATCGAAGTGGCTATGGAAAACTTCCCGTTGTTTTACCGGCCACTGGTTAGTATCCAACGCTTTATTCATTTTCTGTCTTTCCTTAAATTGAAATCATAACATAACGATCTCAGAGCAGTTCCGTTGCAGAGAAAGGTCACTGATGATATTCAGTCCTTCCTGTATTTCAGGGTAATGGTTGTATTCGTGGCTGATGCACTCAGCTGGACACCGACCTGATGACCTATTTCAAGTAAGTCACCCTGACCAAAGCTGATGTTTGATTCTGTTATCGGTAAACAGGATCGAGCGGTCTGTATTTGAGCGGAAGTTTCATTGCAAACCAGATGGTAGATTTCACGCGCGATAGTGGCCTCATTTGAGGGAATTGGTTTTTCTTGCGTCGCAGGGCTCTTGATTCGACCACCACTCTTTCCACGAAAATAGGTAATTTGGCGGAGCGTAGTCGTATCCTCTATTTCAATTCGATACACGGATTTGCGTTGACCGGGTTCCTGGGACTGCTTGGTATACGTTGTGGGTCCTGTTTGGTTATAACCCTGATTTTCAAGAATAGCGGGAATCGCTTCGAGTGGGGTGCTGAGTGAAATCCCTTCAATCTCAGTCACCAGGAAACGTTGTTGATTAAAAGAGGTTTCAATTTCTGCATCTGCTGCAGCGACTGAAGACGAGGCTAACTGAAGAAATATGAAAAGTATCAGTAAAAATAAGGGGGTGCTGAGATATAAGTGAATAAACCCCGGGTGAGAAAAGACGCAGACTGTTGTTGGTTTATCGTGGTTTTGCATTTGTAGTTAGTCCCTTAAGCAGGTGAGAGGGTAGATAGAAATACTGATTTAAACCGCCAGGTAGTACTGAAACAAGAAGAAACTAGTACTGATAGGCTACCATAGTCGCCCTTGCTTAACGAAATAATGACTCAAGGGCACCTCTAAAAATCCATATTTGCGAGCAGCCGCTTTGCGGTTTGCCTGCTTACCCCGTTTCGTCGCAATACGGCGTTGCCTATAAAAAATTTTCTCTTACCTATCAACCATATGCTGCGCTCAAATTTTTTTCTCGCGCCTTGTCTTGCCTGGAAACTTGAATTTTTAGAGATGCCCTCAAAAGAAATGAGAGTTTAAGCCGCCAAATGATCATTGTGGAGGAAATCAAGATAAGCCATACGACGAAAGTTATTCTCAGCTGACATCAAGTCCCAACGATTGCAAGAAAGCCAGCACCTGACCGGATAGATCCTCCGCCAAACAATCATACTCATTTAGCGCGCACGTTTTTTTCATACTGCGTAACCAGGTTAACTGACGTTTTGCCAGCTGGCGCGTGGCGGCAATACCCATGTCGTGCATTTCAGTTAAATTAATTTTGTCATGCAGATAAAGTAATGCTTGTCGGTAGCCAACACACCGCATGGCGGGCGACTCCGCATTGACTCCAAATTGTGTGCAGATAGTTCCAACTTCCTCAACTAGCCCCGTGGCGATCATACTTTCAAAACGTTGTGCGATACGACGATGTAATACACTGCGTTCACTGGGTATCAACGCGATATTGATCAGGTGATAGGGAAGGTCAACTTCTCTGGGAATTTTTAGACTCTCTGACATGGGTTTGTCGGTGAGGTAGCAAACTTCCAATGCGCGCTGGATGCGCTGACTGTCGGTTGGCTTAATGCCGACGGCACTGGTTGGATCGAGTTCATATAGTTTGTCATGCATGACTGGCCAGCCGACATCTTTAGCTGTCAATTCGATTTCTGAACGTATTGCTTCGTTTGCAGGTGGCAGTACCGAGAGTCCTTCTTGAAGCGCCCGGAAGTAAAGCATAGTGCCGCCAATGAGCAGAGGAATTTTACCTCGCGCGGTGATCTGGTCCATGGCATCCAGTGCATCATGACGGAATTGCGCAGCAGAATAACGTTGAATGGGGTCAATTAAATTGATGAGGTGGTGCGGCACAGTGGCCAGTGCTGCGGCATCTGGTTTGGCGGTGCCGATATCCATATGACGATACACTTGAGCGGAATCAACGCTGATAATCTCAACCGGAAATGATTTGGCCATTTCCATGGCCAGCTTACTTTTACCGCTGGCAGTGGGTCCCATTATGCAAATAGCGGGTGGAAGGTCAGGATTGGGTGTTTTATATTGTACAGTCGGCATTATCGTAATGGAATGAAAAACCTGAGTTAGTCTGCTGTTGGCAATACCGTTGATGCTCGAAGACCGGGACTTTTCAGCATCTTTATAAGATAGCCATTGGATAATCTGAGCATCTGGGCTAAACTTCGCAAAAATCAATTTTAGTGGGAATAAATCATTGAAGATCATAACCGCCATTCTGTTACTTCTGATATTTTGTAGTCTTGGATCTGCAATGTATTACATGATAAAGGATAAAGGTAAGGGTACGCGTATGGTCAGGTCATTAAGTATCCGCATCGGATTGTCGCTGCTTCTGTTTATTGTCATGATGGTGGTCGCGCGCATTGAAATGTTATCAAGCTAGTGATCCCTGTCTTGTAGATTGACTGTAGGGCACCTCTAAAAATTCAGAGTTCTAAACAAGACCAGGCGCGAATAAAAAATATTGACGCAGCATATGATTGATATGTAAGGAAATATTTTTTGTGAGCAACGAAGTATTGTGACGAAACGGGGTAAGCAGGCAAGCCG
>JAUXRH010000258.1 GCA_030682075.1 Nitrosomonas sp.
AAGATTGAAAGCCGTGGAGCGCACGAGAAAGCACAGCGGACACGGGAATATGTTGGGCGTGTGTTTCGATACGCCATTCAAACCGGACGCGCTGAACGCGACCCCAGCGGGGATTTAAGGGGCGCATTAACGCCCGTCAAAGCAAAGCATCATGCCAGTATTACCGATCCAAAAGCCATAGGCGCATTGTTACGTGCCATTGATGGTTATATCGGTTCATATACCACTAAATGCGCGCTACAACTTGCGCCACTGGCATTTGTTCGACCGGGTGAATTGCGCCACGCTGAATGGGTAGAGGTTGATTCCAATAAGGCAGAGTGGCGTATCCCCGCTCATAAAATGAAGATGAGGGAACAGCATATTATTCCATTGTCACGTCAGGCGATTGAAATACTGAAGGCTATTCAACCAGTAACGGGCAATGAGAAATATGTTTTTCCCGGCGGCAGAAGTACCATCAGGCCCATGTCTGAAAATACCATCAATGCGGCTTTAAGGCGATTAGGCTACAGGCCAGATGAAATGACCGGACACGGCTTTCGCAGCATGGCCAGTACGCTACTGCATGAACACGGTTGGCCGCATGAAGCGATTGAGCGGCAATTGGCCCATGCTGAACGTAATAAGGTGTCCGCTGCATACAACTTCGCTGAACACCTGCCTAAACGGCGGGAGATGATGCAATGGTGGGCTGATTGGCTGGAAGGGTTGAAAGATGGATGATGATGATGTTTTCTGGTAGGCGGAATGGAAGATAGTGGAAGGCACTGCGAATGATAGCGATATCCGCGCGTTCACGGAATATGCTTTACAGAGCGGCGACCGGGTGGCGTTATCCTCTTTTATTGCAAGGTTCAACGAATTTGAAACCCCTCCCGCAATCATGGTGAAGGCCGTTGGCAGTGTGCTGGAGAAATACCGCTGCGATATTGTATCGATGGATGAGGCGTTCAACCTGAGACGCGACAGAAAAGGCAGACCCGATTCCCTGCTTAACCGCGAATGGGCGAAGACTGATGCCAGTATGGTTGCTCGTTGGCGGTCAAAAGGGTTAAGCCTGGAAGAGGCTACTTGGAAGACGACACAGTTCAGGAATGTCCACGGGGAGGTCACCTCTGAAACCACAGTCCGGCGCAACTATCGCAAGTACCGGGTCACTTAATCGGAATAAGTGACCCTGACTTAAAGTAAATCATTCAATATTATCTGTGCTCCCATATAGTTAAAGGAGCACAGATGAATATTAGGCGACAATTAACCTGTCCGGTATGACGACAATTAACTTGGCCGGTTGAGTGAAATTAGAAGCATGTAAAGTTACCTCTTAAAAAGGAGGTGAATTTGTCAGGCAAACACATCACTCAACAACAAAGGAATT
>JAUXRH010000069.1 GCA_030682075.1 Nitrosomonas sp.
GCTTTGCGGCTTGCCTGCTTACCCCGTTTCGTCACCATACTTCGTTGCTCACAAAAAATATTTCCTTACCTATCCATCATATGCTGCGTCAATATTTTTTATTCGCGCCTGGTCTTGTTTAGAACGCTGAATTTTTAGAGGTGCCCTTATGAAATATCTGGATCAAATCTTGGGTAGCGTCACACCCTGCTGTCCCTGATACTTTCCGCCACGATCCTTATAGGAAGTTTCACACACTTCATCCGATTCAAAGAAAATAACCTGAGCAATCCCTTCATTAGCATAAATTCTGGCAGGTAATGGGGTTGTATTGGAAAACTCTAACGTCACATAGCCTTCCCATTCGGGTTCAAAAGGCGTGACATTGACGATGATGCCACAACGGGCATAAGTTGATTTACCCAGGCAGATGGTGAGTATGTTCCGGGGAATCCGAAAATATTCTACGGTTCGTGCCAGTGCAAAAGAATTTGGTGGAATGATACAGATATCATTCTTTACATCAACAAATGAATTCGAATCAAAATTCTTCGGGTCGACAATCGTTGAATTCAGATTTGTGAACAATTTAAACTCATCCGAGCAACGGATATCGTAACCATAACTGGAAGTGCCGTAAGAGACAATTTTCTGATTGTCTTTTTGCCTGATCTGGTTTGGCTCGAATGGCTCAATCATGCCATATTCAGCTGCCATACGGCGAATCCATTTGTCGGATTTAATCGTCATTCTGCGATAGGTTGTTTAGTTATTCTCAATTACAATTTTAGCGAATAAATCAGAGTGATCTTCCGCCAAATCTGCGATTTTTACCGCAACGCGGCGGGCAATTGTACGATAAGTCTCTGCGATAGACCCATCAGGATCGGCGACTACGCTTGGAAAGCCGGCATCTGTCTGTTCGCGAATTTTAATATCAAGCGGCAATGAACCTAGAAATTCGGCACCGTAATCATCACACATTTTTTCACCACCACCGGACCCAAAGATGTGTTCCGTATGCCCACAATTGGAGCAGATATGGGTACTCATATTTTCTACAATACCAAGAATGGGGATGCCCACTTTCTCAAACATTCTCAATCCCTTGCGCGCATCCAGCAAGGCAATATCCTGTGGTGTTGTGACAATGATGGCACCCGTGACAGGTACTTTCTGTGCGAGTGTTAACTGAATATCGCCAGTACCCGGTGGTAAGTCGACAATGAGGTAATCAACATCCTGCCAGCGGGTATCATTTAATAGTTGTTGCAATGCCTGAGTCACCATTGGCCCGCGCCATACCATGGGTGTCTCTGCATCAATTAACAGCCCGATAGACATGGCTTGAATGCCATGGGCTTGTATGGGTTCCATCATTTTTCCATCGAGCGATTGCGGGCGATCGGTAATGCCCAGCATCTGGGGTTGTGAGGGCCCGTAAATATCGGCATCTAAAATGCCGACTGAAGCGCCTTCGGCAGCTAATGCCAGAGCCAGATTCACTGCGGTAGCGGATTTTCCTACGCCACCTTTACCAGAAGCAACTGCAATGACATTTTTAACGCCAGGAATAAGTTTTACCCCACTTTGCACGCCATGGGGGATGATCCTGCTGGTGATATTTACATGAATAGTACCAATACCAGCGATGGTGGCGAGTGCATCAACGACTTGTTGGCGTATTTTGTCAATGACACTTTTAGCCGGATAGCCAAGTTCTATATCAAGCGTTACATTATTATTCTCAATTCTGATATTACGAGCTTCTTTACTGGTCACATAATCTTTGCCAGTACTGGGGTCAATGATCTCTTTGAGTATGGATTCTATTTGCTGCTCAGTAATCGTCACTAATAACTCCTTTGTATCGATAGTACCAACTAAACATTGGATGTTAACAAATATCAGGATAACGCACACAGTTTGTTACAATCCCTCCTTACCTAACACGAGATATAAGTAAATGAGCGAGCGAAAAATCCTGGTAACATCCGCGTTACCTTACGCCAATGGCAGTATTCATCTTGGCCATTTAGTAGAGTATATCCAAACCGATATCTGGGTGCGTTTTATGAAAATGCAGGGACATACGATACATTACGTCTGTGCTGATGATACCCATGGAACACCTGTTATGTTACGTGCTGAAAAAGAAGGGGTGACACCGGAAGCATTGATCGCACGGGTGCATAGTGAACATTTTAATGACTTTAAAGGCTTTCATGTTCACTTTGATAATTATTACACGACGCATTCTGCAGAAACCCGTCACTATTCCGAGGATATTTATAGCAAACTGAAACAAGCGGGATTAATCAGTATGCGTGGCGTTGAGCAACTCTATGATCCGGTAAAAAACATGTTTCTGCCTGACCGCTTTGTCAAAGGCGAATGCCCTAAATGTAGTGCAAAGGATCAGTATGGTGATTCTTGTGAAGTTTGTGGCGCAGCTTATGCGCCAACGGATCTGATAAATCCGCGTTCCGCAGTATCTGGTGCGGTACCAGTCAAAAAATCTTCTGATCATTTCTTTTTTAGTCTTTCGGATAATCGTTGTGTCGATTTCTTGCGGCGCTGGACACGTGAAGCAGATCACCTGCAGCCCGAAGCTGCCAATAAGATGCACGAATGGTTGGGAGAAGCCGGAGAAAATAAGCTTTCTGACTGGGATATCTCGCGTGATGCACCATACTTTGGTTTTGAGATACCGGATGTGCCAGGTAAGTACTTTTATGTATGGCTGGATGCGCCGGTCGGTTATATGGGTAGTTTCAAAAACTTGTGTGAACAGACTCAACTCGACTTTGACGAATTCTGGAAGAAAGGATCGACGACCGAGCTGTATCATTTTATCGGTAAGGATATCCTTTATTTTCATGCGTTATTTTGGCCCGCCATGCTGGAGCATGCCGGTTATCGGACACCGACCAAAATATTCTCACATGGTTTTCTCACCGTCAATGGTGAAAAAATGAGTAAATCTCGTGGCACATTTATTACTGCAGCAAGCTTTCTAGAGCAGGGATTGAATCCAGAGTGGTTGCGTTATTACTACGCGGCAAAGCTTAATGGATCAATGGAAGACGTTGACCTGAATCTGGAAGACTTTGTGGTTAGAGTAAACTCAGATCTGGTGGGTAAGTATGTCAATATTGCCAGCCGATGCGCGGGATTTATTGCCAAACGTTTTGGGGGAAGGCTGGTTGATGGTGCAGATTACCAGTTAATGCAACAATTGGTTGATGAGCGATTTGGGTCATGGCGGCCAGCCGCCATTGAAAAGGCCTTTGAAGACAGAGATTTCTCGGCAGCTGTTCGCATGGTTATGAAATGCGCAGATGAAGCCAATGAAATGATTCATGCGTTGGCACCCTGGGAAATTGCAAAAAATCCAGACCGTGATAAAGAGTTGCAACGTGTATGTAGTCTGGGTATACAACTGTTTTATATTCTCTCGCGCTACTTAAAACCAATCCTGCCAGAAACTGTTAAACAAATTGAAAGTTTTCTAAACTGTGCGCCATTAAACTGGCCAAAACTCACTGAGCAACAGTCCGTATCCCATCTGTTGTTGCCGGCCGACCATACGATAAATACATACCAGCACTTGATGGTTCGTGTCGACACGAAGAAGATTGAAGCCATGGTGGCAGCTAACAAACAATCGTTTGCGCCAGCAACAGAGGTGCATTCACCCGCTCGTCATGCAGAGAAGCAGCAACATATCCATACTCCTGTTGCCGAGACCATTACAATTGATGATTTTAATAGAATTGATTTGCGAGTGGCTAAAATCATTAATGCTGAGCACGTGGAAGGGGCGAATAAATTATTAAAGCTGACACTGGATATTGGATCAGAGCAACGCACGGTATTTGCAGGTATCAAGTCGGCTTATGATCCCGCTCAATTAAAAGGGCGTATGACCATTATGGTTGCCAATCTCGCGCCACGCCAAATGAAATTCGGAATGTCAGAAGGCATGGTGCTTGCCGCAAGCAGTGGTGAGGCTGGGGGAGGGCTATTCATATTATCGCCTGATGAAGGCGCGCAACCAGGAATGCGGGTAAAGTAACCCTTACGAATGCCTTGCTCTGGAGGAGATTGGTAGAAGTTGTGATCTAGGAGCCTGTCGGACTTTGGAATCGTCGGCTGCAAATCGACCGCGCCGGCTCCTTTTTTACCGATTTCTTGCCCCATGGAACAACCATGCGGCGGCGAAATCGGCAAAAAACGACCTCGGCGGGGTCGATTTTCGCTATCGACGACCAAAGTCCGACAGACTCCTGGCAATCATATGCTGCGTCAATATTTTTTATTCGCGCCTGGTCTTGTTTAGAACGCTGAATTTTTAGAGGTGCCCTATTGAGGCGCCACCAAACGAAAGGGGCGGAAACAGATAAGCAACTTCTAATGGCGATCGAAAGCCAGCCCTTTACTCTACCCCGAATCAAGAAAATTAAAAGTGCTAATCGATCATTGGGGTTATTGTTTGCCAGAATAAGAATTCTTAGTTCTGGACCTGACCCCGTTTTGTGTTTTTTAGGCTAGCGCGTGGGTGCACTTGCCGGTTGAATGTGGCGCTTTATTACAAATGGATGGGTTACATGCAGCATTTTATGCTGTACTCTTCCTATTTGATTCTTCAAGAAGCCTGGGCTAAAAAGAAAGCTTATGAACAAGACAAAGATTTGCGCTTTTCTGGTCAGTATACCTCTCGCTGGCATACCCGCATTTGTGCAGGCTCAGCAGATTGCGCCAAATCCAAATCCTTTGAATTCGACAATTACGATAAATGGTATCGCAGAAAATTCTGAGAATTTTTCCAATGCGGGTAATTTGTCAATTGAAAACTCCGGTATCCTGAGCAACTCCGGTAACTTGATCAATGGAATCTGGTCGACCGATGCCTCCAACGTATGGGACTATTACGGCAGCATGACAAACTCTGGCAGCCTGATCAATGCTAACGGCAGCAGCCTGATCACCTTCGGTTACCTGAGCAGCTCCGGCATCTTGAACAATTCCGGCACCCTCAGCAGCGGCACCACGAACAACCACGCCGGCTACCTGGGCAACTCCGGCATCCTGACTAATTCAGTAGATGGCAACCTGACTGCCTTCGCCTACTTGGGTAACCTTGCTGGCGGTAACCTGAAAAATTATGGTTCCCTGAACATTGGCACCTTGGACGACCACACCGGCAGTCTGAACAACTTCGGCGACTTGACCAATTTCGGTACCCTAAGCTACTCCGGCAGCTTGTATAACCCAGGTATCTTCACTAACCAGGGTGATCTGACCACCTATGCCACTTTCGGCAGCTTGACCAATGATGGCGCCCTGTTCAATCAGGGTACCTGGGCCACTGGTGGCTGGCTAGGCAACAACGGCACCCTGACCAACTCCGGCACCCTGATCAATACCGGGGGGATTGGCGGTATCGGCACCTATACGCAGACTGCGGGTCAAACTGTTATTAACGGCAGTTTCAGCCAATCCTCTATTCAGATCCTGGGAGGTAGTTTGAGCGGAGCAAGCACTATCACTGGCGATGTAACCATCGGGGATCAAGCAAATATTAATCCGGGTAATTCCCCAGGCACATTGACCATCAACGGTGATTTTTACAGCAGCGGTAACCTTGTTTTCGAGATTGCCGGGCTGGGAGAATATGACGTGCTGGACATCAACGGTAACGCTGCCTTTGCCGGCGGCAATGTCGAATTCAACTTTATTAACGATTTTCATGCCTCGATAAATAATTACTGGGACTTCTTTTTTGCCGATACGATCACAGGAATGAATAGCCTCAACTTTACCTTTAACGGCTTAGGTAAAGGATTGGGATGGGACATCATCCATCTCGGGAATCAAGGAGAGCGCTTGTTGATCACTGCCGTGCCAGAACCCGAAATCTACGCCATGCTCCTGACGGGTCTTGGCCTGATGGGATTTATGGCGCCGCGTCGCCGCAAAAACAAACAACCCCGTGGCAAGACCACGGGGAATTGCAAGTTAAAAACTGAATTATAGCAACAGTATTCTTTCAGATTCAGCTGCCAGGAAATAACACGTCGCCCAAATCTTTAGAATGGGCGAGCCAATTCAAGACCAAGGTACATGGTAGTCCCCTCTTGTGTCTCTCTTGCACCACCGCGTACCGTAACGTCCGCACCAGATAATACGCTAAGCCCCATCACAGCCCCACCATACTGCCTGATCTGAAAATTGGGGTCGCCGAGAGTGATCACTTCCGGACCAGCGAGTATGCGCTCATTCAGATTGTACAGCAGGCGGCCGCGAGTCCAATAACTGTTTTGTCCAGTGACATAATTGGCATTGACATTCACACGCCAGTCTTTATTCAAGATACGCTCACCTTCTATCTGTATTCTACCGCGAACAAAACCACCGCGCGCTGGATTGTTTGGCGCATCCGGCGAGAAATGGGTATCGCGATACACCGCGCCGGCAAACATCGCCCATGATCCCCATGGTCCGGATTTCTGGTAACCGAGCGAACCCTCTATACCCAACTGCTCTGCCTGAGTCTTCTGGCCATCGTTGTCGTAGGAGTAAGTCAGGCGATCAGCCCACAGACGTTGCACTATGCCATTTCCGATACCACCCAGGCGACTGTGAATCGGCATGATCACCCCAGCGTAGGCTGCCGAATAGGTAATTCCGGTATTCGTTTCACCTCCTGTCATTGCCAGCACCCTCGGCCCGGGCGCCATGGCAGCTGACACAGTGCGCAGCAGTTCTTGCTTGCCTTCATTGCCGTCGGGCAATGCATCGGCGAAACGCTTGGCGTCTGCAAAACGCTTGTCCTGCAATGCGATCAGCGCCAGACCGCTGCGGGCATCATGCAGTTCAGGGTTCCATGCCAGGGTTTTGTTGAACCATAGCGTGGCAGTTGTGGTTTCCTGCGTATTGAAGTAATGCCAGCCGCTGAGTAGGGCGGCATCAGCGTCACGGTAATGTTCAATGTCACTGCCAAGTTGTTGCAGCAGTGTGCGAAACGCGATCTGGTTTTGCATTTGATGTGCTGCCAGCAGTTTTTCCATTCCATGATCGTAGCGTAACCGGCGGAATTTGCTTTCGCCTTCGTTACTGCGGATTTCCTGTGCTTCGCGCTCGAGCAATATTTCCCACAGGGTGTTATCCAGCCAGGATTTGGCTTTATAAAGCGTTGCGAGACGATCCTGCTCGCTGCAATCGGGAATCAACCGGTGCAGGATGAGGTGCAGGGCGTCCGTTTGTTTCAGCGTAGCCTGCGCTTCAGCCAGAGCCCAGGCCCAGTCAACGTGCAAACAGGAAAAATCTTCAGGATGCAGCTCTCCTAATTGTACGAGCGTGGCCGCATCCTTGTTCTGAATTGCCTGGTCGATTTTTTGCCGCAGCTTGCCTTGCTGGAGGAGACTGAGCAGTTCCTGTGGCGGTTGCCACTTGCCATGTTTCGCATGTATGCGGTTGATCTCCGC
Organism: Nitrosomonas sp.; assembly: GCA_030682075.1. GTDB lineage: Bacteria > Pseudomonadota > Gammaproteobacteria > Burkholderiales > Nitrosomonadaceae > Nitrosomonas. Next base: position 7,470 of record JAUXRH010000069.1, read on the forward strand.
CTGTAGCATGTCGTACTGTTCATCATGCAACAACTGCCATAGCTGCGTTTCATCCGGCATTGCTGCTCTTTGCTTCCTGGCAGGTTCGGTAACAGCTACTTTGATCGGGGAGGATGATGGCGCGGCAGGTTCCGCTGGTAGCGTGCGTTTTTCTTCCTGGGCTACAACATTAAGTTGGCTGGTGGTGACAGTATTGGACTGGGTGGTCTTCTGCACGGAAACAATATTGGACGATGCGCTCGGAGTTCCGATCAAAACGCCTGATCCACTCACTGTCGTAGAAACGACATGAGATGGTACAGGCACAGGTTTGATCAGCCCACCAGGGATTTTGATGGGCTGTTTGCCCGTACTTGTTGATTCTCCCGATGACCTGGCGAAGTTTCCAGACCAGTCCAGCAGTATTTTACTTGGCTTATATTCCGTTGCAAGCACGAAAGCATCAGGAAAATGAATTTTTATTCCGGCCAGTTGATTTTCAGCTTCCGCTTTGCTGCGCCAGAAACCAACGCGCAGCTTATGCTGGTCAGCATGCTTTTCAATTCGCACAAAAAGCAGATCCTGTGATTTCTGCCAGGCACTCTTCACTGTTGCCAGAGTGCCGGATAGAACCTGGATGGAATAGTAGCTGCGGTGAGTGTCCGGTTCAGCTGTAGCCGGGAAAGTAATCACCAGGCCCAACCAGAGAGTAGCCGGAATCAGTTTAAATAAAACATGCAATTTCAACGCTTGCGTTCCGCAACCAAGGTTTTAGCAAGCAACAGCAGCACCGAAGAATAATAATCCTGATCTGCATCCAGTGCCGGCAGTTGTACCGAAGACAGATTGGGGTGGGTTGATGTCAGTTGACCAATGCCGCGAATGCCGAGCGAAGCGTCGTAGGAATCGATGCTGTCGTCGTTAAGATTGGTCCAGGCCGGAATGAACTTCGCACCTTTGAAGTGCCCCCAATAATTCTGGAAAGGCATCAGCAGTTCGGTGGTTTCGCGTTCTGCCCATAATAGATACAACGGAATGCGTACTGCGTCGTAGCTGAAGCGGGACGGAAAGCCAGGTGCTGGTGTCAGTTTTTCGCCCAGGAGAATCCAGTCTGCCGGCAATCCCCAGCGGCCGAAATGCGCTTCCAGCAGCAGATTGATCCCAGTCTGCTGCAGTTCCGGCCATTCAGGCGCAGGGTCAGCCTGGCTGATTTCCTGTAGTGCGGGGAATACCCAATAGGAGAGGTTAATCACCGTTCCTTCGGGCTTGTCAAATCCTTCCGTGCCCGCCAGCAGAACGATCCCCCGGCTGGTTCTACGTAGTAATTCCTGCCGGATATCCTGAATGATCTCCATGGCAGACGCAAGATAGGCCGGTTCCTGCCACTTATGCTGGGCGCGCAACAGCGCCCAGGCGACAAAAAGATCACCATCGGAGGCATTATTCTTGTCGCTCACGCCGTCCTTGGGTGACCACCTCCAGGCCAACAGTTTGTCATCCCGCACCTGCAAATTCTGGCGTGTCCATTGCCACATGCCATCGAACGCGGCACGGTCATCGTAATGGACAGACAACAGCATTGCCATGCCTTGACCTTCGGAATGACTAATAATATTGCTGTGACTGTTATCGATGATGCGTCCTTCAGGTTGCAGAAAACGCTGTTTGAACAGCAGCCAGTCGGCAGCCGTCGCATTGACATCAATACTTGGCAGCAATAAAAACAGGGTCACCCATGTTGACAGTATTCTCGGCCAGTCTTTGCCAGATATCGAGTTAAACATTCAGATACTCCAAAATTCGTGTAATATTCAGATTACCCAGTTTTTTGCAGAGATTGAACATACATGACAACTGAGAATAACGGCGTGTTCGTCAAGTCCATCGGTGAAACTTCACGTTGTCTTACTTCGAAAACGCACAGGATGCGGTGCGCAGTACAGTACAGTGCCGTACGGACTCAAATCAATAGTAGCATTATAAATCGATTTACTCACATTTTTTACTTCGCGTCCCCAGCATCACCTAAACAACTACCGGAATCGATCTCAGTGCCAATGTGCTTGTGTGCATGCGACCGCTGATTTGGCAGCAGGAGATAGTTATCACTCATGAGGCCGTTAATTTCTCTGCCGGAGCCCGAATCAGGCGTGCCTATCATGTTCAAAACATCAATACTTATTACGGCCACCTCAAGAATTGGCTCGACCACTTCCACGGTGCGGCAACAAAATATCTCCCCAACCGCCTTGGCTGGCGACGTGCTATCGATACTCGCCATTTAAATACGCCTGAATTATTCCTCCATACTGCCATCGGGCTATTGCCACACAGTTCGATGACATAGCCATTAAAAATGGTCCAGATGTCCGCTAAAACAACACGATACGAACTGCAAAAATGGCTGCTGCTAATGTTCATTGCAGTGCTCCTGTACCTGGTACTCCTTGCACAGAATTATTTCGATACGACACACCAGGCTGCTGTAGGCTGGAGTTCCCTGTTATTGCTGGCAGTACTCTACAAGCTGCGCATTTTCCAGCGGCCACCCTGGCGGTTAGTGTTTATTCTACTGGCCGGTTATCTGGCCATACGGTACATCCTGTGGCGCAGCCTGCAAAGTCTGATTTATACCGGACCGCTGGATTTTATCGGCATGGCACTGCTCTACCTTGCCGAGGTATATGGACTTGTCCTGCTCTTTCTCGGCATGTTTCTTAACTTATGGCCGCTCACGGGTCGCTCGACGATATTGTCAAAAGAGGCCACCAACCTACCGACCGTCGATGTTTTTATCCCCACCTATAACGAATCTGACGACATCATCCGCATCACAGCAATTGCGGCAATCCAGATAAAGTATCCGCAGAATAAGCTGCGCATCCATATCTGTGATGACGGCGGCACACTCAATAAACGCAGTCAGCCAGAAACGATGCAGGCAGCCTGGGAGCGCCATTTTCGTTTGCGGCGAATGGCCAGGGAACTTGGGATCAACTACATCACGCGCGAGACCAATCGCAACGCCAAAGCGGGCAATCTCAATCATGCATTAAACCATACTGATGGAGAACTATTGCTGGTTCTGGATTGCGATCATGTACCGACTACTGACATGCTACAACGTACGGTCGGTTATTTCCTTGCCGACCCCAAACTGTTTCTGGTACAAACCCCGCACTTCTTCATCAATCCCACCCCGATCGAAAAAAACCTGGTGGGGGTCGGCAATCCCAACGGCGAGAATGACATGTTCTACCGTACCATTCACCCAGCGCTGGATTCCTGGAATGCCAGTTACTTCTGCGGTTCAGCAGCGTTATTGCGTCGCAGCCACTTGATGGAAGCAGGAGGTATTTGCGGAAAAACCATCACCGAAGATGCCGAAACTGCATTCCTGCTGCACAGCAGAGGGTACAACAGTGTCTATGTGGAACAACCCATGGTATGTGGCCTGTCGCCGGAAAACTATGACGATTATGTGTTGCAGCGCACTCGCTGGGCACAAGGCATGCTGCAAATGTTCATCATGAACAACCCGCTTTTCACTCCCGGATTAAGTTGGCCACAACGAATATGCTACTTCAGTTCATGCTTCTACTGGTTCTTCGGTCTGGCGCGCTTCTTTTATTTCATCGCCCCGGCGCTCTTTCTGATCTTCGGGCTAAAAATCTACCATGCATCAGGCGGACAGTTTGTCGCGTTCATTCTACCGTACGTGCTGTCCATCCATATCATCATGGATTTCATCTACTCCAAGGCACGCCAGCCGTTCTTTTCGGAAATATATGAAAGCATACAAGCCCTGTTCCTGATTCCTGCGGTCATCTCGGTCATCATTAATCCACACAAGCCGTCATTTAAAGTCACCCCAAAGGGCCAGACGCAGGCCAATATGTCTCTCAATCCGCGTGCCACCATACTCTTCATCATCATTGTGGTAAACGTTATTGCCTTTATATTGGCAGGATTCAAATGGTTTTACGATCCCCTGTTACGTGAGATTACCCTGATAGCAGGGGCATGGTGCTTCTTCAATTTTTATTTGGCAATGGTATCGCTTGGCGCATTCTGGGAACGCAGACAGGTGCGGCATTTTCACCGCATCAACACATCGGGCGAAATCAGCGTATCGTTTCCGCGCCTGAATTACACGACAAAGGCAAATCTGACCGACATCTCTCTGACTGGCATCGGTTTCAAAGTGCAGGCACCATACCCGCTGGTGGCGCAGGAGCGGGTCTTCATCGATACCATCCACTCCGCTGCTTCTGATATGCACGGCCATTTCTTCCGCTTTGAAGCCAAGTTGATGCGATTTATCCCTCAGGAAGGAGGCAGTTATCTGTGCGGCGCAGAACTCATGCTGGATCGAGAGAAATATATTGAAGCGGTCAATTATGTGTACGGCGACAGCGAGCGCTGGCTTGAGATTTGGGACCAAAAATCCACTTCCAGGGGAGTGCCGAAGATGCTGTGGTACTTTTTCATGACTGGTCTCAAGGGTGTTCTAATGCTGCTCGCCCAGATAGCCACCACCCTGCTATCGCAGTTTCGTCGCCAAAACCCGTCGGAGAAACCCATATCGAAGTGAATGTCAAGAGTGATAGACTTACCGGAAAAATAGTGAATCTGTGTTAAATCCACAGAAATCGGTGCCAAACCTGTCATCGGGGTCGGTGCCGATAAAAATACCAAGAGCGATACAAAGTTAGATAATAAGAGCCACTTGCAAAATTATCCAACGGCAAGCGGAATAAGGGCACCTCTAAAAATCCATATTTGCGAGTAGCCGCAAATATGGATTTTTAGAGGTGCCCTTTAGTCACTTTTCGCATGGGGTTGTCGTCTATCCACCCCCATTCTTTTACGGCTGAAGTTAAGGCGATTGATAGCGCAGCCATGTAACGGTTCACGGTAGCCGGAGATCGAGGTTTGCCGCGCAAGGTTATCTCACCAGTCAGCTTGTCTCGACATTCAGCAATCAGCGAGGGGGTTACATCGATCAAAACATGACTGCCAATCTCAGCTTTCCATCGTTGCAGAAGTACTGTTTGTTTCTGTATTGCCTTTGGTTTATTAGGTAGAACGGTCTATCAGTTCAGTCAGGGTATGACGTTTGGCTTCGGTCGTTTTGAAGTGACGGCCTTCACGAATTGCCGATTCTGTTTGTTGTGACCATTTCTTGGCATCAGTTAGACGCTCAAATGTCGCCGATTGGGAAGGGAAACCTTTTAAGCGTACCTTGATCCGATAGCTGGTTTTGCCAGCATTAGAAATACGTTTTTCGATATTTGCCATGGATGCTTCCCAAGTATGTAAATACTGGGAACAGATTATAGCATTAGGCAATAAACAGCCATAAGGGATTTAAAATCCCTGGAATTATTTAATTAAATTTTTAATAAACAAATAGATATGATTTGTAAATATTGTTATGGGGCAATTAAGGGGCTATTCTGAAAAAATGACCCTTAAATACTATCTTTTAAGTATGAAAGCGAAGCTAGGAGTCTGTCGGACTTAAGGTTGATCTACGGCGCAAATGGGACAAGCGGTTCATATTACCCTGATTTTTCGTTGCATAGAATGACTATGCGCCTCAAAATCCGGCCAATCTATCCTCGCTTTCCCACTTTGCTCGCTACGATCACTTAAGTCCGACAGACTCCTGGTTATTGTTTTTTTCTGGACTGGAAGAGTTGAGTTTTTCTTGGGCTGAGTGCTCCGCTAGTGCCCAGAAGGTAAAAATAAAGAAAAAGAAATTTTTGTGCTTATGAGCTTAACTCTTTGATTTTTTGGTGCCCGGAGCCGGAGTCGAACCGGCATGGACGCAATGTCCGAGGGATTTTAAGTCCCTTGTGTCTACCAATTTCACCATCCGGGCAGCACTTGATCTGATTTATAAAATCAAGCCAGACTATTTTATACTTGATCTTTGTTATATTAGTACGTTGGGCACGTATGCGGCTAAGATCAAACTTGCACGAGGTGGAAGTCTATCATAGATACGCCACTATACTTAACAATTTACATCAATTGATCAGGGCAATCGGGCTTAAAGATGCTTGAAAACAGAAACAAGATAAGGTATTAGCTTTATCATTTTGACTTCAGGGTACCTCTAAAAATCCAATTTTGCGAGCAGCCGCTTTGCGGCTTGCCTGCTTACCCCGTTTCGTCGCAATACGGCGTTGCTCATAAAAAATTTTCTCTTACCTATCAACCATATGCTGCGCTCAAATTTTTTTCTCGCGCCTTGTCTTGCCTGGGAACTTGAATTTTTAGAGATGCCCAACAGTCATTGATGGCCTAACAAACAAAAAGCCCCATCAGATTGGACGGGGCTTTTTACTGAAACTAAAATTTAGCTAAATTTTTAAAAACACAAACAAAAACTTAAACTGGGACAACACTCACTATCTTACGTTTCAGCAAACCTTTAATACTGAAATTCACTTTACCCGTCGTTTTGGCAAATAATGTATGATCTTTACCCATGCCAACATTCTCGCCCGGATGAACCTGGGTCCCACGCTGGCGAATTATAATGCTACCCGCTGGAATCAATTCACCACCGTAACATTTTACTCCTAACCGCTGAGCGTGAGAGTCACGTCCGTTTCTTGAGCTACCACCCGCTTTTTTATGTGCCATAACAAATACTCCTTATGCTGAAATACCGGTAATCTGGATCTCAGTGTAGTTCTGACGATGCCCTTGATGTTTCTGGTAATGTTTACGACGACGCATCTTGAAAATGCGTATCTTATCGTGACGCCCCTGTCTCAGCACCGTTGCACTAACAGTAGCACCTTCCACAAGTGGTTTACCCATCGAGATATTCTCACCATCAGCAACCATTAACACTTGATCAATAATAAGTTCACCACCGCTCTCTACCTCAAGTTGCTCTACTTTTAACTTCTCGCCAACTTGAATACGATATTGCTTACCACCCGTTTTTATAACTGCATACATAATTTATTGACTCCAAACATCTCTTTTACAGAACAGTGAATTATACATAATCAAGGCGGTTCTGTGCGAGAGAATTGAATTGTTTTTATCATTATGCTTGACACCTGGGTGTTGACATTCCTAACATAGCGTTTTCTTCAAGGTAATAACGTGTCAATCGATCATATCAGAGGTTTTATTGCTCAGGACATGGGCGCCATAGACAATGTCATTCGAGAAAAGCTTCATTCCCACGTCGCGCTCATACGCCAAATTAGTGAATATATTATAAATAGTGGGGGGAAACGCTTACGCCCAGCATTGGTCATCCTATCAGCAGGTGCTTTTAACTATCAGGGTAAGTATCACCACGACCTTGCTGCCGTTGTAGAGTTTATTCATACTGCGACACTTTTACATGATGACGTTGTCGACGAATCTGAACTCCGTCGCAATAAAGAGACCGCAAACGCTTTATTTGGCAATGCTGCCAGCGTATTAGTCGGTGATTTTCTCTACTCACGTGCATTTCAAATGATGGTAGAAGTCGACAATATGCGCATTATGCAAGTATTGGCGGATGCGACCAATACAATCGCAGAAGGTGAGGTTTTACAGTTACTTAACTGCCGGGATCCAGATGTGGATGAAGAAAATTATTTAAGGGTCATTCGCTTTAAAACTGCAAAATTATTTGAAGCTGCAACACGCCTGGGCGCGATTCTCGGCAATGCGTCACCGGCTGAGGAAGACGCTGTCGCAGTCTATGGCATGCATCTTGGCACTGCATTTCAATTAATTGACGACATGCTGGATTATTCTGGCGACAATCTGGATACCGGGAAGAATTTAGGTGATGACCTTGCGGAAGGAAAACCTACCCTACCCTTGATTTACGCAATGAAAGCGGGTACACAGGAACAATCAGATATCATTCGAAAAGCTATCGAAGAAGGTGGCAAAGATGGATTCCAACCTGTGCTTCGAGTAATTCAGCAAACAGCCGCACTGGATTACGCTAAAACACGCGCGCAAACTGAAGTTGATACTGCATCTGCTGCAATTGCATCATTACCTGATTCCAGCTACAAAGATTGTATGCTACAACTCGCCACCTTTGCTATAACAAGAAACCATTAAATTTTTTCCAGAAACTTCATAACCCTCGACATGCCATATCCTCATTTTGGTAAGGTAGCTTGGCATCTACAAAAAGCACAGGGTCACTGCCTACGGGCTGTCGGCAAATAGTTCGATCCTGTTTCAACCAGGAATACTCATGCCAAATTATATGTTACTGTCAACAGCCAGCATACGATCAAAACAGGAAAATGCATGGCATTGAGAGCCGCCATAACAATACTTCCGATTTCAATCCAATTCTCAGCCAGCTTTAATTTTTCAGTAATTCTTATGGATGTTTTGTTACGCTTGTCAGCAGCGAAACAACAAGTAAAATAGCAAAGATAAAACGCTAAAAAACTTTGATGAACATAGGGGCGCCTCTAAAAATTCAGGGTTCTAAACAAGACCAGGCGCGAATAAAAAATATTGACGCAGCATAGGGTTGATAGGTAAGAGAAAATTTTTTATGAGCAATGCCGTATTGTGACGAAACGGGGTAAGCAGGTAAGCAGACAAGCCGCAAAGCGGCTGCTCGCAAAATTGGATTTTTAGAGGCGCCCATAGGTCTCTTCTTCCTTAAATAGTGTAATTTAACGTAATACAGGAGGTGGTTGCATTGGGTAAATTACTTTTCATTGTCGTTATTGCTGTATTGGTTTATTGGATCATAAGGACCAGGAAACCCAATAAGAAACAAATCATTGAGTTACTCCCTGATGCTAGCGAGGATATGGTATGTTGCGAGCATTGCGGCATACATTTACCAGAAAATGAAAGTATCGCGAGTCAAGGTATATTTTTCTGCAGCGAAGAGCATCGTCAAAACTATTTAAATTCAGAACCATAATCTTCTTTAGTCGCTAGCATTTCATCGTAATCAACGCATTTAAAATTACAGCTCCGGATTATGATCGGGAGCTACAGAGGGCGCTCTATACCAGGGCCGGGCATGCTGTTACGCGCTCGATGATTGAGCACAGGTGCGACATCCTCCGTTGCGCTAGCAAACGTAGGTCGTGCAAATGTGCATGCCCTGGCGTGAAGAACATCGGAAAGCCGTGTGCGTTAATAGCGCATGCACGGTTTGATGAGGAAGGGCTGGTAAAGTTAACTATGGAATGACTATTGGGCACCTCTAAAAATCCATATTTGCGAGCAGCCGCTTTGCGGCTTGCCTGCTTACCTCGTTTCGTCACAATACTTCGTTGCTCACAAAAAATATTTCCTTACCTAGGAGCCTGTCGGACTTTGGAATCGTCGGCTGCAAATCGACCGCGCCGGCTCCTTTTTTGCCGATTTCTTGCCCCATGGAACAACCATGCGGCGGCGAAATCGGCAAAAAACGACCTCGGCGGGGTCGATTTTCGCTA
>JAUXRH010000070.1 GCA_030682075.1 Nitrosomonas sp.
CATGATTCATCGCGGTCTCCTGAGTTGTTTTGGCTGTTTGCAAGACAACCATTATTATACTCCTTGTGAGACCGACTTTCTTATTCTAATCAAATAATTAAGTTTCTTTTATGGAGTTTTTGAACTCCGAAACTTTAGTTACTATTGTCAAATTGATTTAATTTAAATTTTTTGAGGTACCTGATGACATTCAGCATAGCTGACCTTTTTGCCCAGCAAGGCGATGATAAATTTACGCTACATGAAAAATATCTAAATAACCAGATGGTTAGAGTATTAAAAACCATAGGCTATGATCGCGCTTATAAAAAAGCTATCGGCCAATACTTGTATGATGAGACAGGCAATGAATACTTGGATTTACTCAGTGGTTTTGGTGTGTTTGCGGTAGGGCGTAATCACCCCACGATAGTCAGCGCCTTACAAGAGACTTTAACTCTGGAATTGCCTAATCTGGTGCAAATGGACGTTTCGTTACTCAGTGGTCTGTTAGCTGAAGCGTTGCTTAAAACTACCCCGGATAATCTGGATAAGATGTTTTTCTGTAACTCAGGTACCGAAGCCGTAGAGGCAGCCATTAAATTCTCACGCTATGTAACTAAACGTGAAAAAATTGTTTTCTGTGAGCATGCCTATCATGGGCTTTCGATGGGTTCATTGTCTTTAAATGGGGAAGAACTTTTCCGCGAAGGTTTTGGTTCCTTATTACCTGGATGTAGCGCAGTGCCATTTAATGATTTGGTGTCCCTGGAACGCGCGCTATCCAACAAGGATGTGGCGGCCTTTGTTATCGAACCAGTACAGGGTAAAGGTGTGAACGTACCCGATGATATTTATTTACCTGAAGTGGAAAAGCTCTGTAAAAAATACGGTACGCTGTTTGTCGCGGATGAAGTACAGACAGGCTTAGGACGAACCGGCAAGTTTTGGGCAATCGAACATTGGAATGTACAGCCCGATATGATTTGTATGGCTAAAGCTCTGTCTGGTGGTTTTATTCCGGTGGGTGGCGTGGCCATGACGCATAGAATCATGGATGCCGTTTTTAATCGGATGGATAGAGCAGTTGTACATGGCTCTACTTTTTCTAAAAACAACATGGCAATGGCAGCCGGTCTGGCGACGTTAGAAGTCATACGAGAAGAGAAGATAGTTGAGAATAGTGCGCTGATTGGCAATCAAATAATTACCAGCCTTAATGCGATGTCTTCCAAATATGAGTTCTTAAAGGAAGCGCGCGGCAAGGGCATGATGATTGCCATTGAATTTCAAACTCCGAAAAGCCTCACGCTAAAAGCAGCCTGGGCGATGCTGGAAGCAGCAAACAAAGGTTTATTTTGTCAAATGATCACCATTCCACTATTCAAGCAGCACCGTATCCTGACACAAGTAGCAGGTCACGGGATGAATGTGGTTAAGCTGTTGCCACCCCTTAATTTAACGCCCAAGGATCGTGATTACACGATCAATTCTTTTGATAAAGTGATCGCCGACACACATCAAGTTCCTGGTTCTATTTGGGATTTAGGTAAGAACCTCGCCGGCCATGCGCTGAAAAACAAAAAATAGAATTTCATATCCGCTGAATTAATTTGGAGTACAAGAAGAACCCGGATCACCACCTGTTTGAAGTCGGCATGTTCCCGGTCACTGTCAGGAATTGCGGTATATGCCCACACTTTGACGCGAAGTCAGTGATTAATCGTGATTTTAGCGTAAACTCTGGATGACTGTGAATCAAACCATGTGACGGCTGGAAAGGAAATTGCCGGAAACAACCGGAGCGCCATAGCGTCATAACTCACGCGATACATGATGAAACTTAAAAGAATTTTATGGTGTTTTCTGTCCGGGTGTTGTATTTTCTTCAGCTCAGGGCTGTTTGCTGAAGAACTCTGCCAGAAACTTGAATCGATATGGAATCAGGTAACCAGTTACCAAGGTACCTATCATTCCATTACCTTCTACAATAAAAGAAAATCCGAAACACGGATGCTCTACCGATATCAAAAACCGAAGAAGATCCGCATGGATATTCAAACGCCGAATAGCGGCGCGGTGTTGATATACAACCCAGCACTGTCCGAAGAAGTCCGCGTGCGCCCATTTCCCAGATTGCCCTTCCTGGTTATTAACTACGCACTCAATCATCCTAAAGTAATTTCCGACTCCGGCGGCACCGTAGATAAATCGCATCTGAGTGAGCGCATCAAATCCTTCTGCACGGACTTAGCAGCACTGGGAGAAACCGAGCGTCAGGAAATCACTGCACTTTTCAACGCGGAAGACGAATTAACGTTTTTGCTGCCACATCAGAGAAATGAAAAAACCATGATACGCCGTTGGACATTTGATGCAGATTTTTTGCCAAGAAAAGTCGAACTGCTCGGCGAGAACGACATCGTATTGGAGGCTTTCGAGTGGAGCAATTTAATGATCAATCCCATATTTAATCCGAAAATATTTAAAGCGTTCTGAAAAACAGGATTCTTCCAATTAAAGTAATCAGGTAGCGGATCAAACCTATAAAAAATACATTACCCACCGCGCCAGACAATTCTTCTTGCCGTCGTAAAGTGTCCCCCGAAATATTTAGAACTGGGTAGATACCGTTGGGCTGGGTAATGACCTGCTTCAGCGTCGCCAGAAACCTCAGCCTATCCTCACCCGTCCTGGAAAATGTCTGCACGCCGATCTCCACGCGACGTCACACGATAAAGCGCATTCGAAAATTCTAAACGTAAGCATCTTGTCATCGTTTATGACTATGCATCTATTATTCTTAATTCGTGTATCTGACCCTAAGCCCACGCGCTTGTTTGCGAGTGCTTGTTCGACCACTTCGACTACCGGAGACTAATGGGTGATTCCATTTCGTGCTCACCGTGAGCCGGACTGTGAAATAGACGGAAAGGATGGGATGAGAATGTCAAATGTAAGGCCTGACCCCAGAGCTCCGTGACCCCAGAGCTCCCGATTGCTTCACCTGGTACCCCATTCCTGGAAAGAAACCAGAATCACACTATAGTCGCCGACCTTGAATGACACGCAGCAATATCACCACGAGCGCAATGACCAGGAGAATGTGAATTAATCCGCCCATGGTGTACGAGGAAACCAGACCAAGTAACCAGAGGATAATCATAATAATCGCAATAGTTTCAAGCATTTTTGCTACTCCTCATTAAGATCAGTCGATCTATACTGTTACTTAACCCGCATATCACTTCTGACCGACTTCACCCCCGCAACGCTGCGTGTAATTTCAGTCGCTTTGCGTTCATCGGCAGTGGAACTGACGAAGCCGCTCAGTTGAACGATGCCTTTAAAGGTTTCGACATTGATTTCAGCTGAACTCAGCGAAGGTTCATTGAATATAGCCGCTTTGACCTTGGCCGTGATCACGCTGTCATCTATGTATTCCCCTGTGCCTTCCTGTTGCGACGTCGATGCGCAACCCAGCGCGGTCGCCAACAGAATGGCAAGAAAAAGGGTGGAAATATATTTAAGTTGTTTCATAATGGTACTCTCCAAGTAAGTTCAAATAGAAAAAGGGTGATGCCAAACGGCAAAGGATGTGACCTTATCCTGTCAATTTGTGTTGCCGACCGTCTTTTCAGGAACGCCAATAACCCGCCTGTAACGCTCATACTGGAACCTTCTGATACTACAAGACGACCCGACCCCGTGAATTCAATCAATGGCATCAAAAACGAGCGTGTTCGATTGCTTTCACTTGAATTTGGAACGAACGTGAGCTAAACCCGTTTTAAGTTCATCCCAGACTTCGTCAGTCGTTTCTTTGACCTGCTCCCATGCATCGCCACTGGCCTTCTCCAACTCCTTTATTTTTTCAGACGCGGCCTGTTGTTTGGTGCGCAATTCTTTTAACTCATCGGAACGCTTGATCTTCAAGTCTGCTGCTACGTTCTCCAACTTGGCTTCCAATAAATTAATTTCGGCGTTCCATTCTTTCAGTTGCGCCATCATTTTTTGTATATATGCGTTTTTAATTTCCATCATGCACTCCTTCCGTGGTTAACGATGATTCAACCTCATTTGCTCGACTCTATCACCAGATGGTTTTCAACCTCTTTGACGCCATCTACTGCGTCCGCCAGCTCTTTAGCCCTATCACTGCTCGACTGTGAATCAACCGAGCCGCTTAATGTCACCACACCATTTACGGTATCAACACTGATTTGCATCATTTCGACATCGGGATCGGAGAAAATGGCGGCTTTGACCATGGTCGTAATCTCAGCATCACTAATGGCCATAGCGGCTTTATCGACCGCTTCACCTATTTTCTTGCCAGCGTCACTAGTCACCTGTTCTATTTTCTTGCCAGCTTCACCCATCGCCTGGTCTATCTCTTTACCTGCGGTCTCTGCAGGTCCTGGTTTTGGTTTATCGCATGCAGCAAGCCCAACAACGAAAAGCATCGAAATACAGATTAATTTAAAATTCTCTAAAATTTTCATTCTGGTTTCCTTTATGGTTTTATTCGTATCGCCGGAAAACAAATCCGCAATTGATTGGCAAATCAACTGAAGAACACTACCTAACCTTCTGAAGTAGATACCTTGCCCGCCGCTTCTGGTTAGATTGATTTAAAAAGCGTGTCAAAGCCTTCGTGTAAAGGCTCCTCTAAAAACTCAAGTTTCCAGGCAAAACATGGCGCGACGGAATGGGTAAAGTGAAACTTACTATTGGGTAGCGGCTTTGGTTTTTTCTTCAATTTCTTTGGCTGCATCCTTGAGTTCATCACTGATATCTTCAGCGGCGTCACGGATTTCTTCATTGGAGCGCCGATCAAGCGCATCATCGACCCTATCCATTACCTTTTCAGTGTTCGTTTGTTGTTTTTGTTCACAAGCAGATAACGCCAGAAACATCGCGGCTATCATGATAACGAAATACGACTTCATGTTCATTTCTCCATTTTAATTTATTAGTGTTAGTGCGGTCACCGAGCCACTGAGCCTTTCCCGCCGTCCAGTTGACTATCTAACTGTCGATGGATTCTAGTGACGGGAATAGAGGCTGTCTGTACGGTAGCGTACATAAAATTATTCCTGATGACAGGCCTCAGTTTCACAATATTCGCGGCCTCATCCGAAATTTATTTTAATCATGCTGGACGAAGGCTATTGAGTCCTTCGCGGAGAGACTGGAGCGGGAGAAAGTGTCCTGTTTCAGCTTCATTGCAACCCCCTTTGCTGACTTGAATTTCGGGATATTCTCTGGTATAAAACCTGACTAGTCGGGTGCGGCATACCATTTAAACTTAAATATTCACTTCCCGTCACTTTTTGCATGATCAGCCATTAACGACGATTAACGACTAACCAAAGGTATTTTTATGACTAATCCTCATAACCCTAATCAGAATCATCTTCTCTCCGCCTTATCCACATCTGAATATACACATCTTTTTTCCCATCTGGAACTAATTGAGATGCCGCTCGGTAAAGCGCTTTACGAATCTGGAAACGAATTGCGTTATGCCTACTTCCCCACGACCTGCATCGTATCACTGCTTTATGTCATGGAAAATGGCGCGTCGGCTGAAATTGCCGTGGTTGGCAACGAGGGCATCATTGGTATCGCCCTCTTCATGGGCGGTGAAACGATGCCGAATAGAGCTGTCGTGCAGAGCGCGGGGCACGCCTATCGGCTGCGCGGGTCATTGGTCAAGCAGGAGATCAGCCGAAACGGGCCGCTACTACCCTTGTTGCTGCGCTATACCCAGGCGTTGATTACCCAGATGGCACAGACAGCGGTCTGCAATCGACATCATTCGGTGGATCAGCAACTTTGTCGCTGGCTGCTGTTAAGCCTCGATCGACTAGACGGTAACGAGCTGATCATGACACAGGAATTGATCGCCGACATGCTCGGGGTACGTCGCGAAGGGGTTACGGAAGCCGCCGGAAAATTGCAACAGCTGGGATTGATTCATTATAGCCGGGGCCACATCACCGTATTGGATCGACCAGGATTAGAAACACGGTCTTGTGAATGTTACCGTGTTGTTAAAAAAGAATTTGATCGCCTGCTCCCCTACTTAGCCATCGCAGCTTGCTGACATCCCCTTCTCCCGAGGCAACCCGGACGGTGTTGATGCCGGGCCTGCCGACCGAAGCCTGATAGTTCGACTTTGCCGGATGGTAACGGTCGACTCGCGCCCAATATTTTTATATTGTCCTATGTGCGCCAGCGTACAGATCGTCTCTAAAAAAAGCAGGACAATCCGCATTATCCCGTAGCAACATCAATAACTCACAACAAACTCAGCGGTTCAGATTTAAGGCTGCATTTCTGGCAACCTGCTTAATAAAAGCTTTGCTCAAGAACCACTCACAACAGGAGATTTAACATGAAACGTTTTCTAATTGCAGCAATGGTAGCCGTTGCCACCGTCACTACTCCCGCACTTGCTGCTGACGTGGGTGTCTCAGTCAACATCGGTCAACCCGGCTTTTATGGACGAATTAATATTGGCGGTTTTCCGCAGCCACAGGTGATCTACCCTCAACCGATCATAATTCAGCAGATGCCGGTGAATCGTGAACCCGTTTATTTGCACGTGCCACCGGGTCACGCTAAGAATTGGCGCAAACATTGCCGCGAATACAATGCCTGCGGCGAGCAAGTCTACTTTGTACAAAGCGACTGGTACAACCGTGAGTATGCGCCACGTTACCAGAAAAAAGATCATGACCACCAGAATAAAAAACAGGATAAACACAACAATAAGCATAATGAAGGACATAAGAACGGCGGCCATGGCAATGATCATAAGCAGGGCCATGGCCACTAAAGGACACCGCTAAAAATTCAAATTCCCATCATTCCCGCCTGCGCAGGGATCAGAAATGACAGGTTAGAAGCGGACGATATGGCGGCAACAGAAAGAACGAGGCATTATCAGGCAACGTTAAAGAAAGTGTATGACCCATGTAATGAAGCACTTCGGCAAATAAGCCGCCGGACAGGAATTTTCCTGGTATCGGAAATTTAATATAGAGGTATTCCAAATGAACACAATACAGAAATTAGCCGTGAATATAACCATGGTAACCCTACTGCTCAGCCTCGGCGCGTGTGCCGGAATGTCAGCGCAGGATAAAAGTACTGCGATCGGTGCCGGTGTCGGCGCTGTGGGCGGCGCCATACTGACCAATGGCAGCGCACTCGGCACCGTGGGTGGCGCAGCAGTCGGTGGCATCGTTGGCCACGAAATCAAGAAATAACAACGCGGTTATTTAGATAACAGGGCGCCTCTAAAAATTCAGCGTTCTAAACAAGACCAGGCGCGAATAAAAAATATTGACGCAGCATATGATGGATAGGTAAGGAAATATTTTTTGTGAGCAACGAAGTATGGTGACGAAACGGGGTAAGCAGGCAAGCCGCAAAGC
>JAUXRH010000071.1 GCA_030682075.1 Nitrosomonas sp.
AATAAAGGGTAGCGCCCCCTTTTCCATTTTCCTGAAAACACAAGGCTACCACTTCGAACATAACTTCGGCCACGGTTACCGGCATTTATCCACTGTCTTTGCCTGTCTGATGATGCTGGCGTTTTTGGTCGATCAGGTACAACAGCATTGTTGTCTCTTGCTTCAACGGGCAAAACAAAATGCAAAGCGTAATAAATACTTCTGGGAGAAAGTACGTGGATTATTCCTCCATTACCTCCTTCCGGGGAGACTTTGTATAAATCCATTGCTTTTGGAATAAAACCAACCGTACCCGTCATTAATGATTCGTCTTAATACGCCAACCGGGGTAAAGTATGTTCGAAGGGTGTTTTCCAGGGAAAAGTAGCCAATTTTAAAAACTGACTTGAGTCAGATGGTTTCTCTTTGCCTCAAAACATGGATTTCGCAAAAAATTCATAAATTTGATTTTGCAGCAAATGTTGTTTGAATTAGCGGGAGGTGCTGGCAAAACCTGAAGATTAAGTCTTTTATTGGAACGAGCAAGAATGCTGTGATGACGCAGATCTGGATTGCTTTGTGTGTGTACTTGCTTCTGGCTTTCATCAAATTCCAGTCAAGAATAAACAAAACCATGCAGCAGATCTTGCGGTTACTACAGCTCAATTTGTTTGAGAAACGTGACTTGATGGCTTTATTGCGAGGCGATCCGCCTAACCTTAATCATACGTCTGATAGTCAAATGTCTCTACTTTGAAAGTTAACGGGACAGTAGTGATCACACATACAAATACAGGATATAAAGCAAAACTTCCTGCAGGTTCAAGTTTCATTCTTGCAGGAAGTTTTTTAAGTCAGCTAACGACTACTCTTCCAGAGCATTACGACCTTCAGCAGGCTGACCTTCATGGGTCGTACCGTAACCTTCAGATTTGGCACTCTCAGGCGCGGCAGGTTTGCCACAAGCAACCAGCGTTAACGCCAGCACTAATATTGCTAAAATAGATGTAAGCTTCATATATAACTGTAACCTTCTTAAAATAAAAAAAATTTCTCTAACTACAACTTCATTATACCTGTAATTAATTTATTTGCTTTGATCTCGATCAAATTAATTTATTCTGGTTGTTATGGGCACCTCTAAAAATTCAGAGTTCTGAACAAGACCAGGCGCGAATAAAAAATATTGACGCAGCATATGATTGATAGGTAAGGAAATATTTTTTGTGAGCAACGAAGTATGGTGACGAAACGGGGTAAGCAGGCAAGCCGCAAAGCAGCTGCTCGCAAATATGGATTTTTAGAGGTGCCCTCAACAAACAATTGATCTTGCAGCATTTGCACCTCGCAACCATTCCGTTTTCGGGGCTTATAGCCTATGCTGTGCGTCCTGAATAAAAAACAAAAATTAATGACCACTCTTAGCAAGGCGACGCAAAAACTGATCAAACCCAGTGACGCTGCCACGTGGGCTTCATGTCTTCGTCGTGTATGGCTGGACAAACATCAGCATGCAGGCGTTGAAATTGAAGCCAGTGATTTCGACCAGCTTTTGCGCCAAATCGGGCTGAAACACGAAACCAAGGTTCTGTCCAGGTTGCAGCAACAGCACGAGGTACACAAAGCCACCTCGGTTGAACACACGCGCGAACTCATGCAGCAAGGTGTTCCCGTTATTTACCAGGGCCGACTGCTTGATGAACCGGCGGGTTTAATCGGTTATCCGGATTTCCTGATTCGCCATGAAAGCGGCCAGTACCAGCCTGCTGATGCCAAGCTGTCACATAGCGCCAATAAAAAAGGGATTCAGATACAACTGGGGCTATATCGCCGCATACTGGGCAACTCATTACCTGCCATTGTGTTCCTTGGCGACGACAGTATCGCCATGCTGGGTGATGAAGCCGACCCACTGGTTGATGAATTCGTCATGAGCATGAAACACTTGCTCGCTCTAAAACAACAACCCATTGTCCACTATAGTCACAGTAAATGCCGCGTCTGTCCCTATTTTGACCAGTGCCAACCCGAATTTGAAGCAAATCAGGATCTGTCGCTGCTCTATGGTATTCATGGACGTGCTGCAAGCAGTCTGGCCGCCGTCGGCATCACCACCATTACCCAGTTTGCCAATAGCCGTGTCGAGGCAATACCCGACGTCCCCCATCTCAAAGGCGACAAAAGAAAACACCGCGCCATCCTGCAAGCCAAATCGATGCTGAGCGGTAAAGTTTTCAAGCTGAATGAAATCGTGCTGCCAGAAGGCACCTGGGTACATTTTGACATTGAAGACAATCCCCTAACCCCCTCGCGTGAGCGGCATGTTTATCTGTGGGGATTGCTGGCACCACCCTATACAAATGAAGATTTTGATTACGTCTGGACGGACGATGAAACTCAGGATTATCGAGGCTGGATCAGCTTTCTGGAGAAGATTGAGCAATACCGCGCGCAACATTCGCCGCTTGTACTCGCCCACTACTCCAACCACGAAAAGAGCACGATTAAAAAATATGCCGAACGCTATACCATGAAAAATCATACCACCGTTTTATGGCTACTGGGAGATGGCAGCCCCCTGTTCGACCTGCAA
Source organism: Nitrosomonas sp. (assembly GCA_030682075.1). Lineage (GTDB taxonomy): Bacteria > Pseudomonadota > Gammaproteobacteria > Burkholderiales > Nitrosomonadaceae > Nitrosomonas. Next base: position 2,573 of record JAUXRH010000071.1, read on the forward strand.
AAACCGGTGCTGAATAGTTTGGTTTTACCCTTGCAAGGCTACGGCCTGAAAGATATCTGCAAACACAAAGACCTGGTGAATTTCCAGTGGGAAGATGCGGAATCGGGTTCACAATGGTCCGTGGTGCAGTTTAATCGCTTTCTAACGGAAGAAAATCCACAGGAAAAACTCAGACTGAAGATGGAAATTCTGGGCTATAACCGCGATGATGTGATCGCTACCCGACGGCTGGAAGAATGGTTACGAAACAAGGGCACCTCTAAAAATTCAGAGTTCTAAACAAAACCAGGCGCGAGAAAAAAATTTGAGCGTAGCATATGGTTGATAGGTAAGAGAAAATTTTTATGAGCAACGCCGTATTGCGACGAAACGAGATAAGCAGGAAAACCGCAAAGCGGCTGCTCGCAAAATTGGATTTTTAGAGGCGCTTAATCAATCGGCGCCACTAAGCACCTTAACATGCGCAGTTACACAACGGCCCAGGGCATTCAGTGCGTAGCCCCCTTCTAACACAGACACAATATGCCCATTGGCAACCTTTCTGGCAAATGCTTTGATTTGTTGCGTCACCCAGACATAATCCGCATCGTCCAATAACAGTTGTGCCAGGTCATCATCCCGATGTGCATCGAAGCCGGCAGATATAAACAACATTTGCGGCTGGAATTCTTCCAGTGCAGGTAACCAGCGATCAGTAATCGCCTGACGGAAAGCCATCCCATCGGTTCCGGCTGGTAGCGGCACATTCACGATATTCCGACGACGACTATCAGCGCCGCAGTAGGGATAGAATGGATGTTGAAAGGTAGAACACAGCATGACACGTTCATTATTACGAAAAATCTCCTCCGTGCCATTACCATGGTGCACATCAAAATCAACAATCGCAATCCGTTGCAGGTCATAGCATTCAATTGCATGCGCAACACCCACCGCGATATTGTTAAACAGACAAAAACCCATCGCATGCGCTGACTCGGCATGGTGGCCTGGTGGGCGTACCGCACAGAAAGCATTCTCCACTTGATGCGTCAGAACCAACTCTGTCGCCAGCACCACAGCCCCGGCCGCTCGTAAAGCCGCATTCAATGTATCAGGACTCATCGCTGTATCAGGATCAAGATAAATCAATCCGGCTGTCGGTGCTGCACGCTGTACACTTTCAATATAATCCGTGGTATGCACACGTGCCAGTTGCGCAAAGGTCGCCAAGGGTGCTTCATGACGTTGCAGCTGATTCAACAGCCCACAAGCCAGCAACTGCGCCTCTATCACCATCAGCCGCTGCGGACATTCCGGATGATAAGGTCCCATATCATGCTTGAGGCAATCTGGATGACTGATATAGGCGGTTGGTAATCTCATGGGGTTATTCAGCAACATAACAGGTAAAAAAATACAGACAACCACCAGGAGCCTGTCGGACTTAAGGTTGATCGACTGCGCAAATGGGACAAGCGGTTCATATTATCCTGATTTTTCGTTGCATAGAATGACTATACGCCTCAAAATCAGGCCAACCTGTCCTCGCTCCCCCACTTTTCTCGCCACGATCACTTAAATCCGACAGGCTCCTGGCCAGAATATTTCTTAGTTCCCAGCTTGAATGCGCAGTAAAGTGCCCAGATATTAATGTTAATTGAACTTCGATGCTGATAATTAAATTCTTAAAGAGAGCGCCACCATGGAACAACCTGCCGTAGCCAAGTTTATATTGCCCGATGATGTAATCGCGTTGGTGCCCATGCGCAATGTCGTGTTATTTCCGCATGTATTGATGCCCATTACAGTCGGGCGAGCCAAATCAATTGCCACCGTCGAGCATGCACTGCAAACCAATACACCGATAGGCATTGTATTGCAAAAGGATGTTGCGGTTGACGATCCGGGGCTGGATGCGTTGTGCCGCATTGGGACAATCGCTAACGTTTTGCGTCATGTCACCACCGACGATGGCACACGCCATGCGATGTGCCAAGGGGTAGCACGTTTTCGTATTGTTGAGCTGGTCGAAGGCTATCCATTCATTGCTGCCCGGGTAATAAACATTGAAGAACCGGCACAGGTATCTACTCAGGCTGAGGCACTGGCCCTGCAACTGCGCGAACGCGCGGTCGAAATTCTATCGTTGCTGCCGGGCGTGCCGGCAGAACTTGCGCATGCATTACAGGCAACGCGTGCTCCGTCAGATCTGGCCGACATCACGGCCAGCCTGCTGGATACTGAAGTGAGTGAAAAACAGATGCTGCTCGAAACCGTGAACACCGAGGAACGACTGCAGAAAGTGCTGCAGGTTTTGTCACGGCGCATCGAGGTATTAAGGCTGTCACAGGAAATCGGTGAACGCACCAAAGAACAAATGAATGATCGCGAACGCAAGTATTTACTGCGTGAGCAATTGAAAACAATCCAGAAGGAGCTGGGTGAAGACGGTGACGACGACCAGGAAATTGCGAAATTCAATGAAGCAATTGCTGACGTCGGCATGCCAAGCGAAATCGAAGCGCAGACACGCAAGGAATTGCAACGACTGCAGCGCATGCCCAGCGCATCGAGCGAGTACTCGATGCTTCACACCTATCTTGAGTGGATGACCGAGCTACCCTGGCGATTACCTGATGACACCCCGATCGACCTGAGCGCTGCGCGCCAGATTCTTGAAGCCGATCATTTTGGACTGGAACGCGTCAAGCAACGCATTATCGAGTATCTGGCGGTGCAAAAACTGAAACCGCAGGGGCGCGCACCGATCCTGTGTTTTGTCGGGCCGCCCGGCGTAGGAAAGACGTCGCTGGGTCAAAGTATCGCGCGTGCATTGCAGCGACCATTCGTGCGCGTCTCGTTAGGCGGCGTCCACGATGAAGCTGAAATGCGGGGTCATCGCCGCACCTATATCGGCGCAATGCCTGGCAATATTGTGCAGAGTTTGCGCAAAGCTGGCGCACGCAACTGTGTCATGATGCTGGATGAGATTGACAAGCTATCAGCCAGTCTGCACGGTGACCCTTCAGCCGCGCTACTTGAAGTATTGGACCCCGAACAGAATTCAACCTTTCGTGACAATTATCTCGGCGTACCATTTGATCTGAGTCGTGTGATCTTCATTGCGACCGCGAATGTAATCGATAATGTCTCGCCTCCGGTACGCGACCGCATGGAGATTATTGATTTGCCCGGCTACACGCGGGAGGAAAAACTTCAAATCGCATTACGCTATCTGGTGCAACGCCAAAGTGAGGTCAATGGCTTGCGCGAAGAACAATGCGTACTGACGCCTGCGGCGCTGGACAATATCATTGCAAATTACACCCGTGAAGCCGGTGTGCGTCAGTTCGAGCGTGAGATTGGGCGAGTCATGCGCCACGCTGCCATGCGTATTGCTGAGGGTGAACAACTGCAGGTACGTATCGACGCAGCAGACCTGGATACCATCCTGGGTCCGGAAAAATTCGAGCATGAAGTCGCGCTGCGCACCAGCTTGCCGGGAGTGGCTACTGGATTGGCATGGACGCCGGTCGGTGGCGACATTCTGTTTATTGAAGCCACGCGGGTGAACGGTAGCGGACGGCTGATTCTGACCGGGCAACTCGGTGACGTCATGAAAGAGAGCGCCCAGGCAGCGCTCACCTTAGTGAAAGCGCGCGCCAACGATCTCAATATCCCGGCGGCGATGTTTGAAGGCATTGATGTGCACCTGCATGTACCCGCCGGTGCAATTCCGAAAGACGGACCAAGCGCCGGGGTGGCTATGTTTATCGCGCTCGCCTCACTGTTTACCAATCGACCGGTGCATCATGATGTAGCCATGACCGGGGAAATCAGCCTGCGCGGACTGGTATTGCCGGTGGGCGGCATCAAGGATAAGATACTTGCCGCACAGCGTGCAGGTCTGCGCACAGTCTTACTGCCCGCACGCAACCAGAAAGATCTGCGTGATGTACCCGAAGCAACCCAAGCTGCATTGCGGTTCGTTTTGCTGGAAACGGCGGAAGATGCAATCCAGGCGGCATTGGGTCAGGTGGGCATCCGTCCCCCGGGATCAGAATTCAAACTCATGTGAGTCGGCAGCAGGCGCCCCCTCACCAACTTTGTTATAGTTCAGAGCATACATAAGTTATTCTTAATTCGCGGTAGCGACCTGACTCGAATGGCACTAAGTTAAGCCCTTTTAGCAAGGGAATAAGCTGAAAAATGTTGAGTGAAATGGCATAATTCGCTATGCAAAATACAACGCCTTTATTTCCTGGTTTTCACCTCCAAACACTCCGTAGAAAGCCTCGCTCAGCTAGTCAGAAACTTTCCGATGAGATCACAAAGTTAAAGCAAAAAACGTTTAGTCAACCAGGTGAATGCTTTCGGAATTTCATTCCCAATCAGTATCCAACAACGGGTAGAGTAAAGGACTGGTTTTCGATCGTCATTAGGAGTAGCTTACCTGTTTCCGCCCCTTTCGTTTGGCGGTGCCTCAATAGGGCACCTCTAAAAATTCAGAGTTCTAAACAAGACCAGGCGCGAATAAAAAATATTGACGCAGCATATGATTGATAGGTAAGGAAATATTTTTTGTGAGCAACGAAGTATGGTGACGAAACGGGGTAAGCAGGCAAGCC
>JAUXRH010000075.1 GCA_030682075.1 Nitrosomonas sp.
AATTCCTTTGTTGTTGAGTGATGTGTTTGCCTGACAAATTCACCTCCTTTTTAAGAGGTAACTTTACATGCTTCTAATTTCACTCAACCGGCCAAGTTAATTGTCGTCATACCGGACAGGTTAATTGTCGCCTAATATTCAACTGAGGTTTTTAGGATCATGCGTTTGCACGGCAGAAGGGGCGTCAGGCATTTCCCATCACATGACAATGGCGCTCGAACTTGAATAACGCGACGCAGGACGACCACTGCGGCAATGACTAAAAGAATGTGAAGAGTCATAAGGAGAACTCAAGCACTAATTCACATCTTCAGCCAATATCGGTTAGAAATGATAATGAGCACCTAAACCAAGATATTCCACTTTATTTCTAAAAAACTGCCCACTCGGCGAGTGGCCGTTATAGTACTCCACCAGCAACTGAAGCTTCCTGCCAAGTACTTGAAAATTTTCAAACTCAACACCTGCTCTGGCAGATACATCAGCATTCCAGTTATTTTGCTGATAATTCTTGACATCAGCTGCAGCGATAGGCCGCATTGACACAAAATCCATGCGCCACGGGCTTCGAAACTCAATGCCAGATTGCGTCATCCACACTTTTAGTGCCGAAGGCTCTTTATGGAACAAACCACCACCACCACTATATAAACGTACTCCATAAGGAAATTCATAAGACAGTCTCAGATCCGCGCCTTCATAACTGAGATTCACGCGTTCAAATTGAGAACCTATCTTGCGCAGCAGAAATTCATCCCCAAGATGCGAGCTTTGATGATAAATACGGCCAAAAGCAGAAAATTGACCTGCTCTTACACTTGAATAAGCGGATGCAATAAAATCAGAATTGACCAGATCAGACGATTTGGCATCCAGATTGAAGTCACTAAAAACTCCAGCTTGAAGCCCTGCTTCCCACTGCGCCGCTGATTGTCCAAAATTGCTTCGGTAAAATGGTATCGTTTCACCGAAGCTAACAGAAGCACCGTTTCTCCCATCAAAATTACCATTTTGGTTATGCCGGTAAGCCGCCGAGAAATGAGCCCAGCGCGGATCTGCCAATAACGGTTTGAATAAATGGCCTGCGGGGAGAAGCCCTGTCGGTAACGAATCTGACTTGGTTATGGCGATAGCTTCATGTGCAGAATCCTGGATCGGCTGTGACGGCGCAGTGGCCATAGGTAACTGGCCCGTGGTTTCCGATATGTTGACAGCATTAACCCCAGGGATTTCCGACAATGCCTGTACAACTGCGGCTCGATCTGCGGCGTCCAGGCTACCTTTCGGCAAAGTAATAACACCATCCCGCACAACCAAAGACGGAATATCCAGCATTAGCTTATGCTTTAATACACCCGCCACATAACCGGCAATATAAGTATCATTCGATGCTGTGGCATTAGCAACAGATGCCGTTAACAGTATAACGCCCAGCGCAGTGATAAATCGTAAATAAACCATCATTCTGCGCTCAACGCACTCGCATTTACATCCGGGTCGTTTTGACCTGCATTCTCAATCGCATTTATCATTTTCATAGATCTACCTTAAATTGTTCTCTAAAAGAGCGGCGTCGTAGTTCGTGACATTTGAAACCGTGGATCGTAACTAGAGGTTAGATGGAAGTCTGTACGGTAACGTACATAGTTTTTCTATTTTATCTATGATGCTTTACAGCTCAAACTTATACTGCGGTGTTTTTTAAAGTGAAGGGCGCCTCTAAAAATTCAGAGTTCTAAACAAGACCAGGCGCGAATAAAAAATATTGACGCAGCATATGATGGATAGGTAAGGAAATATTTTTTGTGAGCAACGAAGTATTGTGACGAAACGGGGTAAGCAGGCAAGCCGCAAAGCG
>JAUXRH010000287.1 GCA_030682075.1 Nitrosomonas sp.
CAAATTCCTTTGTTGTTGAGTGATGTGTTTGCCTGACAAATTCACCTCCTTTTTAAGAGGTAACTTTACATGCTTCTAATTTCACTCAACCGGCCAAGTTAATTGTCGTCATACCGGACAGGATAATTGTCGCCTAATACCCGACCATGAGGCCGGGCGCTACCCACCAAGACGAGCGAATTCGATCATGTCCATTTTTGTTTCAATCCTCGCCCGACCATGAGGCCGGGCGCTACTCGGCTCAGGTGGATTCGAGAGCGGCTCGCTGACGTTTCAATCCTCGCCCGACCATGAGGCCGGGCGCTACCGACAGTGCCAAGTGCCACAGCACCAGCAACACCAGTTTCAATCCTCGCCCGACCATGAGGCCGGGCGCTACCACCATCTCGCTGGAGGGCTCGAACGTTGCGGCTATGTTTCAATCCTCGCCCGACCATGAGGCCGGGCGCTACAAAACAATACTCGCATATTGATTTAGCAATACTCGTGTTTCAATCCTCGCCCGACCATGAGGCCGGGCGCTACAATGCAGTGGGATCACGAAGCCCCGATTTACTCTCAGTTTCAATCCTCGCCCGACCATGAGGCCGGGCGCTACATGGGTGTCTGGGTAGTGCTTTCGCACCCATGCGACGTTTCAATCCTCGCCCGACCATGAGGCCGGGCGCTACGAGTAGTAGGGCTTCCACTCTTTCGTATCACCGTATGTTTCAATCCTCGCCCGACCATGAGGCCGGGCGCTACCGCTCTTGTCTTCATGATTATTCCCTCTTATTGTATGTTTCAATCCTCGCCCGACCATGAGGCCGGGCGCTACAAGTCACCAAACATCCCGACATATAAGCCAGTTGTGTTTCAATCCTCGCCCGACCATGAGGCCGGGCGCTACTCTCGACGTTAAAGTCATTATATTTCCCAAAAATGTTTCAATCCTCGCCCGACCATGAGGCCGGGCGCTACTAAAAAACCGGTGGTAGATTTTGATGATGACGATGTTTCAATCCTCGCCCGACCATGAGGCCGGGCGCTACTGATCTTTCATGATCGATTCTGCAACAACGAATCGTTTCAATCCTCGCCCGACCATGAGGCCGGGCGCTACCTAACCGGGTTAGTTTGATAGCGCTGCAACGCTTGTTTCAATCCTCGCCCGACCATGAGGCCGGGCGCTACAATCATGGATTTAATCACAGTTAAATGTACCTCGGGTTTCAATCCTCGCCCGACCATGAGGCCGGGCGCTACGCGACAACAAAATGCCCTGTACTCTTTGACACGTGTTTCAATCCTCGCCCGACCATGAGGCCGGGCGCTACAAAAATGCACTGATTTTTACGAGGTCACTGGCGAAGTTTCAATCCTCGC
>JAUXRH010000288.1 GCA_030682075.1 Nitrosomonas sp.
CGCCTCTAAAAATTCAAAGTTCTAAACAAAACGAGGCACGAGTAAAAAATGGTGACGCAGCATATGTTTGATATGTAAGGAAACATTTTTTGCGAGTAACAAAGTGTTGTGACGAAACGGGGTAAGCAGGCAAGCCGCAAAGCGGCTGCTCGCAAATCTGGATTTTTAGAGGTGCCCAGAATAGATTTCTTCTGTTAATAGTAGGGAATAGATACGTTGATACAGCTGTTGTAATCGCCGTGTTAAGTTAGTCGCTGCATGATAATGATGTTCGTACTACTATTGAAGTATAGGGCACCTATTTCAAGAATCAATTATAAGTTACTGATTATAAGAAATATAAAAAATAAAAAGATCTATTTTACTAACTTCATCATGTTTCTTCCTGACGCCTTGCGGTCGAAGGCCGATTACTACGCTAAAAATCCATATTTTGCGAGCAGCCGCTTTGCGGCTTGCCTGCTGACGACCCATTGGAGCTATCGGAAGATGCTTCACTCAGCCCAATGGGAAACCAGAATCTCCACCTTTAGCCCATCTAACGGCATGTCCGGTTCATAGCGAACATTGCACAAACAGAAGCAGCGTTCGGAGATATGCTTTTGTATCTCTCCGCTGATTTGACTGAGCTCGCGTGACATCAGGCTTTCCGGGTCAGCGGTAGTAATTATCCAAAGTATTCCATCAGCTTGACTCAGGTACTCACGGAATGGTGAATGAGCAAGAGCCTTTGCCGTTGCATGCACGGCTCTATCCAGACCTTGTGCTTGCCCCCCCGCCGGTTCGATGATGGCACAACCGTTCTTACGCGATCCGGTCATGGCATGACAGAAATCATCAAGCCCAACATGGAGTAAGCTGGGCTTTATCATGAAAGACGCCATGCAGCGAATCCATTTAGCGACAGTCTCTTCTGAGGTTATTGTAGCTGCGGCGAATGGTGATGTTACGGTGGTATGATCATCAAGTTCTCCTGGCCGGGTATTCGAAATAACGAACAATGCATCGGCAGGTAGTTTCATGGCTCGCAGTTCCTCATCGGCGACATTCTGGCATTGCGTATGATCAAAGGAAGATGGTCTGTACACCATGGCAATGCTTAAAGCACCCTGTTCCCTGGCAATCGACGCAATGACGGACGCGTCACCATGCCTTGTTTCGTCACCCATACCGGCAACAACGAACACGATATGTGCCCCACTCAAGGCTTCTTCGAGCGGAAGGCGAGATTTCAGTGGCGGTTGATACTCGCCTTCCGGCTTGATTTCAACGTTGCCGCGAACCTCGCCTGTCGGGATGGCTATTAGGCGACAATTAACCTGTCCGGTATGACGACAATTAACTTGGCCGGTTGAGTGAAATTAGAAGCATGTAAAGTTACCTCTTAAAAAGGAGGTGAATTTGTCAGGCAAACACATCACTCAACAACAAAGGAATTTG
>JAUXRH010000320.1 GCA_030682075.1 Nitrosomonas sp.
AATTGTTCACGTTCCTTCTTCTTCGCCTTTTCCATAGCCGTGGTTTCTTCGCCCACTCTTCTTCTACGTAAAGATCCATCCTTCTTACCTGTCAAGACACCAGACTACTTAGTCATCTATTCACTGTCAAGATAATTCAGCGATGTTTTGTACATTTAGATCGTATGTTCATTTCCCTGTGATTTCCCTATGTTTTCATCAGTTATATCATGAACTGATTGAACGTCCAGAAATTGCTTCTGTTTTCTACGCTTATTATGAAAAGACAACCCGGTCCCAGCAGGAACAAGTCTCCCAACAATGACATTCTCTTTCAAGCCGCGTAAATCATCATTTTTACCCATAATAGCGGCTTCTGTTAGCACGCGAGTAGTTTCTTGGAAAGAAGCAGCAGAAATAAATGAGTCTGTAGACAAAGAAGCTTTCGTAATTCCCAACAACATGTATTCATAAGTTGAGGGCACTTTATTTGCCGCGATTAATCTTTCATTTTCCACCAACAGGTCAGCCCGCTCGACCTGCTCACCGGGAATAAAGCCTGAATCTCCCGCGCTAACAACCTGCACTCTGCGTAACATCTGACGTACAATCACTTCAATATGTTTGTCATTAATTTTAACGCCTTGTAAACGATACACATCTTGAACCTCATCTGTTATGTAACGGGCCAATGCTTCCACGCCCTGTAAACGCAATATATCACGCGGATCTGCAGGGCCGTCAACAATACTTTCTCCTTTGTTTACAACTTGTCCATCATGGGCCATCACATGCTTATCTTTGGTTATGAGATATTCATGAGAAATACCTTCCATATCAGTAATCACGAGGCGTTGCTTTCCTTTGGTATCCTTACCAAACGATACAGTTCCGGTAACTTCAGCTAGCATGCCTGCATCCTTTGGTGCCCGCGCTTCGAACAACTCGGCTACACGAGGCAAACCACCGGTAATATCACGAGTCTTTGATGTTTCCTGTGGGATCCGTGCAAGAACTTCTCCCACACTAACATGCTGCGCATCTCGCACAGTAATAATGGATCCAATCTGGAATGTAATACTTACAGGCGAATCACTGCCAGCTAATTTTATTTCCTTTTCATCCTCATCCAGGAACTTAACTAATGGACGCAAACCTTTTGATTGAGCAGCAGTTCGTCGTTTCGGATCAATAACGACCAATGATGACAATCCAGTTACTTCGTCAATTTGTTTGGCTACTGTTACACCCTCTTCAATATTTTCAAAACGTACTTTTCCAGTATATTCTGTAATAATCGGGCGAGTATGCGGATCCCATGTCGTCAGAATCTGACCAGCTTTAACACTATCACCATCACGCACGAGTAATGTCGCGCCATAGGGTGCTTTATGACGCTCCCGTTCACGGCTACTCTCATCGTAGATCACCACTTCACCACTGCGAGAAATTGCTATTAACTCATTTTGAGAGTTTGTAACATAGCGCATGGTAGAAGAATAATGCACGATACCATTAGACTTACTCTCCACTTTGTTCGCAACAGCTGTTCTTGATGCCGCACCACCAATATGGAAAGTCCGCATCGTTAGCTGGGTGCCTGGTTCACCAATAGACTGCGCTGCAATCACACCAACGGCTTCACCAATATTAACGGGTGTGCCCCGCCCCAAATCACGCCCATAGCATTTAGCACACAATCCATATCTGGTTTCACACGTCAGTGGCGTACGCACCTTTACTTCATCGATTCCTAATGACTCAATTATGTCAACGGCCTCCTCATCTAACAGGGTTCCAGATGGATACACGACCTCTTGATTCTCTAGATTGATAACATCGTTTGCAACTACTCGCCCAAGTATACGTTCTCCCAGAGCTTCAATGATTTCGCCGCCCTCGACAAGGGCCTTCATTAGTACGCCATTGCCGGTGTCACAGTCTGCTTCAATAACCACGAGATCTTGCGTAACATCAACCAGACGACGTGTAAGATATCCGGAATTCGCGGTTTTCAGTGCTGTATCAGCAAGTCCTTTGCGCGCACCATGAGTAGAAATAAAGTATTGCAATACATTCAGACCTTCACGGAAATTCGCCGTTATTGGTGTTTCAATAATCGATCCATCCGGCTTCGCCATGAGACCACGCATACCGGACAATTGGCGAATTTGAGCAGCAGAACCCCGTGCACCAGAGTCTGCCATCATATAAATAGAATTAAATGATTCCTGCGTTAATTCTTTACCCTGATCGTCCCTTTTAACTTCTCCAGTTACTGGGTCATATATAGGCTCAACGCCTAATTGATCCATCATTGCCTTAGCAACTTGGTCGCCTGCGCGTCCCCAGATATCAACGACTTTATTATAGCGCTCACCCTGCGTCACTAAACCAGTGGTATATTGAAGCTCAATCTCTTTTACTTCTTTCTCAGCTGCTCCTATTATGCTGCCCTTCTGTGTCGGTGTCAGCATATCATCGGAGCAAATTGAAATTCCTGCACGCGTTGCATAGGTGAATCCCGCATACATCAATTTATCTGCGAAAATAACTGTTTCGCGTAAACCACAACGTCTAAAGCTGGCATTAATCAGTTTTGAGATTTCTTTCTTCTTAAGTGCCTTATTAAGGAGAGTAAAAGGTAGGCCAACAGGAAATATTTCAAATAACAGCGCACGCCCCACTGTCGTTTCATAACGTGTTATCTTTTCGACGCGTTCGCCTTCATCACCCGTCTCATACTCTTTGATTCTTACCGTTACTTTGGCGTTTAATTCAATGTTACGACTTTCATAAGCACGGGACACTTCACTCATATTTGGGAACATCATACCCTCACCACGCGCGCCGATTCTCTCTCTCGTAGCATTATACAAACCAAGTACGATATCTTGTGACGGAACAATAATCGGCTCACCGTTTGCTGGTGAGAGGATATTGTTAGTCGATAGCATCAGTGTGCGACATTCCATTTGCGCTTCTAATGAAAGTGGAATATGCACCGCCATTTGATCACCATCAAAGTCAGCATTAAAAGCGGCACATACCAACGGATGCAATTGAATTGCTTTACCTTCGATTAATACGGGCTCAAATGCCTGAATACCCAGACGATGCAATGTCGGCGCCCGGTTTAACATTACGGGATGTTCTCGAATAACATCTTCCAGAATATCCCATACGACGGCGCTTTCATTTTCAACCTCACGCTTAGCCGCTTTAATAGTACTTGCAATTCCCATTATCTCAAGCTTGTTAAATATGAATGGCTTAAATAATTCAAGCGCCATTTTTTTGGGTAAACCACATTGGTGAAGTTTAAGCTGCGGTCCCACAACAATCACTGATCGACCAGAATAATCGACACGTTTTCCGAGAAGATTCTGGCGGAAACGTCCGCCCTTGCCTTTTATCATGTCCGCAAGTGATTTTAATGGGCGCTTATTCGCGCCTGTCATCGCCTTGCCTCTGCGGCCATTGTCTAGTAATGAATCGACGGATTCTTGCAACATTCTTTTTTCATTACGAACGATAATTTCTGGCGCCTTCAGCTCTAACAATCGCTTCAAACGATTATTACGATTGATAACACGACGATACAAATCATTCAAATCAGAGGTTGCAAAACGACCGCCATCTAATGGAACCAATGGACGCAATTCAGGCGGCAATACCGGCAATACAGCTAGAATCATCCATTCTGGTTTAATCCCGGATTTATTAAACGCCTCTAGTATCTTTAGCCGCTTGGAAATTTTCTTCAATTTGGTCTCAGAACCCGTACTTTCCATTTCGCGTCGTAAGTTCTCAACCTCAGCACGGGTATCAAGATTACTCAATAAATTCCGGACGCCCTCAGCACCCATACAGGCACTGAATTCGTCGCCATATTCCTCTGTTTTGGCTAGATAGTCGTCCTCTGTTAGTAGCTGCCCTCGCACAAGTGGCGTCATTCCGGGTTCAGTTACCACATATGCTTCAAAATAAAGTACACGTTCAATATCCCGCAGAGTCATGTCCAGAACCATACCCAATCTGGATGGCAATGATTTCAAGAACCATATATGCGCAACCGGAGAAGCAAGCTCAATATGCCCCATACGCTCACGGCGAACCTTTGACAGAGTGACCTCTACACCGCATTTCTCACAAATCACACCACGATGCTTCAATCGTTTATATTTACCGCACAAGCATTCATAGTCCTTTACTGGACCAAATATTTTGGCACAGAATAAGCCGTCTCTTTCTGGTTTAAAGGTACGATAGTTAATAGTTTCTGGTTTCTTTACTTCACCGTAGGACCATGAACGAATTTTTTCAGGGGAAGCCAGGCCGATTCTGATTGAATCAAACTCTTCTTTATGAGTAACCTGTTTAAATAAATCAAGCAGTGCTTTCATTTGTCACTCCTGTAAATCAGGGGGCAATACAAAAAATTATTAATTTGGGAATAATGAAGCAAGAAAAACTATTTATCTATATTCTCTCGAAATAGATAAATAGGCAATTAATGCTGATCTAGATCGATATCCATTCCCAATGACCGAATTTCTTTAACCAGCACATTAAAAGATTCTGGCATACCTGCGTCGATCTTATGGTCTCCTTTAACAATGCTTTCGTATACTTTGGTTCGACCATTTACATCATCAGATTTTACCGTTAGCATTTCCTGCAGTGTATAGGCCGCGCCATAGGCTTCTAATGCCCAGACCTCCATTTCACCAAATCGTTGACCACCAAATTGTGCTTTACCTCCTAATGGCTGCTGGGTTACCAAACTATAAGGACCTGTGGACCTCGCATGCATCTTATCATCAACTAAATGATGCAATTTCAGCACATGCATATAACCTACTGTAACAGGTCGATCAAAAGCTTCTCCCGTCCTGCCATCATAAAGTGCCACCTGCCCAGACCGTGGTAAGCCTGCCAATTCGAGCATATCCTTTATTTCTTGCTCAGAAGCACCATCAAATACAGGTGTCGCAAAGGGAACACCACCTGTCAGATTTTCTGCTAACACAATTATTTCTTCATCAGAATGATTAGAAAGATCTTCTTTCTTTCCACTACTATTATAGATTTTATCCAGGAATTCCCGGATCTCCGCCTGATTCTGTTGCGTGCGTAACATCTCGCCAATCCTTTTACCCAAACCTTTTGCAGCCCACCCTAAATGAACTTCCAAGATCTGACCAACATTCATCCGAGAAGGAACACCCAGCGGATTAAGTACGACATCAACCGGCGTGCCATCGGCCATGTATGGCATATCTTCCAACGGTACAATTTTGGATATGACCCCTTTATTGCCATGACGCCCTGCCATCTTATCGCCTGGCTGCAGGCGGCGTTTCACCGCAATATAGATTTTAACCATTTTTTGCACACCGGGCGGCAACTCATCACCTTGCGTTAGCTTCTTCTTCTTCTCGTCAAATGCAGCATCAAATGCCTTGCGCTTTTGAGCAATACTTTCTTTAACTTGCTCCAACTGGATACTCGCGTCCTCATCTGACAATCGAATATCAAACCAATAATGCGGATCAATGCTATCCAGATATTCTTTTGTTAAGGCTGCCCCTTTAGTGAGCTTTTTCGGTCCACCCGTCGCCACTTTATCAATGAGAAGCCGCTCAATACGCTCAAACGCATCTTCTTCTACGATTCGCATCTGGTCAGCCAGATCTTTCTTGTAGCGGTCCAACTCATCATTAATAATTTGTTGAGCGCGCTTATCACGTTCTATACCTTCACGAGTAAAAACCTGCACATCTATGACCGTACCAGAAATGCCAGATGGTACACGCAATGAGGTATCTTTCACATCTGCGGCTTTCTCGCCAAAGATTGCGCGCAGCAACTTCTCTTCAGGTGTCAGCTGCGTCTCACCTTTAGGCGTGACTTTACCTACTAAAGTATCTCCTGCTTCAACTTCAGCACCTATGTATACAATACCTGCTTCATCTAAACGGCCAAGTTGCTGCTCTGATAGATTTGGAATATCAGCCGTTATTTCCTCAGTTCCAAGTTTTGTATCACGGCTCACCACCGACAACTCTTCAATATGAATGGATGTAAAGCGGTCCTCTGCCACAACATGCTCCGAAATAAGGATAGAATCCTCAAAGTTGTAGCCATTCCATGGCATGAATGCCACCAGCATGTTTTGTCCAAGTGCAAGCTCGCCCATGTCTGTAGAAGCGCCATCAGCAATTACATCATCACGATTAATTTTGTCCCCAATTTTTACCAATGGACGTTGGTTAATATTTGTATTTTGGTTAGAACGGGTATACTTAATTAGGTTATAGATATCTACGCCAACCTCGCCCGCGTGCGTTTCTTCATCATGCACCCTAACCACGATACGACCTGCATCAACGTAGTCAACCATACCTCCGCGTATCGCACGTACTGTGGTTCCCGAGTGTATTGCCACCACACGCTCAATACCAGTCCCGACGAGAGATTTCTCAGCACGCAAGCAGGGAACTGCCTGGCGTTGCATGTTTGACCCCATCAAGGCACGGTTTGCATCATCATGTTCAAGAAATGGAATAAGAGAAGCTGCTACAGATACGATCTGTGCAGGCGCAACATCCATATATTGGATGCGATCTGGTGAAGCCAGGGTGAATTCGTTTTTCTGGCGACAAGATACAATATCACTCACGAAAGTGCCTTGGTCATCCAGCTCAGCATTTGCCTGAGCAATCATGAATTGGCCTTCCTCAATGGCAGAAAGATAATCAATCTGATCCGTCACTTTACTGTCTATAACTCTACTATAGGGTGTCTCAATAAAACCATAATCATTAGTCCTGGCATAAAGTGCTAATGAATTAATCAAGCCGATGTTCGGCCCTTCAGGGGTTTCAATCGGACAAACTCGCCCGTAGTGAGTTGGATGCACATCACGCACCTCAAAACCAGCACGTTCGCGCGTCAATCCGCCTGGACCCAAGGCTGAAATACGTCGTTTGTGCGTAATCTCAGATAGGGGGTTAGTTTGATCCATAAATTGGGATAATTGACTGGAACCAAAGAATTCACGTGCTGCTGCTGATACCGGTTTCGCATTGATCAAATCATGCGGCATAAGGTTATCTGATTCTGCCTGACTTAACCGTTCTTTTACTGCACGTTCAACACGAACCAAGCCCGATCTAAATTGGTTCTCCGCCAGCTCACCTACAGATCGAACACGTCGATTTCCCAAATGATCAATATCGTCAATCTCACCGCGACCATTACGTAATTCAACGAGGATCTTAATTACAGCAATAATATCTTCATTTGATAATGTAAGAGAGCCTGTGAGTTCTGTCCTGCCTACTCGACGATTAAATTTCATTCGTCCTACGACAGATAAATCATAACGGTCAGATGAGTAAAATAAACCACTAAAGAGTGTTTTAACTGCATCTTCCGTCGGTGGCTCCCCCGGGCGCATCATTCGATAAATCGCAACCTGTGCGGATAGTTCATCAACGGTTTCATCGATTCTCAATGTTTGAGATAAATATGCGCCATGGTTAAGATCATTTACATAGAGTGTGTAAATCTTTTCTATACCCAACTCACGCAATTTAACCAGCGTATCTTCTGTTATCTCGTCATTAACCGATGCAATTACTTCACCAGTTTCCTTATCTATAATATTATGCGCAAGAATACGACCCAGCAAAAAGTCATCAGGCACGCTGAGGCGTTCCATATTTTCTTGTTTTAATTCAATTACGTGCTTAGCAGTAATGCGCTTGTTCTTTTGAATAACAACCTTACCACTTGGTGTTGCAATATCAAAACTTGCGACTTCTCCACGCAAACGCTCGGGCACTAGTTCAAATAGAGTTTCGTTTCCAGCAAAATGAAAACAGTCGAATACAAAAAATTCAGTGAGGATTTGTTCTGAAGTGCAACCGATCGCTTTCAATAATGTTGTCACAGGCATCTTACGACGACGATCAATGCGAAAGTACAAACAATCTTTTGGATCGAATTCGAAATCAAGCCATGATCCACGATATGGAATAATACGAGCAGAGAATAACAACTTGCCGGACGAATGGGTTTTGCCCCGGTCATGCTCAAAAAATACACCAGGCGAACGATGCAATTGCGACACAATGACGCGTTCTGTACCATTGATAACAAAGGAACCGGTATCCGTCATCAGAGGGATTTCCCCCATATATACTTCTTGCTCTTTAACTTCCTTTACTGTCGGCTTGGAAGTCTCCTTCTCCATGATTGTTAGCCTGACTTTGGCGCGTAAAGGTGAGGCATAGGTAAGACCGCGCTGCTGACACTCTTTAACATCAAATGAGGGTGTTCCAAGCGAATAACTGATGAAATCAAGACGTGCGTTCTTGGAATGGCTCTCTATCGGAAATATTGAATGAAATGCTGCCTGCAATCCTTGTTTGCTTCGCTTATTAGGTGCGACCTTTTCTTGCAAAAACGCTGCAAATGATTCGAGCTGGGTAGCGAGAAGAAAAGGAATTGGTAAAACGCTAGCACGCTTAGCAAAACTTTTACGGATACGTTTTTTCTCGGTGAACGAATAGCTCATGAAATTTCTCCGGAGGAAGAAGAGAGAGGATGGTTGGACTGAAACAAAATATCAATTTACTTATTATCGTGTCAGAGTAATTACACCACGATATCAACAAGACTAAATATCATAAAGGCTGGTAGCTTTTATATGGCCACCAGCCCTCATATTACATAACGCCTTGCTATTTAACTTCGCAAGTTGCGCCAGCTTCTGTTAGCTGTTTCTGAATTGCTTCAGCGTCCTCTTTAGTAATGCCTTCCTTAACTGCCTTAGGTGCGCCATCAACCAGGTCCTTAGCTTCTTTCAACCCTAAACCAGTTACTGCACGAACAACTTTAATTACATTAACCTTACTTGCGCCAGCAGCTGTTAGTAAAACTGTAAATTCGGTTTGCTCAACAGCAGCAGCACTATCGCCACCTGCTGCAGGTGCCGCTACAGCAACAGCGGCGGCTGCAGACACACCAAATTTTTCTTCCATTTCTTTAATTAGCTCAGAAAGCTCCAGCACCGTCATATTTGCAATTGCTTCTAAAAGTTCAACTTTAGTTACAGCCATTATTTTCTCCTGGTAAATTTATTCTCTGGTTCTAGATATACTTAAATACGAGACAGATAGATTATTTTTGATCACGTATAGCAGCGATGACTCGAACAAAACGAGTTGGCACTTCATTAAGTGTTTGCACAAATCTGGTAATCGGTGCTTGCATTGTAGCCATTAATTTCGCTAGCAACTCGTCACGACTTGGCAATACGGCAAGTGCGGCAACATCATTACTTGACATAATTTTGCCGCCCATCGCACCAATTTTTATCACAAATTTATCATTAGTCCTGGCAAACTCATGAAGTACTTTAGCAGCTGCTACCGGATCCGATCCGATGCCATAGGCAAGCGGCCCCACCATATGCTCTGCAAGACCTGCATAGGGTGTATCTGTAACTGCGCGACGCACTAAAGTATTCTTCAGTACACGAAAATATATCCCTGATTCACGTGTTTTAGCTCTTAGTTTAGTCATCTGACCAACTTCCAAGCCTCGATACTCAGCAAGGATAATAGCTTGAGCTTTAGCTACTTGAGCTCCGACTTCGGCTACTATTGCTTTTTTCTCTTCAAGATTTAGACTCAAGGTTCTTTCTCCATCAGTTTATAAGGAATTGTTGTTACCATTGAAAAACTCAATTCTCAATCCAATTCCATGAACCGGCGATCTTAATCCAGGAAAAATATTAATCCTGTTTTGATTACGCCATCTACGCTGGGTTCTATTCACTGCTGATTAAACGATTAACATTCTTTTCACAGCTATTTTTTAAGCTTCTCAAACACTAAACTTGCAATCGAAATATTTTCCACTTATCCGTTTTTTTATGTTTTAGATGCCCCAGCGGTCTTTGATAACACCTGCTGGAACATGATAAAAGTTATCGATCCAGCAGTCCAAAGTTTGCTATTACCACATTAATTTAAATTGGTTTGATCAACTTGCAAACCGATACCCATGGTACTTGATACAGAAATTCTTCTCAGATATACACCCTTAGATGTTGCAGGTTTTGCCTTATTAAGCGCATCGACAAGTGCCACTAAATTTTGCTTCAGTGCCTCTGAGTTGAATGATGCGCGACCAATAGTGCAATGTATAATTCCAGCTTTATCTGCCCGGAACTGCACTTGGCCCGCCTTGGCATTCTTTACTGCGCCTGCAATATCCGGCGTTACCGTACCTACTTTAGGGTTCGGCATTAAACTTCGCGGACCTAATATTTGACCCAATTGTCCAACAATTCGCATCGCATCAGGGCTAGCAATAACAACATCAAAATTGATATTACCCGCTTTTATTTCAGCAGCCAAATCTTCAAATCCAACAATATCCGCGCCTGCATCTTGTGCTTCTTTGGCCTTGTCGCCCTGAGCAAATACCGCAACTCGAACGGTTTTCCCAATTCCTGCGGGCAAGACTACTGAACCTCGTACTGCTTGATCAGATTTCTTGGCATCTATACCTAAGTTAATTGCCACATCAACAGATTCATCGAATTTGGCGGTTGCTGTTTCCTTAATCAGATCAAGTGCATCTGTCAGCAGGTACTGCTTATTTCGATCTATTTTCTTTCTAATTTCATCGGAACGTTTGGATATTCTGGCCATTTCACTGCCCCTCCACTTCGATGCCCATGCTTCTTGCACTGCCGGCAACTGTACGTACTGCAGCTTCCATACCTGCCGCAGTTAAATCCGGCATTTTCATTTTTGCTATTTCTTCGGCCTGACTACGCGTTATCTTGCCTACTTTATCAACATGCGGCCTTGCACTGCCTCGACTAACACCCGCTGCTTTCTTAATTAATACAGAAGCGGGTGTTGTTTTCATCACAAAAGTAAAACTTTTGTCAGCATAAGCAGTTATGACTACTGGCACTGGCAAACCTACTTCCATCTTCTGAGTGGCTGCATTAAATGCCTTGCAAAACTCCATAATATTAAGCTGGCGCTGCCCCAATGCCGGCCCCACGGGTGGACTGGGATTAGCCTTGCCCGCAGGCACTTGCAATTTAATATAACCTACAATTTTTTTTGCCACTGAATCGCTCCTCTTGGGTCTTAGCGAGCATCATTAATACTCTCCCCAACAATTTAATTTAAAATACTCTGATTTAAATAAAGTTTAGACAAAAGTCAAGTCCACCCTATCTTCTTTACTTAAGTTTTTTCTACTTGGTTAAAATCTAACTCTACAGGTGTTGGGCGACCAAAAATAGAAACTGATACCCTAATCTTACTTTTATCGTAATTAACATCTTCAACATTGCCATGAAAATCAGTAAAAGGGCCATCTTTAACACGAACCGCTTCTCCTGGCTCAAAGAGTACTTTCGGTTTTGGCTTTTCTACACCTTCCTGTATTTGATGTAAGATATTTTTAACTTCTTTTGTACTTATTGGCGTGGGTTTCATTGCTGATCCACCAATAAACCCGGTAACTTTATTAGTATTTTTTACCAGATGCCATGTTTCGTCAGACATCTCCATTTCAACCAAGACATAACCAGGAAAAAATTTTCTTTCGCTAATACTTTTCTGCCCACTTTTCATTTCGACCACTTCTTCTACAGGAACAAGTATTTGCCCAAAGCTATCCTGCATCCCTGCACGCTCTATACGTTCAAGTAATGCACGCTGCACACTTTTCTCAAATCCTGAGTAAGCGTGAACGACATACCATTTTTTACTCATTTTACCCTCTGAATCATTCGGTCAACCTTCTTGATTCATGATAAGCTTAACTGCTGACATTAAACCTGCATCTACCAGCCATAAGAATAAGGCCATAGTAAGTACAAAAGCAAATACAACACCTGATGTTTGAATCGTTTCCTTGCGTGTCGGCCATACTACCTTTTTAGTTTCTTCCACTGATTCTTTGCTATAGACATAAAATTCCCTGCCCTGAGTAGTAAACCATGCTATACCTACTGCCAGAATAAAACCCAGCAATACTGAAAGCACCCGAACCACCATGGCGCTATCACGCAAATATATAAAACCAGCAATTCCTGCTGCCAGCAACATAAATGCTAGCCCAAGCTTAATTTTGTTCACTCTTTACCCCCCCCCCATTCCAACTCTTCCCAGCAAGTGTAATGACAATACATAACTTCAAATATACTTGCCACACACATACACATACCATATTTATCCTGCTTAGTAGCACAACCCTACACACAGACAAACAGGTCGTATAATGGCAGGCCAGGAGGGCATCGAACCCCCAACCTTCGGTTTTGGAGACCGACGCTCTGCCAATTGAGCTACTGGCCTATTTACAACAATTAAAGACAGACAAAATTAGATCAGACGAACAAACCACCCTTACATTTAACGCCTAATAGATAATGTTATTCCAAAATCTTTGCTACCACGCCAGCGCCGACAGTTCTGCCGCCTTCACGTATCGCAAATCGCAAACCTTCTTCCATTGCAATCGGAGCAATCAAGTTTACCGAAACCGAGATATTATCACCAGGCATCACCATTTCCGTCCCCGCCGGCAATTCAATAGCCCCGGTTACATCTGTCGTCCTAAAGTAAAACTGCGGGCGATATCCAGGAAAGAATGGCGTGTGCCGACCACCTTCATCCTTGCTCAGTACATATATTTCAGCTGCGAATTTAGTATGCGGCGATATGCTGCCCGGCTTTGCCAGAACTTGCCCTCGCTCAACTTCTTCTCGCTTGGTACCACGCAGCAGTACACCAACATTGTCGCCAGCCTGACCCTGATCAAGTAATTTTCTGAACATTTCAACGCCCGTACATACCGTTTTCAGCGTCGGCTTTAACCCCACTATTTCTATCTCTTCACCTACTTTGATTATGCCGCGCTCTATACGCCCCGTCACCACAGTTCCTCGACCCGATATAGAAAATACATCTTCCACAGGCATCAAAAAAGTTCCATCTATTGCTCGTTCTGGTTGCGGTATATAACTATCAAGCGCTTCAGCCAACTTGATAATTGATGGCTCTCCTATTTCACTTTGATCGCCCTCTAACGCCTTTAATGCAGAACCTATGATAATTGGCGTGTCGTCACCAGGAAAATTGTACTTGGTAAGTAACTCCCGTATTTCCATTTCCACCAATTCAAGCAGCTCAGCATCATCCACCATATCAGCTTTGTTCATGTAAACAATGATATACGGCACACCTACTTGACGTGCAAGCAAAATATGCTCACGCGTTTGTGGCATCGGACCATCAGCCGCTGACACTACCAATATGGCTCCATCCATTTGTGCCGCGCCAGTAATCATGTTTTTAACATAATCTGCATGACCGGGGCAATCTACATGCGCATAGTGGCGATTATTCGTTTCATATTCAACATGCGCTGTATTAATGGTTATTCCACGCGCACGCTCTTCTGGCGCAGAGTCAATTTGAGCATAGCTCTTCGCCTCGCCACCAAATTTCTTGGTCAATATCGTTGTAATTGCTGCTGTCAACGTGGTTTTACCATGATCTACATGACCAATAGTGCCAACATTGACATGTGGCTTCGATCTCTCAAACTTACTTTTTGCCATGATCTA
>JAUXRH010000330.1 GCA_030682075.1 Nitrosomonas sp.
AAGTGCTTCGTAACTTGCTCATCTCATTGATAAAGTTGATTTTAAAAGCTTCTATTTTATCATTCCGGGCAAGTTATTTTTCCTTTTTCTGCCGTTCCGGCGACTAATTCAACTCGTTTTATTGGGCTTTGCAAGTCCCTCTACGGTATAAATAGGGCGGAAACGCATATTGCGCTAACTTTTCACTTCAGAACACGATTAATTTATTCTTGTTTTTCCACTTTGCTCATCATGGTCACTTAAGTTTCGACAGACTCCTGGCATAGATTGAACGTTGGGGTTGTTTATAACGGATACTCTATTTTATAACTATACTTGACCAAAGACAGTCAGCTTGATATAAGAACGACTGCAGGAACTGCTTGTGACTTGATTACCAATATAACGCAAAGGGGAATTAAATGAACAAATCCGAACTCATCGAAGCTATTGCAAAATCTGCTGATCTTTCTAAAGCTGCAGCAGGTAGTGCGCTGGATGGTGCCTTATCTGCAATTAAAGCAGCGCTTAAAAATAATGAAAGTGTGACTTTGGTAGGATTCGGAACCTTCAAGGTGGGTGAACGTGCTGCACGTACCGGACGTAATCCACGTACCGGCGCCGCAATTAAAATTAAGGCGGCGAAGGTCCCCAAATTCAGTGCTGGCAAAGCACTTAAAGATGCAGTAAACTAGCGGTCTTTGTGAGCAGGGTGCTTAGCTCAGATGGTAGAGCGTCGCCCTTACAAGGCGAATGTCGGCGGTTCGATCCCGTCAGCACCCACCAAATTTTGTTAGTTTTTGGAGTGGTAGTTCAGTTGGTTAGAATACCGGCCTGTCACGCCGGGGGTCGCGGGTTCGAGTCCCGTCCACTCCGCCAATATTCAGTAATAAAATGGGTGAACTATTGTTCACCATTTTTATTCTTGCTTGTTTTATCGGATTCTAAATAGTGTTTGATTTTGTCAACAAAAAGAAACGTCTTGTCCAGATAATTATGGCGCTGGCAGTACTGCCATTTTTGTTTTGGGGTGTAGAGTCCTATCGTACAGATGGTGGAGAAAGCATCTTGGTTGATGTTGATGGTGAAAAGATCCAGCGTCGTGAATTTGAGCAGGCATTGCGTGATCAGCAAGACAGGATGCGAAGTATGTTGGGTTCAAATTTGGATAGCTCTATTTTGGATAATCCAGAGATGCGGATTTCTGTCTTGGAACGTTTGGTTCAGCAGCGGTTGTTAAGAAGGGAATCAGTAAATGTTGGAATGACCGTGCTGGACTCACAATTGGTAAGAGTTATTGGAGATATACCGGAATTTCAGCAAAACGGAAGATTTTCTAATCAGCGCTATCAAGAGCTATTACGGGCACAAGGGTTAAGCCCGCTAAATTTTGAATCACGTATGCGTGAGGAGTTGATGTTGCAACAACTGCTTGAAGCTTATAGCGAGAATGGATTTATTTCTGAGACAGTCGCAAAGAAAATCATGTACTTAAGTGAAGTGCAGCGGGATATCAATCAGTTTGAGATTCAACCGGATCAGTTCTTGTTACAAATCAATTTAGATGAAGCTGAAATAGAGTCTTACTACAAAAGTCACCAAGCCGAATTTAATTTGCCCGAGCGGGCGCGTGTTGAGTATGTGATTTTGTCACTGGATGAGTTTGCAGGAAAGCAGCAGGTAGACGAAGATGAGGCTCGCGAGTATTTTGCAGTTTATCAAAATAATTATGTGCAGCCGGAAGAACGTCAAGCCAGCCATATTCTATTTGCCTTGTCTGCCGATGCATCTGATGAAGAACGAGCGGCAGTACAGAATAAAGCAAATGAGGTGCTGGAGCAGGTTAGGCAGGATCCAGCACACTTTGCTGAGATTGCCGAACAATATTCAGAGGATCCTGGTTCAGCTGGACAAGGGGGGGGGCTTGGTTTTTTTGGCCGTGGCATTATGGTTAAAGTATTTGAAGATGAAATATTTCAGATGCAACCTGATGAAATAAGTGGTTTGGTAGAAACAGATTTTGGATTTCATATTATTAAGCTAACAGCAATAAAAGAAGCTAGAGAGGCTGGTTTTGATGAAGTTAAGGCTCAGATTGAGCATGAATTAAAAAAACATAAGGCTGGTGCCATATTTGGTGAAATAGCCGAAGATTTTAGCAATACTGTCTACGAACAAAGTGATACTTTGCAGGTTGCTGCGGAAGAATTTGGTTTGCCCATTCATAAAAGTGACTGGATCGACATGACATCTAAAACGCCTGCAATTCTAGCTAATGAACGACTTTTACAAGCAATCTTTTCATACCCTGTTGTCGATGAAAAACGCAACACGGATGCAATTGAAGTTATGCCAGATACGTTCGTCGCAGCAAGAATACTGGATCATCGAGCCGCATCTATTCAATCGCTAATGGTTGTTAGGGATGAAATTATTGATCGTCTGAAGAAATCTCATGCAGCTGACATGGCGGTGAGAGAAGGTGAGAATTTACTCGCGCGACTGCAGGAAGGTGCAGAAAATGTTATTTCCTGGAGTGAGTCAAAACAAGTTTCATACATACGACCACAAAATCTTGATAGTTCTATATTGCAGGTAATATTTAAAACGGAATTGTCTGAGTTGCCGACTTATGCAGGGATGGCAAGCTCGGAAGGAAGCTATACTTTGATTCGTATCAATCATGCAATTGAGCCTGATATGACTGCGAACGATGTCGAATATCAAAGTTTAAGCGGGCAGCTACAGCAGATGGTTTCTCAAGAAGAAATGTCTGCTTATCTTTCTGAATTAAGACAGCGCTACGATGTTAAATTTATGGAGGAAGTTTTTTAGCACCCAATAAATTATTAATGTGTGGATATCGCTATAAATCTTCTCTGTTTTTACGGGCGTTCCCCGCTTCCTGCTAATCATTCAGGTCGAAAGCCACCGTATTAAATCCAGCGTCAACATAAGTAATTTCCCCCGTAATTCCGCTTGCCAGATCACTACATAAAAATGCAGCTACATTACCAACTTCGTCAGTTGTTACATTACGGCGCAAAGGTGAAACTCTTTCCGTGTAACTAAGAAGCTTGCCAAAATTACTAATACCCGATGCAGCAAGTGTCTTAATGGGCCCGGCAGAAATCGCATTGACACGTATTCCTTTGGTGCCGAGACTGGATGCCATGAAACGTACATTTGCTTCAAGACTCGCCTTAGCTAAGCCCATTACATTGTAATTTGGCATCACACGTACTGCTCCAAGGTAAGAAAGGGTTAACAGTGATCCACCATGGTCGTGCATCATTGGAAGTCCAGCTTTCGCCAGGGCAGCGAAGCTGTAAGAACTTATGTCATGTGCAATACGAAAAGATTCGCGATTTACACTTTCCAGATAATCACCACTCAATGCTTCGCGTGGTGCAAAAGCAATAGAGTGGATGATGCTATCAAGGCTGTCCCAATGCATCTTTAGATCATCAAAGCACTGAGTAATTTCTTCATCTTTTGTGACATCGCAGGGAAATAATAAATTACAATTAAATTCACTGGCAAGTTTCTCAACACGCCCACGAATGTCCTCCCCCTGATAGGTGAAAGCAAGCTCAGCACCTTCACGTTTCATTGCTTTGGCAATACCATAAGCGATTGAACGATTACTGAGAAGTCCAGTGATAAGAATACGTTTGTTAGTAAGAAAGCCCATTAAATTCCCTTGCAGATATTAATTGTATGGTTGATTATAGCTTAAGCCTCGACAAGTAGGGGAGTACTATGGTCGATGTGTGGTGTTGTAAGTGATACATTAACTTAATTGAACATTTGTTGGAAATTATGTTGTCAATAAATAGTGTTTCTATAGTGCGATCAATTCTGCTACTGACTGTAATTCTGTTGTTCGCCTGTGATGGAGGCAACTGGAATAATCCATATCCCGCTTCTGGTGATGGTAAAAATATTCTCTATAACGCATTTACTGAGCGGCCTAAACATCTTGACCCGGTGCAGTCATACAGTAGTAATGAAATTCAATTTACTGCACAGATCTATGAACCTCCGCTGCAATATCATTATTTGAAGCGACCTTACACACTGATTCCATTAACAGCCAGTAAAATGCCGACAGTTACATACTTTAATAAAAATGGAATCGAATTGCCTGATGATACCGGAATTTCCAGTATTGCCTATACGATGTACGAGATATCCATTAAACCTGGGATTTTTTATCAGCCACACCCCGCGTTTGCGCGTAATGAGCAAGGTGAATTTATCTATCATAATTTAACGGATAAAGAATCGGCTCAAATTTATCAGCTTTCTGATTTCAACATGACAGGAACGCGTGAATTAACAGCAATGGATTATGTTTTTCAGATAAGACGCTTGGCGCACCCGAAATTGCATTCCCCAATTTATGAATTAATGGCAGATTACATCGTGGGTCTCAGAGAATATGCAGCGCTGCTTAAAAATGTAGTTGACGAACAGCGGGGAGACAGTGATTATTTGGATTTAAATAAATATAAGTTAGAAGGTGCGGAGATAGTTGATTCCTATACTTATCGAGTAAAGATTGCAGGAAAGTATCCACAATTTATGTATTGGTTGGCAATGGCGTTTTTTGCACCAGTTCCATGGGAGGCAGAGCAATTCTATGCACAGCAAGTATTGAAAGATAAAAATATTACACTGGATTGGTTTCCTGTTGGAACCGGGCCTTATATGCTTACCGAGAATAAAGTAAATCAAATAATGATCTTGGAAAAGAATCCTAATTTCCATAGTGAGTTCTATCCATCGGAAGGCATGCCAGATGATGAGAAAAAAGGTTTACTAATTGATGCCGGTAAGCCAATGCCGTTTATAGACAAAGTTGTCTACAGTCGGGATAAAGAAAGCATCCCCCGCTGGAATAAGTTTTTGCAGGGGTATTATGATGCATCGGGAATCGGTTCCGACAGCTTTGATCAGGCAGTGCAACTCGTAGGTCAAGGTGAGGCGACCGTAACTGAAGCAATGATTTCACAAGGCATAAGATTAGAAACAGCAATAGCGCCATCAACCTATTACATGGGATTTAATATGTTGGATCCCGTGGTTGGTGGCGTGACAGAACAAACTTATGAATCGTCAAAAAAACTCCGACAAGCTATTTCAATAGCGGTAGATTATGAAGAATTTGTTTCAATATTTGCCAACGGCCGGGGATTGCCAGCACATGGCCCAATATCTCCAGGGATAGCAGGTCATCGTGATGGGGAAGAAGGGATCAATCCAGTCGTTTATGATTGGGTTAATGGACGAGCGCAGCGCAAACCAATTGAAGTTGCTAAGAGATTACTTGCCGAGGCGGGATATCCAGATGGTATAGATAAAAAAACAGGCGCGCCGCTAATACTCTACTTTGATGTTACTGCTCGCAGTTCTGAGGATAAATCAGCGCTTGATTGGATGCGTAAGCAATTCCAGAAACTTAATATTCAACTGGTCGTCAGGAGTACTGACTACAATCGTTTTCAGGATAAAATACGTAAAGGGAATGCGCAGATTTTTGAATGGGGTTGGAATGCGGACTATCCCGATCCGGAAAATTTTTTATTCTTGCTATATGGCCCACAACGCAAGGTGGGCAATAATGGTGAGAATGCCGCCAATTATGACAGCCCCGAATACAATCGTCTATTTGAGGAGATGAAGAACATGGAAAATGGTGCTGAGCGACAACAAATAATTGACCGAATGGTTGATATCCTTCGTCATGACTCGCCTTGGCTTTGGGGATATCATCCTAAGGATTATGGTTTGTATCATGCCTGGTATAAAAATGTAAAACCTAACCGCATATCTAATAATAATATTAAGTATTTCAGGATAGATGCCGACTTGAGAAAGCAGAAGAGAAATGAGTGGAATGCGCCGGTACTTTGGCCAATGGTACTGATGTCAGCAGCACTGGTGTTAGGTTTAATTCCTGCAATAAAGGCATATCGTCGCAGGGAGCGTAGTGTCGGAATTGGGTTGCAGTCGCAGTAGCCAGGCTATTGAAACAGGCATGCTTAAATATATTTTTCGACGTATCCTCTATGCAATACCAATTCTAATTGGCGTGAATCTAATTACATTTACATTATTTTTTGTGGTAAATACGCCCGATGATATGGCACGCATGCAATTGGGTGTTAAGTATGTAACACCCGCTGCAATTGACAAGTGGAAGCAAGAGCGTGGTTATGATAAGCCACTGTTAATTAACCGTGAAGAGGCAGGTCTGGATAAAATCACACGCACTATCTTTTTTGAAAAATCAGTTGCAATGTTTGTATTCGAATTTGGGTATGCAGATGATGGACGTGATATCTGGCAAGAGATTAAGATGCGGATGGTCCCAAGCTTAGCAATTGCATTACCGGTATTTTTGTTGGGATTATTCGCTTACATTACATTTGCGTTACTGATGGTATTTTTTCGAGCGACATATATAGATTTCTGGGGTGTCGTCTTGTGTGTCGCACTAATGTCAATATCAAGTTTGTTTTATATTATTGGCGGGCAATTTCTTATTAGTAAATTATGGCATTTGGTCCCTATTTCCGGTTATGGTAGTGGGCTGGATATGGGTAAGTTCTTATTTTTGCCTATAATTATCGGTGTGATTAGTAGTGCTGGCGCCAATACGCGCTGGTACCGCACCATTTTTTTAGAAGAAATGGATAAAGAATATGTTCGTACAGCGCGTGCCAAGGGCTTGCCAGTTAATATTATTTTATTCAAGCATGTCCTTAGGAACGCATTAATTCCAATCCTTACTGGTATAGTTGTAGTCGTTCCCTTATTGTTTCTCGGCAGCCTCATAGCCGAATCATTTTTCGGTATTCCAGGTTTGGGTAGCTATACGATCGAAGCGATTAACTCACAAGATTTTGCGATAGTGCGTGCAATGGTTTTTCTGGGCTCGGTGCTTTATATCATCGGATTGATACTGACTGATATATCCTATACCTTGGTCGATCCTAGAATAAGACTTGAGTAGAAGAAATAAATCGCAGAGCTAGTTCAGATAAGTTATAAAACAGGCGCTCAAGGGAAGTATGAGAAAGATCAGATTAAGTGCGATTAAAGTGGACGGATATCAATTAATATCCGTAACAATTAACAGGCTATTGAAAAACCCAGCACTTTCAGTCTGAAATTTCATTTTTTAAATATCGCGAGCATTCTGGTCGTTTTTTTGGATGTGTTTTTATCCGAAATATTCATTTTTGGTGCAATTTCTGTGCAAATTTCTTGCAAATACCGCCTTTTTTTCCTTATGCCCCTGTTTTAGGCGGATTCAGCGTAACCGACCAACGCTACCATCTAAGAAATCACAAATCACTACATTATTATCCTGAGGACTACGCGGGAGGATAATCAATGGCATCAAAGAAAGATCAACAAAGTCATATAGAAGCCTGGTGGGCAAGCGGAATATCGCAGGCGGCTTATTGTCGTAAGCATGGGCTAAATACCAGGACAATTGGAAAGCGCAAAGAGCGAATCGCTGTCGTAATTGCAGCTGAGCCTGCTCGAAGAAGCCTGGGAAGCCGACACCGTCGAAATAGAGGCGCAAATCGAGCAACTGCCCGCACCGGTGAATAAACCTCCGCGCCCGCGCGCATCACCACATTCGCCCGCAGTATGCGTGCAAATCCTGCGAAACCATCACTGCAGAACCGGTTCCTCCGACTGTGATCGACGGCGGCATGGCCGCGCGCGAACAGGTCACGCTATCGCGCTCCACATTGGCGCAATGGGTGGGCCGCACCGGGTGCAGCCCTGCAACCTCTGGTCGATTGTCTGACCTGGCATCTGCTGCAGGGCAACACACTTCACGCCGATGAAAGTGTGCCACGAAGGCGCAAGGGGAAAACATCCCCAAGCAGCTATGCTGCACAAGAGATGAGGGTAGGCC
>JAUXRH010000335.1 GCA_030682075.1 Nitrosomonas sp.
TTGAGCAATCCAATGTTTATCCATGTGATGAAATCTTATTGATTATAAGTATAAAAATTACAGGTTCCGTTTTCGCGTGTGATAAAGAATTTATTAAAAAGTCGATAAGAAGCGTATCTATCGCATACCGGAACTATTATAGTGTTGCAAAATAGGGCGTAATTACTTTTGATACTCTTGTCGTTCTTTAAATAGGATAAATCCATAATCTATCAGCTTGAATAATCGGTTACACGATATTGATAGTATCAATCTCTTGCATTAAGCGATTTGTTTCCGCAAGTGCTTTGATTATCTTCTGGTAATGCAGAATATCTTCATAGCTTAGCTTACGTCCGGTACGGTCTTTGAGCCATTTTTGTGCAGGTTGATAGCCGCCAATGTAGAACTCCCATGCGATTAGTGGTATTTGGTCAAAATACTGAGCTTCATTGATCCATATGCGGCCTAATTGATTGTCGGTATCGTAAAGCTCCCAGTCTTTTTTGATGATTTTTCTGGTAACGACGTTGTCACCCTCTTTCGGATAGCTGGTGATGTATTCTTCAACCGTTGACGATTCAAGCAAGTGAGTTTGTCGTAACTGTCCGCCAAGCTGAACCAGCTGCCAAAAGATATCACTATCTTTCGGGTAAGGAATACGCGGGAAATCAATTTTCAGGAATTCTTTGTATGTCTCCCGATATGTAGGCGAATGTAATGCTGCATAGATATAATCCAGCAAATCGATAGGTGCGAAAGTACTTGTGTTTTCCTCCTTTTCATCAACAAACCTCAAACCAAGTCCTGCGGCGATTTGTCCGATAATTTCAGGTTTTAGATTGGGTATGCGCTTGTTGTTTTCTTCTATGCCTTGTTGCTGAGCGGCTTCAGGATAGTGATAAAGAGGAGCTATACTATTGCTTTCTTTTATGCTGAGTGAGTGTAATGAAAAGAAACTTGAACTTACAAAAACATCAGTAAATCCTCTTTGCTGTTCGATTTTTCTATTAAAACACAATCCAATATTTTCGCTATTTTTAAAATGCCGCATCAAAAACGGGGTCAAGTCTTGTGGCACCACACTAATTCCCTTCTGCTTTTTTAATAACCCGACTAACTGTCGCGTAATGCAACCCAAATTCGTCTGCAATCTGTTTCATGGTGTAATCACCCGTTTGATATGCAGTTACAAT
>JAUXRH010000336.1 GCA_030682075.1 Nitrosomonas sp.
ACCTCTAAAAATCCATATTTCGTCACAATACTTCGTTGCTCACAAAAAATATTTCCTTACATATCAATCATATGCTGCGTCAATATTTTTTATTCGCGCCTGGTCTTGTTTAGAACTCTGAATTTTTAGAGGTGCCCTTTAGTCAGAAGATGGGGCGGGGTAGAAGTGTTGGGGGAAATGTTGTTTTAAATTTGAGTATCGTATCTACCTCGCCTGTCATTGACGTAAGGTACGATAAAGTTGCCGTGCCGTTTCTTCTTTGATTGTGTCATTGATTTCACGCAGGACACTGTTCAAGTCGACCGGATTCTCAATACGCTCGAAACAGCCTGTCAGGATGCTTTCCGGGCGCAGCTGGCTGCTTTGGTAAAGTGACCATATTTCCATGCCATAGTCGGTGGTCAGTAACTCAGGCGCAAAGCGACCGAAGTAAGTAGCCAGGTTTTCGACGTCCCGCAGCAGCATTTTGCAGGCCTGGTTGTTAGCGGCCGCATCGATGGCTTGAGGCAGATCGATGATGACAGGCCCGGTGCTGTCGATCAGCACGTTATATTCGGACAGATCGCCGTGCACAATCCCGGCGCAGAGCATACGTACCACCTCTGTGATTAATGTGCGATGGTACTCGCGGGCCAGTTCTGCCGTGAGAACCAGATCGTTGAGTCGCGGGGCGGCGTTGCCTTCACTGTCGGTCACCAGTTCCATCAATAATACGCCTTCATGGAAGTTATACGGTTTGGGCACGCGCACACCCGCAGCGGCAAGTCGGTACAAGGCGGCCACCTCGGCATTTTGCCAGGCTTCTTCCTGTGCTTTGCGGCCATAGCGGGTGCCTTTTTCCATGGCACGTTCTCGACGGCTGTTTTTAACTTTGCGGCCTTCGGTGTAATCCACACTCTGGCGAAAACTACGTTTGTTGGCTTCTTTGTAAACTTTTGCGCAGCGGATCTCTTCTCCGCAACGCACCACGTAGACCGTGGCTTCCTTGCCACTCATCAGTTGCCGGATGACCTCGTCGACAAGGCCATCCTGGACCAGGGGTTCAATTCTTTTTGGGATTTTCATCAGTTTCGTGCCGGGTTCCTATTTTTTTGTTGATCCTGAACAAGCTGAATTTAGCGATCAGGTCATCGTTGCCTGAGGGGCGTTAATAGCGATGAAAGGCCATTGTGATCCAGTTCCTGCATCAACGCCAATAGATTGCCGATTTCGCCTGGGGGAAACCCTTTACGGGCAAACCAGTTAAGGTAATTTCCAGGTAAATCGGCGATCAGATGTCCCTTGTACCTGCCATAAGGCATGACACGGGTAACTAATAGCTGTAACTGTTCTGAATTCATCGCGGTTGAGTACTACCGATTCTAAAGCTTTCATTGTGTGTGAGTAGAATCGGTTCTCACACACAATTTACGTGGATGCCCGTGTAGATGGACGGTGGATAAGTGGTTAATTATACGTTGTTACCGTCAGATAAAACAACTGATTGAGCTGTAAATTTAGCAATCAGGACGCTGAAACGGATAAGCAAAGCGCCATCGGCCGACGATAGCGTCTTCCCCAATAATGCCAGTTCTTATCTAGGAGTCTGTCGGACTTAAGGTTGATCTACTGCGCAAATGGGACAAGCGGTTCATATTACCCTGATTTTTCGTTGCATAGAATGACTATGCGCCTCAAAATCCGGCCAATCTATCCTCGCTTTCCCACTTTGCTCGC
>JAUXRH010000337.1 GCA_030682075.1 Nitrosomonas sp.
TGCGGCTTGTCCGGCTCAAGAATGACGTATCGGCTTCGGCTCATGGCTTGGTTTCTGACCGGGGCGCGGGGGTATCTACCACCGCATCCTCACCTGATACCGGTCGCTGCCAGTACACACCGCTGGAGCGGTGCAAGCTGCGTTCCCACGCTGGAGCGTGGGAACGATCCACTTTCTCGGTGAATATGGCCTTCAGGTGTTTGGCAATATTCAGCTTAGTCGTATGAAAAAGTTCCGCCATTTCCACCTGCGTGAGCCAAGCCATCAAAAATTCTCCCATCTTGGCAGCGTCATAGGAAAAGCGATCTTGTCCGGCACTTGAGAACGGCGAATATTTTCTTCCCGATGCACAGCAAGTGACAAATACGTCATCCCAGCCCTGGCCATTTTCAATATTCTTATCGATTTTTTGTTTAGCTCTTGCATCGACAAATGAAAAGCCCATTGATCATCAAACAATGCATTATCGGAACGATCAGCATAGCTCCACAAATCATCATGCACTTTAAGATACTTATGCTCTAAATGATTTCGGATTGAGCGCAACCTGTATGCATCTGGCTCCATTGTTTCACCCAAAACAACACTATCTTTATCAGACTCAACAAAGTCCTTGCTTAGCCAGTAAAGCCCTCTCAGGGGTAAATTTTGACGGTCTTGAAAGCAGGCGCGTAGAACCTTTGGTTTACCCTTGGTGCCGTTTTCAAACCAAATAGACTGAAAATTAATCGAGCGCTCTTGCATGCCTAGCGACCAGTACTCGTTGATAAAGAACGCGATTTTGTCGAATAGCGAATACGCCATCCGAAATGCAAGTTTGACCTGCTCTACAAATACTGAATACACAGGAAAATCCAGTGTATTAATCAGCAGGGTCTCCTTATCCGAGAAGTGCGACTTATAGGCATCAGACTCTGTTATGCCTTGCCAGCACAAAAAACGTGCGGATACGTACTCCTGCTTTAGCTGGTTAAAAAAACCGATAAAGTGCGGCGGCTCTGAAATTGGCCGAACCATATCAGGCAAGTGCAGTACATCATGGGCGGCAATGGGATACGCGCCAAGATCATTGAGGGGCGACAGGAATAATCCATTACCTAATGCCCATGCACGATAATTACGTTCCACTTTCGACCGACCAAGCGAGTGCTCATAAAGTGAAATGTTCTCCAGATAGCTAAAATCGACGTGAGATTCAATGCCTTCAGCCCTGCCCAGCATGCTCGCTAAAATTCGCTGATAATCGTTACTGTCCCAAACAACACCATGCGCGGCGACTGACTTAAGAAAATTACAGGCTTCTTTCAGAATTACAACCTGATGGCCTGGGTCATAAAGGTATTTCGCATAAGTTTCCAGGCCAAAGCCGAGATTGCCAAGCGCCATCGCAAAATTCGGCATTAACTCAAGCGCGCGATTCCAGTATTCAAACGCCTCTATCGGTCGCCCTATATGGCTCAATATATTGCCGGTATTGACAAGTATTTGACATTGCCTAAACGGTTCATGCAACCCAAACTCGGCAGATCGCACGGCGGTACGCAAACAGAAAATCTCGTGCAGAATCTCAGGCTGATCCCATTCCCATACTTTCGATTCGTCACAGTGCTTTGCATGTCGAATCACCGACCACGCATTGGCCCGAAAATAATTAAGTTCAACTAATTGCCGTGCATCGAGACGTTTTTCCAATGCATCACAAAGCTGAAGCGCCTGCTGCGCTTTCTCAGGCAGCGCATTATCAGTAGCATCATCAATCAGCCTGGCAATATGATGCAGTGATTCAAGCGGCGAATACTCATCCAGTTGCTTACCCATCTTTCACCCCCTAATCCTCGGCCGGAAAAAGCTGCTGCATCAGGCCTTTTTTATGGGTCTTGAGCGCGGTGAGTTGTTGGGTTTGGGCGGCAATGAGGTCGTCGAGGGAAGCGAGGCAGTCGGCGATTCGTTCTTGCTCTCGTAATTCTGGAACGGGCAATCTAACTGCGGAAAATTGGGTTTTGTTGATGATCGGGACAGCCTGCTTTCCGGCAAGGTTGGCGATACGCCCAGCACTCAAGCTGAGGATGTAATACACAAATCCGCCCGAATGCTCCGCGTTCGGAATCACAGAATTTAACTGCTGATTCGTCGCGCAGACCCGCTCGTTTTGTGTCACCTTTCCGATGGTTGATCCGATGCACACAAACAGAACACTGTTCGCTTTGATTGGGCGAATTTCGTCGAAGCCCAAAGCGGTCAATGTTGTCTTTGTTCCGTTTACGAATCGAAGATCAGAAATATCGGCGGGTGAAACAAACGGAATGCCTCCTCCATAGAATTCTGGGCGTACCGTACTGGGAGTGCTTCCAGTGACTACGTCCCCGAAGTCGCCAACAGACTTTACTTCCCACTCCCCCGCATCCCGAAACTCGGGGAAGCGCAGTTTGGGCAGGGTTTCGCCTTCGGCGGGGAAAAGCTGCTGCATCAGCCCTTTTTTATGGGTCTTGAGCGTGTCGAGCTTTTGCGCCTCCAGGGTGATCACTTCGTCGAGGGAAGAGAGGCAGTCGGCGATTTTTTGTTGCTCTTTTTTGCTGGGATATGAAACGGGTAATAGCTTGATGATGTCTGCGTTGAGGTTTTGCACGCCGCTACCAGCCGCATTGTTTGAGAAATACGTTTGACTGGCGGAAGTCATCATCAGATAGTAGAGATAATCCCTATCGAGACTTTTATCGATTTCAGAAACAGCAATCCATCCATCATGGATGCAAGTTTTAATTTCTAGAATATACGGACGACCAAAACTCATCGAGTTTGAAAGTATCAAATCTCCGGGGCTTACCACTCGGGTTTTATTCAAGGCAGCAGGAATAACTTTATCCTGTGTGCTTGTGACATATTTTGATTCTTTATCAATGTCACCAATTTTTAACCAATTAAGGCCACTGGGGGCGTTGGTTATATATTCATCAATCGGGCGAGGCGATCCTCCTCGCACAATTACCGCGAAGTCTTCCAATCGTTTCTCCTTCCACTCCCCCGCCTCCCGAAACTCGGGAAATCTCAGCTTGGGCAGCAAGCCGCGTTTATGCGCCTTATTGCTCATACGCTCCCAGCCCTGAAATCTCGCGCCCCTGGGCGAGTTTGCGCAACAGCGGGATCAGCTCTGCCATCAGCGCCAGTTCGGCCTGGACGCGGGTGTTTTGCATCATGCGTCTTCCAACCCGTCGGGTTTCTTGAATGCCTTCTTTTCGGTTGAAGCCAAACGGCGCTCGACCTTTTTCACGTCTTCGGCAGGGGCCAGACTTTCCGGGCGGATGCCCCGGTTGAGCAGGGTTTGCCGCACAGCTTGATTGTTGGTGACGTGTTCGCTGGAGATTTGCGGTTCGCTGCGCATATTTTGTGTACGGGCGTTGTGGATGGTGATCTCGGTGGCGAAGTCTTTGGCTTTCAGAATGATGGTAGGAGCAAAGTCCGCCAGCGGTCGGTTATCTGGCACCTGCCACTGCGCTTTCATGCTCTGGGTGCTTTTGCCAAACAGCGCCTGGTCACCTTTGCTGCGGATCAGGGCAAAGTTTTGGTTGCCACCGGTCTGTTCAAAAATGACGCCGGAAAGCTCTTTTTCGGTATCGGACAGTTTTTTGCGCGCGGTCACCCGCTCAGCTTCCAGCAGACGCTGTTCGATCAGCTCCGCCTTGCGGGTCTGCATGGCGAAGTAGGTTTGGGCAAAGGCGATTTCCTGCTTGGCTGAGTTGCCGTTCTGGGCAATCAGATAGCAGGCGTAGCGCGTGAGCATGATGTCGCTGATTTCGCGCTGGCTACCGGAGCCCAGTTCGACCATTTTCCCGACGTCGGCAAAATGGTCTTGGATGTTGTGACCGGACACCTCACAAGCGGTCTTCGCCTTGGATATAACATTCAGGAAATTGTCCCATTTTGTGTAACCCAGCAAATGCTGTATGTCTCGCGCCAACCAATATTCGATGCCGCCTTCAGTGGCCTGTGCATGACCCTCAAAGGTTTCTGTCATCGAGTGAATCAGATCGTTCTGCATGGCCTTCCTCCCTTATTGCTCATACGCGCCCAGCCCTGAAATCTCGCGCCCTTGAGCAAGCTTTTTGAGCAGGGGAATCAGCTCGTCCATCAGCGCCAGTTCGGCCTTGGTGCGCGCTTTCCAGCCCAGTTCCAATGGGGCGAACAGGTCGCTGAGTTGGTCGCCATCGAACACCATGCGGCGCAGGATGGCGTCCACGAAGGTTTGCAGGGCGGCGGCGGAGAGACCGTGTCGGGTGGCTACTTCGGCGATGGTCTGGGCGGTTTTGGTGACCTTGTATTGAGCGTATTCCTCGCGCACGCCTTGCTCGGTGTGCGGTTTGCCGGTTTCCAGGCTGTTGATGTAGGCAGTGATCTCTTCTCGCTCGTCGACGAACTTGGCATCGGACTGGATCAGGCCGATGAGTTCTTCCCGGCTCATCTTCTGCTTGCCCGGTGCCTGGCTGGCGTAGCGGCTGATGAGGGCCATGATGTAGTCGTAATCGATGAGGCTCGATGCAAACAGCACGAACTCGAAATCGAGCTGCTGCACTGCCGGGTCAGTCTTGTCGCCGCCCTTGTCCTGCTTTTCCTTCAGGCGCTGGGCGGTGTCGAGGTACACGCCCTTGAAGCCCTGCAACTGCTCTTTGGGTACGATCTGCTCGATAGCTTGCCGGTTTTCATCGGTGAGGTCGGTGTACTGATCGAGCTGGGTGTTAAGGCGCTGCACCTCTTTGAACAGGTTGATGAACTTGGCGCGGGCGGCGTCGCCCTTGAGGTTGGCCACAGCTTCGGGCTGGTTCTCCAACCCCTGCGATTGCATAAAGCTATCCAAAGCTTGCACGGCGGTTTGCAGTTTTTCGATGACCACCGGGGCTTTGTCCACCAGCCAGATTTCCTTGGCGGGCCTGGCGGTCTGGCCGGAGAACAGGCCGATGGCGGTATCCACGGCGTCTTGCTGCTGGCGGAAGTCGAGAATGTTGCCGTAGGGTTTGGTGTCGTTGAGTACGCGGTTGGTGCGCGAGAACGCTTGAATCAGGCCGTGGAACTTGAGGTTCTTGTCCACATACAGGGTGTTCAGGTATTTGGAATCGAAGCCGGTGAGCAGCATGTCCACCACGAGGGTGATGTCGATCTTCTCCTTGCCCTTGAGCGGCAAGTCGGCATTGGGCCATTGCTGGTCCTTGATGCGCTTTTGCACGTCCTGATAGTAGAGATCGAACTCGGCAATGCTGTGATTGCTGCCGTATTGGGCGTTGTAGTCGGCGATGATGGCCTTGAGGGCTGCCTTCTTTTTGTCGGGTTCCTGTTCGTTGTCAGCCTTTTCTTGCGGCAGGTCTTCCTGAATCTGCTGCACGTCTTTGTTGCCTTCGGCGGGCGGGGAGAAGACGCAAGCGATGTTGAGCGGCTGAAAGTCGGGGTCGGCGGCCTGCTTTTCCGTTTGCACGGTTTTGAACAGGGCGTGGTATTCGATGGCGTCGTTGATGCTGGCGGTGGCCAGCACGGCGTTGAACTTGCGCCCGGCGGTGGCTGCGTCGTGTTTGCTCAATATCGCTTCAACGATGGCGCACTTGGCCAGCGGTTCACCCTGCTTGGGTGGTTTTTTGCCGTCGGGCTTGTAGTAGTCCACATGGAAGCGCAGCACGTTGCGGTCTTCGATGGCGTGGGTGATGGTGTAGGCGTGCAGTTGCTGCTGGAAGACGTCCGCCGTGGTTTTGAAGCTGGCCTGCTGGCCTTCAATCTGCTGGGCGCTGGCGTTGGCCTCAAAAATGGGTGTGCCGGTGAAGCCGAACAACTGGGCGTTGGGGAAGAATTCCTTGATCGCCTTGTGGTTCTCGCCGAATTGCGAGCGGTGGCATTCGTCGAAGATGAAAACCATGCGCTGGTGGCGCAGCGGCTCCAGACGTTCCTTGTAGTTGCGTTTATTCGTGCCATCCAGGGCCAGACCGAGCTTCTGGATGGTAGTGACGATGACCTTGTCGGCGTAGTCGTCGGAGAGCAGGCGCCGCACCAGGGTTTCGGTGTTGGTGTTCTTCTCGACGCAGCCTTCCTGGAATTTGTTGAATTCCTCCCGCGTTTGCCGGTCGAGGTCTTTGCGATCCACCACGAACAGGCATTTGTCGATGTCCGGGTTGTCCTTGAGCAGGGTGGAAGCCTTGAACGAGGTGAGCGTCTTGCCGCTGCCGGTAGTGTGCCAGATGTAGCCGTTGCCACAGTGCTGGTGGATGCAATCGACGATGGCCTTGACCGCGTAGATTTGATACGGGCGCATCATCAGCAATTTCTGCTCGCTGGCCACCAGCACCATGTAGCGGCTGATCATTTCACCCAGCGTGCATTTGGCCAGGAAGGCGTCGGCAAAGCTGTCCAGATGGGTGATCTTGTTGTTGTCTTCGCCTGCGAACTGATAGAGCGGCAAGAAGCGTTCGTTGGCGTTGAAGCTGAAGTGGCGGTTGTTATTGTTGGCGAAGTACCAGGTGTCTGAGCGGTTGCTGACGATGAACAGTTGCAGGAAGCACAGCAGGGTTTTGCTGTAGCCGTTGCCGGGGTCGTTCTTGTAATCGACGATCTGCTGCATGGCCCGACGCGGGCTGATGGCGAGAGTCTTCAGCTCGATCTGCACCACCGGCACACCGTTGATGAGCAGGATCACATCATAGCGATGGTGGCTGTTGTCGGTGTTGATGCGCAGCTGGCTGACCACCTCGAAGCTGTTTTTGCACCAGTCCTTGATGTTGACCAGGGTGTAGTAGAGCGGCGTACCGTCATCGCGTTCGAAGCTATTGCGTTCGCGCAGGTGGCGGGCGGCGGCGAAAACATCGGCGTTAACAATCTCATCTCTCAACCTGGAAAATTCGGAGTCCGTTAGCTTGGCTCGATTAAGCGCTTCGAATTTTTCCCGAAAGTTTTTCTCAAGCGCTTCTCGGTCTCGGATATCCGGGCGGTAGGTGTATTTGAGATCGGCCAGCTTAGCGATGAGATCGTTTTCGATCCGGTTTTCCGTTGCTGTCATTGGAATGATTCAGAAAATTCGACTCAGTGATTCTACAGGTTCCGATTGTTTTTCGTTAGCAATTAGAAATTTTGGTAGAGAATGGGAGGGGAAAAGGGGATGCTACCCTAGGAGTCTGTCGGACTTAAGGTTGATCTACTGCGCAAATGGGACAAGCGGTTCATATTACCCTGATTTTTCGTTGCATAGAATGACTATGCGCCTCAAAATCCGGCCAATCTGTCCTCGCTTTCCCACTTTGCTCGC
>JAUXRH010000338.1 GCA_030682075.1 Nitrosomonas sp.
GCGAGCAAAGTGGGAAAGCGAGGACAGATTGGCCGGATTTTGAGGCGCATAGTCATTCTATGCAACGAAAAATCAGGGTAATATGAACCGCTTGTCCCATTTGCGCAGTAGATCAACCTTAAGTCCGACAGACTCCTAGCCGTGCCAAACAGAAAATTTACAAAAGGACGTTAATAATGAAGAAGAAATTAAGCATAGGACAATACATTCTAAAATTTGGAATGGCCTATATGATTGGCATTATCACACTGTCAGCAATATTCATTATTTTTAACCTGAGCCATAGTGCGCCCGCGTCTATCCTTGTTTTATTGGGTGCTGTTTTTTCCACCGCAGCAGAATTCATTTTAGACCATGAAAGAGTACCCAATAAAAAAGAAAAGATGATGTTAATTTGGTTTTCTTTTCTGATGTCATGGTTTGTACTGCTCATCCTGATACTTACTGCTGTGTTGGTTCTAGGCGGAGAACAGGCGATGGCCGAGTTAGGAAATATGGTAATGCAGGCAGATGCCACCAAAATGATAGGCGTAATCAGCTTGATCTCGCTGGTATATTTAATAATACTTTTTTTTGGTTATGGAAGATTTGCGCAGATTCAATATGATGCAATGAAAAAGAAAGGAAGAATATAACGCACAGCAAAGCGTCCCCGACAAAGCTTCCAGCTATCTCCTCGTGCTTGGGTCAAAAGAGTGACCGATATTTTTAGAGATAATTACTTGCATGTTGAATTCAGCGTTGACGAAATATAAAAAGAGCAGCAACCCCTTTTTTACTACGTTTTTACTTTTACAATCAGAGGCCACGATCATGTTGCGTTGTGCTGTCAGGTAATGAATTATGATGTTACCGTTCACGAGGTTAAGGAAACGGACAGTACCAATAGTCTGGCAAAGAAACTGGCGAGTGAAGGTGCAAAAAACTTAACGCTGATTTGGGCGCACCAGCAATCTGGCGGACGCGGAAGATATGGTCGCGATTGGATAGGCTATGAGGGAAATGTTTTCTGGTCTATGATTCTTCGTCCACGGACGGATTGGCCAAGGCTATCTGGTTTATCACATGTTGCTGCGCTTGCGGTTCATGCCACAATTTCCTCATTTGTTGACAAGGGCAAGGAGGTACAGATTAAGTGGCCAAATGATGTGCTCGTGAACAGAAAGAAAATTTCTGGCATTCTTCTTGAAGCAAATCTCTCGACAGCAAATTCTCCCAGATTAGAAACAGAGAATTTGCCCCGTGATTGGGTCGTGGTAGGTATCGGTATTAATGTCACGCACTTCCCAACAAAGATTAGTTACCCGGCGACAAGTCTACATGCTGAGGGTGCTTTGAACAGTGATCGGGACCGTGTGATGGTAAAGCTTACTGGTAATTTTGTCGCAGAACTGGAGAGGTATTTAGCACAAGGTTCGACATACCTGCGTGATCAATTACTTCCGCGTATGATTGGCTTGGGAGACGAAATTATAGTGAGAATGTCAGATCATTCGGATGATGACATTATTGGGGTTTTTAACGGAATGGACGAGGAGGGGTGCCTGATTGTCGCTACGGATAAAGGTAGTCTTCGGGCTGTTTCTACTGGGGATGTATTTTTCGGGTCTTAAGGCGTTTGACGCGAACACAAAATGAGATCAGACTCCCGGAAGCCAAAAACCAGGCACTCACCTTGGAATTGGCGCACCTGCGCCGTATCCGCTATGGCACGAAGAGCGAATCGCTGTCGCAATTGCAGTTAAGGGCACCGCTAAAAATCCATATTTGCGAGCAGCCGCTTTGCGGCTTGCCTGCTTACCCCGTTTCGTCACCATACTTCGTTGCTCACAAAAAATATTTCCTTACCTATCCATCATATGCTGCGGCAATATTTTTTATTCGCGCCTGGTCTTGTTTAGA
>JAUXRH010000339.1 GCA_030682075.1 Nitrosomonas sp.
AGAAGGCGCGACCTGTATTGACTGCCACCAGAATCTGGTACACGAAGAAGCCCCGATGACAGATCTTAATGCAAGTCTTGCCACAGGCAAGCTGGTATTGAAGGAAGACGAGGATGGCGACGACGAAGATGATGAGGATGATGAGGATGACGAAGATGATGAGGATTTTTAGTGTCTTGTAGATAATCTCGTGTGATTGAATCAAAAAGTTCGAAGATGTCCATGTACCTTCGAACTTTTAAATACAAACAAAGCGCGTTGATGAGAATGGTATTAAGTAGTTACTGCCTGTCGCTTAAATGAATTGTCAAGTAGATCGAGGTAAATTAGTTTTAGCTATTTGCCAGCGATCAATATAATAAACGTCTTTAATGTGAAGGTATCTTCTGTGGCAGTAAGGTCACACAGTAATTCAAAGAAAGCCGGAAAGCTAGGATATAGCTTTAGACGTCATTTACATGAGCGTTTCATCGAGATGCTTTTATTTGTGTCAGCGCTTGTGTCAGTTGTAATCATGATTGCAATTGTTGCAATGCTTGTGAAAGAATCTTATGTGTTTTTTCAACATGTATCCATTCTGGATTTTCTGACTGATAAGCAATGGACGCCATTATTTGATGACGCACATTACGGCATACTTCCACTAGTTTCGGGAACCTTGGTTAGCTCTTTGATTGCCTTGGTGGTTGCCCTTCCATTAGGGACTATCATTGCAATCTATCTTTCCGAGTTTGCGCCATTTACAGTACGTGAGATCGCCAAACCCTTTCTTGAATTACTTGGAGGTATACCAACTATAGTTTATGGTTACTTCGCACTGTTATTTGTAACGCCGTTGTTACAGATAATATTCCCCGAATTGCCTGGATTTAACTTACTTTCTGCTGGACTGGTGATGGGAATAATGATTATCCCATATGTTAGTTCGATGACAGAAGATGCAATGCGCGCAGTTCCTATGAATATACGTGAAGGGTCATACGCGATGGGTGCTACACGTTTTCAGACTGCAATTCGAGTAGTAATGCCTGCGGCTTTTTCTGGAATAGCTGCGGCGTACATACTGGGCATATCACGCGCAGTAGGAGAAACTATGGTGGTTGCGATAGCCGCAGGCATGCAGCCAAACCTTACATGGAACCCAATGGAGCCGGCCGCGACGATAACTGCCTATATTGTGCAAGTAAGCCTAGGTGATTTGCCGCATGGAAGCATCGGCTATCAAACAATATTTGCAGCAGGATTGACATTGCTATTGATAACTCTAGCTTTTAACATCATCGGTCATATACTGCGTAAACGCTATCGTGAAATA
The DNA here is from genome assembly GCA_030682075.1 of Nitrosomonas sp. Classification (GTDB taxonomy): domain Bacteria; phylum Pseudomonadota; class Gammaproteobacteria; order Burkholderiales; family Nitrosomonadaceae; genus Nitrosomonas. The sequence goes on from JAUXRH010000339.1 coordinate 1,316, forward strand.
TACTAACGTACCTCTATATTATTATAAAGTGATGTTAACCCACAAACAGAGAGACAAGTAAGGTAGTGATTGATCCTCTTCATGAAAACTGATAAGAAACTTGAAGAAATCCGTGCCATTATTGCGCATCATAAACGCTGGGATCTGATATTTTTAGTGACCGGAATTTTGGCGTTGATGATTGCAGTGCTGACATTTGTCGCGTTATTTTCTCACATGCTAGTTGATGGAGCTCCCCGGTTGACATGGAGCTTTTTTACCTCTTTTCCTTCCCGGCACGCCGAATCAGCTGGTATATTGTCTGCTTGGGTGGGAACCACGTTAGTAATGATAGTGACGGCGCTATCCGCTGTTCCATTGGGTATTGGAGCTGGTGTTTACTTGGAAGAATATGCGCCAAAGAATTTATTTACAGAGATAATAGAAATTAATGTCACTAATCTTGCCGGCGTTCCGTCCATAATTTATGGATTGCTGGCATTAGGGTTATTTGTCCATCAGTTGAGCCTTGGTCATAGTATTCTGGCGGCAGGATTAGCGCTGGCTTTGTTAATATTGCCCATTGTAATTTTAGCGACACGAGAGGCCATTCGATCAATCCCAATATCTATTCGTGAAGGGTCATATGCGCTGGGTGCGACAAAGTGGCAAACAGTATCAGATCATATTTTGCCTTACTCCGCGCCTGGAATTTTAACGGGCGTGATTATAGGGCTTGCGCGTGCTATTGGCGAAACAGCGCCAATCATAACGATTGGCGCCTTGACGTTTATTGCTTTCTTACCGCCATCTCCAGTCCAGGAAGAGTTTCCCTATTTATCATTTGAATGGTTAATGGCACCATTTACTGTTATGCCGATACAAATGTTTAATTGGGTGTCTCGACCTGAAGAAGAGTTTCAGTTTAATGCGGCAGCTGCCGGACTGGTATTAGTTGTGATGACACTTGCAATGAATGGATTAGCTATCTATTTGCGATATCGAATGCGAAAAAAAATAAAGTGGTAGAAGAATCATGAAAAATAAATCAATGTCAAATTCTGAGCTAATACAGTATAAGTCAGAAGTAAAAGATTTAAGTTTCTACTATGGAGAATTTAATGCACTCAGAAATATTGATATGGTGCTCCATGATAAGCAGATAACGGCACTGATTGGCCCATCTGGCTGTGGAAAATCTACTTTTCTTCGTTGCTTTAACCGAATGCATGATCTCTATCCTGGCAATCGCTATCAAGGAGAAATCATCCTGCATCCTGATGATGTTAATATTTTATCGGAGAATGTTGATCCTATCGAAGTACGTATGCGCATAAGCATGGTTTTTCAAAAACCAAATCCATTTCCCAAATCGATTTACGAGAATGTTGCATATGGATTGCGTGTAAGAGGGATAAAACAAAGAGCAATTTTGGATGAAAAGGTGGAGGCTGCGTTACGAAATGCAGCTTTATGGGATGAGGTTAAAGATCGTATACATGAACTTGCGTTTAATCTATCGGGAGGCCAGCAGCAACGAATGTGCATCGCTCGCGCGTTGGCAACAGATCCTGAGATATTGTTATTTGATGAGCCAACTTCTGCACTTGATCCAATTGCAACAGCCAGTATAGAAGAATTAATCACTGATTTAAAAAATAAAGTTACGATACTGATAGTGACTCATAATATGCAGCAGGCGGCGCGTGTTTCAGACTATACTGCCTATATGTATCTAGGTGAATTGATCGAGTTTGATGTCACGGATACGATATTCATAAAACCAAAAAATAAACAAACTGAGGATTATATTACTGGGCGTTTTGGTTAAATAAAGTTGTCAGATTGATAATTGATAAAAGAAATATATCAAAGTGGTTAATTTTGCTAGAAATTTTATGATTATGATAACTGACTGCTTGTAAAAGAAAAATACTGGAATAGCATAATATTACAAGGTTCTTTAGATTGACTGCAAGCATGATCGCGGGTAGCATCAAGCCCTTTAACAGACAGGCGGGCTGGAAATGCGCAAGAAGTTGGTTGCTGGTAACTGGAAAATGCATGGTAATAAAGAGCAGAATCAGGAATTACTTAATGCAATAATTGCTGGTATGCCCAGGATGCGCAGTGGGGAATGTGTTGTTTGCGTACCTTACCCATATTTATCACAAGTGCAGTTGCTCCTACAAAACACGTTCATTAAATTAGGAGCACAGAACGTTAATCAATTTGCTAAGGGTGCTTATACCGGCGAAGTTTCGGCAGAAATGTTGAACGATTTTGGCTGTCATTATGTGATTGTAGGTCATTCAGAAAGAAGAGCGGTGTACGGTGAGAATGACCAAACAGTCGCATTAAAATATGCAGCAGCGCAAAAAAGCAATATGGTGCCGATTTTGTGTGTTGGTGAAACCTCGGAGCAACGCGAGGCTGATGTAACAGAGCAAGTCATTTTCAAACAACTGAATGCGGTTATCGAGAACTCAGGTGTTAGTTCATTAGTTAATGCAGTAATTGCGTATGAGCCGGTTTGGGCAATTGGTACAGGCAAAACAGCTACACCCCAACAAGCTCAGGATGTTCATTCATATATAAGAAAAAGTATAGCCATGCTTGATCCCGAAGTGGCGTCAGCGCTAACCATACTTTATGGGGGTAGTGTCAAAGCAGATAATGCATCGCAGCTTTTTGCAATGCCGGATATTGATGGTGGACTGATTGGTGGTGCTTCCTTAATTGCAACTGACTTTATTTCTATCTGTCAGTCTGTGCAGAATTAACTAATATTGGAGTGTTAAGTTGGAAACCATAGTTTGGACGGTGCATGTTATAGCAGCAGCAGCAATAATCATACTTGTGCTAATGCAGCAAGGAAAGGGTGCTGATATGGGTGCCGCATTTGGTGGTGGATCGTCGGGAAGTTTGTTTGGTGCAAGTGGATCAGGAAATTTTTTGAGTCGGACAACAGGGGTAATTGCGACCATCTTTTTTATTACTAGCTTGAGTCTTACATATATGGCGCGTGATAGAACAGAGGATGCTGGCCTAATGAGCGTGATGGGTGATAGGATAGAATCAAGTACTAATACTAATGCCTTGATGGACGGAGCAAGTTCTGAAGAAGAACAGAAACAGGAGTCAAAAATTTCTGATATCAATGAAAGTTCTAAAGTGAGACAGATTCCAGATTAGAGCAAAGTAAAAAATATTGGATAAAATTAATATACGTATTATTAAAATAAAAAGAACGCATGGGTTTAGCAGCCGACGTGGTGGAATTGGTAGACACGCCGTCTTGAGGGGGCGGTGGCGAAAGCTGTGCGAGTTCGAGTCTCGCCGTCGGCACCATGTCTTATGATATTTTGTTAAATGAATAATATTTTAATTGCAATTAATTTAGTTTAATTACACAGCAAAATGCTTGAAAATTATTTCTCAATTCTACTGTTTCTAATAATTGGCCTTTCTGTAGGCGTGGTGCCAATATTATGTGGCTGGTTGTTAGCGCCAAATCGACCGGATAGTGAAAAACTCTCACCATATGAGTGTGGTTTTGAGGCGTTTGAAGATGCACGCATGAAATTTGATGTGCGTTATTATTTGGTCGCGATTTTATTTATTTTATTTGATTTAGAAATTGCTTTCCTTTTTCCTTGGGCGATAGTGCTGAATGAAATTGGATTATTTGGTTTCATTTCCATGATAGTTTTTCTTGGAATCTTAATTGTTGGTTTTATCTATGAATGGAAGAAAGGTGCTTTAGAGTGGGATTAAGGCGATGAGTATTGAGGGAGCTTTAGAAAAAGGATTTGTTACAACGAGTCTTGACTCAGTCATAAACTGGGGTCGTACGGGTTCCATGTGGCCGATGACCTTTGGTCTTGCTTGTTGTGCAGTCGAGATGATGCAGACAGGTGCTTCTCGCTACGATCTTGACCGTTTTGGTATTGTGTTTCGTCCAAGTCCACGCCAATCGGATGTCATGATTGTGGCAGGCACTTTATGTAATAAAATGGCTCCTGCACTGCGTAAAGTATATGATCAGATGGCAGAGCCACGTTGGGTTATATCAATGGGTTCGTGTGCGAATGGGGGTGGATACTATCATTATTCATATTCTGTTGTGCGTGGTTGTGATCGAATTGTACCGGTAGATATTTATGTGCCAGGTTGTCCTCCTACAGCTGAGGCGCTACTTTATGGCATTATTCAATTGCAAAATAAAATAAAACGCACGAATACAATTGCCCGGTGAATTAATGATGACAACTGCTCGCTTTGAAATTTTATTATCTTCATTGCAAAATATACTTGCTGAGAATGTTGTCAGTATAGATGAGCAATTAGGGGAAGTAACCGTCATTGTGCACGCTGAAGCTATTTCAAGTGTAGCAAAGACACTACGAGATGATCCTGCATTGGATTTTGATACGCTCATTGATTTATGCGGAGTAGATTATTACTTCTATGGCGGTGAGACAGCGGCTGATGCTAAATGGGAAGGACGACGATTTGCAGCTGTTTATCATTTATTGTCTATTAAATATAATTGCAGGTTACGTGTTAAGGCTTTTGCAGAGGATGATGAGTTCCCCGTAATCGATTCCGTAATTGATGTCTGGCCTGTCGCTAATTGGTTTGAGCGTGAAGCATTCGATTTGTTTGGCATTGTTTTTAGTGGTCATCCTGATTTGCGCCGCATCCTTACAGATTATGGTTTTATTGGTAATCCTTTCCGTAAAGATTTTCCCATTACCGGTAATGTCGAGATGCGATATGACACCGATCAGAAACGAGTGATATATCAGCCTGTTAGTATTGAGCCGCGTGAAGTTACGCCGCACGTAATACGTGAAGATCGCTATGGTGAGAGTTTGTGAGAAAGCTACGCTCGAACTACTTTATTGAAAGATACCTTTGAATTAATGTATGGCTGAAATACGAAATTACACAATGAACTTTGGCCCACAGCATCCTGCTGCGCATGGAGTTTTACGTTTGGTGCTGGAGTTGGATGGAGAAGTAATTCGTCGTGCAGATCCACATATTGGATTGTTGCATCGAGCGACAGAAAAACTGGCAGAGAGTAAAACATATATTCAATCTGTACCCTATATGGATCGGTTGGATTATGTATCTATGATGTCAAATGAACATGCTTACGTCATGGCCATAGAGAAGCTGCTGCAAATTGAAGTGCCTTTGCGTGCACAATACATACGTGTAATGTTTGATGAAATTACGCGAATACTTAACCATTTATTGTGGATTGGTGCGCACGGGCTTGATGTCGGTGCTATGACAATATTTCTCTATGCTTTCCGTGAGCGCGAAGATTTGATGGACTGTTATGAAGCGGTGTCGGGCGCTAGATTGCATGCAGCTTATTATCGTCCAGGTGGCGTTTATCGAGATCTTCCTGATACGATGCCGCAATATCAGTCATCTAAAATACATAGCGAAAAAGAAACCAGAGTGCGTAATGAAAATCGACAAGGATCTTTATTAGACTTTATCGATGATTTTACCAATCGTTTTCCTGCTTTAGTCGACGAGTACGAGACCTTGCTTACTGATAATCGCATTTGGAAGCAAAGATTGGTTGATATAGGCATAGTTTCTCCTGAGCGTGCTAAGGCGCTTGGTTTTACAGGGCCAATGTTACGTGGATCCGGAGTTGAATGGGATTTGCGTAAGAAGCAACCCTATGAGGTTTATGATCGAGTCGATTTTGATATTCCTGTAGGTGTGAATGGTGATTGCTATGATCGTTACCTTGTTCGTATGGAAGAATTTCGACAGTCTAATCGAATCATCAAGCAATGTGTTGAGTGGTTGCGCCATAATCCAGGGCCTGTCATTACTAATAATCATAAGATTGCACCGCCCTCTCGAGCTAACATGAAGCAGAATATGGAAGAAATGATCCATCACTTTAAGTTATTTACCGAGGGATTTCATGTGCCTGAAGGTGAGGCCTATGTGGCAGTTGAACATCCTAAGGGCGAGTTCGGCATCTATTTAGTATCTGATGGAGCCAACAAACCCTATCGACTAAAAATACGCGCGCCGGGTTTTGCTCATTTGGCTGCGTTAGATGAGATGACGCGTGGACACATGATAGCGGATCTTGTCGCCGTGATTGGAACTCAAGATATCGTTTTTGGTGAGATTGATAGATAAATAATCAGATGTTAAGTCCTGAATCCCTAAAAAAAATTGATCACGAGATCGCTAAATACCCGATTGATAAAAAGCAATCTGCGGTAATGTCGGCGCTTGCTATAGCGCAAGATGAAAAAGGCTGGTTGGCCAATGAGACAATGAATTTTGTCGCAAAATATCTCGGTATGCCACCGATCGCAGTCTATGAGGTTGCGACATTTTATAATATGTACAATCTGGAGCCGCTGGGTGAATATAAAATCACTGTTTGCACCAATCTGCCTTGTGCATTGTCAGGTGGGAATGATGTCGCAAACTACGTAAAGAAAAAATTAAGCATTGGATTTAATCAAACCACGGCTGACGGTAAATTCACCCTTAAAGAAGGTGAGTGCATGGGAGCATGTGGAGATGCCCCAGTATTATTAGTTAATAATAAGCGTATGTGCAGTTTTATGACTAATGACATGATTGACCAACTTTTGGAGGAACTGAGTAAATGACCCAGTTCACTCAGACACTACTCGCAGGTGTCGATTCATCTGATGCAGAGAACTGGCAGCTAAAGAATTATGCGCGGCGTAGTGGCTATTCTGCCATCAGAAAGATACTGTCAAATAAGATTTCGCCCGATAGCGTCATTGAAGAAGTGAAGAAATCAGCATTGCGTGGTCGTGGTGGCGCAGGATTTCCTACTGGGTTGAAATGGAGTTTTATGCCTAAGCAGTATGAAGGCGACAAATATATTGTTTGTAACTCAGATGAGGGCGAGCCAGGTACTTTCAAAGATCGCGATATCATGCGCCACAATCCACATATCCTGATCGAAGGTATGATCATTGCAGCCTACGCAATGGGTGTTAAAGTCGGCTACAATTACATACATGGCGAAATCTGGGATACTTATGAACGAATGGAAGAGGCAGTAGAGGAAGCGCGTGCCGCAGGTTACCTTGGTAATAATATACTGGGATCTAACTTTTCTTTTAATTTATATAACCACCATGGTTATGGTGCCTATATATGTGGTGAAGAAACCGCATTATTGGAATCAATTGAGGGAAAGAAGGGTCAGCCTCGTTTCAAGCCGCCTTTTCCTGCGAACTATGGCCTTTATGGAAAACCGACTACAATAAATAATACTGAGACGTTTGCTTCGGTTCCATGGATCATACTTAATGGTGGCGAGCAATATCTGAAACTGGGTAAGCCAAATAACGGCGGTACCAAATTATTTTCTGTATCTGGTCATGTCAACAAACCAGGGAACTACGAGATTCCGATGGGCACACCATTTGCAACTTTACTTGAAATGGCGGGTGGTATGCGTGGCGGGAAAAAACTAAAAGCATGTATACCTGGCGGTTCTTCGATGCCTGTATTGCCAGGGGAAATTATGATGCAAACCGATATGGATTACGATTCGATTGCTAAGGCGGGGTCCATGTTGGGTTCTGGGGCAGTGATCATTATGGATGAAACAACCTGTATGGTGAAAGCGCTAGAACGATTGTCTTATTTCTATTTTGAAGAATCATGTGGTCAATGCACACCTTGCCGTGAGGGTACTGGTTGGCTTTATCGTATTGTCAATCGCATAGAGCACGGTAAAGGTCTGATGGAAGATCTCGATCTGCTTGATAATATCGCCGATAATATCCAGGGGCGTACCATATGTGCTTTAGGCGATGCTGCAGCAATGCCAGTACGTGCAATGATTCAGCATTTTCGTAATGAATTTATTTACCATATTGAACATAAAAAATGTATGGTTTAATCATGCATTTAAGTAATTCACATTAAATAAAATCTACGTAACTCTTCGTGATTAATCCGAGAATCTTCAGCTGATGATCAATATAGAAATCGACGGTCAACAAGTTTCAGTACCCAAAGGGGGTACGGTAATGGATGGCGCAAAAGAGTTGGGAATATATATTCCCCATTTCTGCTATCACAAGAAACTGTCTATCGCGGCAAATTGTCGTATGTGTTTAGTGCAGGTAGAAAAAGCGCCTAAACCATTACCTGCCTGTGCCACGCCGGTTATGGAAGGTATGAAGGTGTTTACCCGCAGTGATCAGGCGATTACAGCACAAAAAGGCGTAATGGAATTTTTGTTAATCAATCATCCATTAGATTGTCCAATTTGCGATCAAGGCGGTGAATGCCAATTACAAGATTTAGCGGTAGGCTATGGCGCAGGTCAATCACGGTATACAGAAGCTAAGCGTGTCGTGGTTAATAAGAATTTCGGGCCGTTAATTTCAACCGATATGACGCGATGCATTCATTGCACTCGCTGTGTCCGTTTTGGCCAGGAAATAGCAGGAATTATGGAACTCGGAATGGCGGGGCGCGGAGAGCATGCCGAGATATTGTCATTTGTTGGCAATTCGGTAGATTCTGAGTTATCTGGCAATATGATCGATCTATGCCCAGTCGGTGCATTGGTAAGTAAACCATTTCGTTATTCTGCTAGAACATGGGAACTATCGAGAAGAAAATCAATTAGCCCACATTGTGGCTTGGGATCAAACTTGGTTGTCCAAGTCAAACATAACCGGGTTATGCGTGTTTTGCCACGTGAGAATGAAGCTATTAATGAATGTTGGTTATCCGATAAAGATCGCTTTTCATATGAAGGTCTCAACTCTGAGGATAGACTAACCAAGCCTATGATCAAGCGTGATAGTCAGTGGCAGGAATGTGATTGGCAGGATGCATTAGAGTTTGCTGTTCATGGCATAAAGACAGTAAAAGAGAAATATGGCGCAGGAAAGATTGGCGCATTAACTTCGCCACATAGCACCATAGAAGAGCTTTATCTATTACAAAAATTAATCAGAGCTTTGGGTAGTGAAAATATAGATCATCGCTTACGTCAATCAGATTTTCGATTAGATAGCCAATTACAAGGAATTCCTTGGTTAGGCACCAGTATCGCCGCGATTTCTGAATTAAAGTCGGTATTGATTGTTGGAAGTACGTTACGAAAAGATCATCCTCTTATTGCTCAGCGTATTAGACAAGCAGTAAAAAGAGGGTTACAGCTTAATATTGTTAATCCAATAGGGGATGATTTACTAACCGACGTTACTAACGAAGTAATCGTTGCGCCCAATGCATTAGTAACGACAATGGCAGAGATTTTAAAGGCAGTTACTGTAATAAAAAACCTACAGGTTGCTGATGAACTAAAAGAAGTAATCAGTGCGGTCAAAGTGACAGATATAGCACATAAGATTGCAACCAGCCTGTTACAGGAAAATCCAGCGGCGATTTATCTTGGTAATATGGCTCAGCATCATCCAGACTATACGGACATACTTGTACTGGTGCAGCATATTGCTGAAGCTGCCGAAGCACAATTTGGTATGCTTGGCGAGGCTGCAAATAGTTTGGGTGCTTACCTTGCAGGTGCCGTTCCTGGGCAAGTCGAGTCAGCAGGACTTAATGCAGCTCAAATGCTAGGTAATGATTTAAAACGCACGTCAGCGCCATGCCAAGGCTATATTTTGATGAATATGGAACCTGAGTATGATAGTCATAATTCTCAGCAGGCACTTAAAGTGCTTAAGGACGCAGAGTTTGTTATATCAATGAGTTCGTATAAAGGTACTGCATCGACTTATGCAGATGTAATATTGCCAATCGCACCTTTTACAGAAACTTCGGGCACCTATATTAATACTGAAGGTCGTGTTCAAAGCTTCAATGGCGTCGTGTCACCGCTAGGTGAAACTCGCCCGGCTTGGAAAGTTTTACGTGTACTAGGCAATTTGCTTGAGTTTAATGGATTCGACTATGAAGCATCCGAACAAGTACGTGCAGAAATAATTCCTGAAGAAAAAGATATAAACGGACGGTTAAATAATAAACTGAAGTCTTTTGTTATTAGTGTTACAGACCAAAGCAATACTAATCTTCAGCGGATTGGAGAGGTGCCGATTTATCAGTCGGACCCTATCGTACGAAGGGCTGAGTCTCTGCAAGTTACAAGCGATGCGGCAACACCGCGAGCATGGATGTGCTCTGCGCTTTTGGATAAACTGAATATCAGTGCTGGTGATAAGGTAAAGGTTAAGCAAGATCAAGGCGAGGCACGATTGTATGCCGCCTGTGATGATAGATTGCCTCCGGATTGCGTACGTGTCGTCAGTGCACATTCAGACACGATAGCGTTAGGTGCTATGTTTGGCGAAATTTTGGTAGAAAAATTGTGACGGCAAGAATTGGAATTTATTAATGGAGCATATTCAACAACTGTTTGAGCAATTATTTGGAACTGATTGGGGTTCAATGTTGTTCGTTGTCGTGAAGACTTTGGCGCTAATCTTAGCTATTGTGATTCCATTATTACTTGGCGTTGCCTATCTTACCTTTGCAGAGCGCAAAGTTATTGCCTCAATGCAGATTCGTGTTGGTCCGAACCGGGTTACTTTTTTTGGCATACCGTGGTTGCGAGGTTGGGGGCAGCCTATTGCCGATGCTGTCAAAGCGATCATGAAAGAAATTGTCATCCCGACAGGGGCAAATAAATTTCTGTTTATACTTGCGCCGATCATAACAATAGCACCGGCACTTGCAGCCTGGGCCGTTGTACCTTTTTCACCGGAGATGGTCCTGGCAGATATTAATGCAGGTTTGCTTTATATTCTTGCGATGACATCATTAGGTGTTTATGGCGTTATATTGGCCGGTTGGGCATCTAATTCCAAATATGCGTTTTTAGGTGCTATGCGCTCTGCAGCACAGGTTGTTTCTTATGAATTAGCCATGGGGTTCGCTTTGGTTTGCGTTTTGATGATGTCGCAAAGTTTGAATCTTGGCGATATTGTTAATGGACAACAAGGTGACAGTTTTATTAACTGGTATCTGATTCCATTATTCCCAATGTTTTTGGTTTATATGATTTCAGGTGTTGCTGAAACAAATAGAGCGCCATTTGACGTTGCTGAAGGTGAGTCTGAAATTGTGGCTGGTTTTCATGTTGATTATTCCGGCATGGCATTTACCGTATTTTTCTTAGCGGAATACGCTAATATGATACTGGTTGCTACGCTTACAAGTATCATGTTCCTGGGTGGTTGGCTACCGCCTTTTAATATCGAACCATTCACAATGGTTCCGGGCTTTATCTGGTTACTGTTAAAAATAGCATTTGTGTTATTCTTGTTTCTTTGGTTTCGCGCTACATTTCCGCGCTACCGCTATGACCAGATTATGCGGCTGGGCTGGAAAGTATTTATCCCGATCACCTTGCTTTGGATTTTCGTACTAGGCACAGTAATGCAACTCCCTGTGTCAGTTCAGGAATCTTTTCCGCTTAACCTTTGGTTCTGACCAGAGAAAAGACACTATGAATCGTATCAAAAGTTTTTTTAGAACTTTTTTATTAGTTGAGCTTGTCAAAGGGCTGATGGTTACCGGTCGTTATTTGTTCAAGCCAAAAATTACGGTGCATTACCCTGAGGAGAAAACACCGCAATCACCTCGCTTTAGAGGGCTGCATGCACTGCGGCGTTATCCTAATGGTGAAGAGAGATGCATTGCATGTAAATTGTGCGAAGCGGTATGCCCTGCGATGGCGATTACCATAGATTCTGAAATGCGTGAGGACGGAACGCGTCGTACGACACGTTATGATGTTGATCTATACAAATGTATATTCTGTGGATTCTGTGAAGAAGCCTGCCCGGTAGATGCGATTGTCGAAACACGCATACTGGAGTATCACGGTGAGAAACGTGGAGATCTCATGTATACCAAAGAAATGCTACTTGCTGTAGGTGATAAATATGAAGAGCAAATCGCAAAAGATAGGCAAGCAGATGCTAAATATCGATAAATATTTTTACTACATATAAATGACTTTTCAGGACATAGTATTTTATTTTTTTGCAATCATTCTAATCTTATCAGCGCTTGGCGTTATTACATCCCGTAATCCCGTCTACTCAGCGTTGTTACTGGTTCTTTCGTTTGTTACCTGTGCAGGATTATGGCTACTTCTTGAAGCAGAGTTTTTGGCGATAACCCTGGTTTTGGTTTATGTGGGCGCAGTGATGGTGCTTTTCCTGTTTGTTGTGATGATGCTTGATATTAATCTTGATCGCCTACGTGAAGGATTCTGGAAATGGTTTCCATTTGGTGCACTGATAGCCATAGTTTTAGTTGCTGAAATGGCTATGGTGTTAATGGGTGGTAATTTTGGCTTGGATCAGATGCCAGCTCCATCGCCACAAGCTGCTGATTATAGTAATACAAAGGAACTGGGGCGTTTGATTTATACAGAATATGTTTATGCTTTTGAGCTTGCTGCTGTGATTTTACTTGTTGCAATGGTTGCTGCAATTGCATTAACGTTGCGTAAGCGTATGGATAAACGATCACCTGATCCATCAAAACAGGTGGCGGTAAAAAGTGAAGATAGACTTCGCATTGTTAAAATGGCATCTGAAAGAAAAGAATAAGTTTTATTTTTAATTAACTTGTAATTTGTTCTAAATGGGGGGTAGTTAATTTGGTATCGTTATCCCATTACCTGGTTCTCGGTGCGATCCTATTTGCTATAGGGGTAGTTGGTATCTTTCTGAATAGAAAGAACGTAATTATTTTATTAATGGCAATTGAATTGATGTTGTTAGCTGTGAATATGAATTTTGTCGCGTTCTCACATTACTTGCAGGATATTCACGGACAAATTTTTGTATTCTTCATCTTAACGGTAGCTGCTGCTGAGTCCGCAATAGGTTTGGCGATCCTCGTAGTGCTATTTCGCAATTTACGAACTATCAATGTAGATGATTTAGATAAACTGAAGGGTTGATACATTGTAATCGTAGTTCTAAAGTAGAGCAGCGCTAAACTGATATATAACTATAATACCGAAATGCAAAAACTTTATTTACTTGTTCCTCTTGCGCCACTTATAGGAGCGTTCATCGCGGGTTTGTTTGGCTGTTATATCGGTCGAGCATGGAGTCATCGCATTACGATATCTTTGGTATTTATATCATTGGTTGCATCCATTGCCATCTTTATGGATGTATTGGAAGGGAACGTTTTTAACGGTAGTGTCTATACTTGGTTAGTAACGGGTGATACTCGCTTTGAAATAGGTTTTCTGATCGATCAACTGTCGGCCACGATGATGGTGGTAGTAAGTTTTGTGTCATTAATGGTGCATATCTATACCATTGGTTATATGCGTGATGATCCGGGCTACCAACGATTTTTTAGTTATATTTCACTATTCACCTTCTCGATGATGATGTTGGTGATGTCGAATAATTTTCTCCAACTGTTCTTTGGTTGGGAAGCCGTTGGTTTGGTCTCTTATTTACTGATCGGATTTTGGTATACCCGTCCTACGGCTATCTATGCCAATATGAAAGCGTTTCTTGTGAATCGAGTTGGGGATTTTGGTTTTTTGCTTGGGATTGCAATGGTGCTGATGCATTTCGGCTCGCTTGATTATGCTACCGTGTTTTCCCAGGCGCCGCAGCTTGCAAATGAAACAGTTGAATTAATACCCGGCATGCATTGGTTTCTATTAACAGTGATTTGCATTTTGCTTTTTATTGGCGCAATGGGTAAATCTGCGCAATTCCCATTACATGTATGGCTACCGGATTCCATGGAAGGGCCAACACCAATCTCGGCTCTGATTCATGCGGCAACGATGGTGACGGCAGGAATATTTATGGTGGCTCGCATGTCACCGTTGTTTGAATTATCAGAGACTGCTTTATCAATGATCTTAGTGGTCGGTGGAATTACTACATTGTTTATGGCGCTGGTTGCGGTCGTCCAAACGGATATTAAACGTGTCGTTGCTTATTCTACGTTGTCACAGCTTGGATACATGACGGTTGCACTGGGTGCCTCCGCCTATTCCGCAGCAATGTTCCACCTGATGACCCATGCATTCTTTAAAGCTGTACTTTTCCTGGGCGCTGGTTCAGTAATTATTGCCATGCACCACGAACAGAATATGCAAAAAATGGGTGGGTTGAAGAAATATATGCCACTAACCTATTGGACTATGTTTATCGCTGCACTAGCCAGCGCGGGTGTGCCTGGATTTTCAGGATTTTTCTCTAAAGATGCAATTATAGAAGCAGTTGGTTTCTCTAATATTCCAGGTGTCGCATTTGCCTACTTCTGCGTATTAGTAACCGTTTTTGTTACTGCACTCTATACATTTAGACTGATATTCATGACGTTTCATGGTACGCCGCGAATGGATACGCACACGAAGGAACATTTGCATGAATCCCCATGGGTAGTAACTTTTCCACTCATTGTATTGGCGATACCCACGATTGCTGCCGGTTGGTTTATCGCGCCGATCGTATTCGGGTCCTATTTTGATAATGCTATTCATGTGCTTCCACAGCATGATGCCATAGAGAAACTCGGCGCTGAATTTACAGGAATCTTTGGCATGATTCTGCATTCGTTTTCAACCGCACCATTCTGGTTTTCTGTTGGTGGGATTTTTACTGCCTGGTACTTGTACATTGTCCGAACGGATCTGCCAGACAAAATTAAGATGCGTGCAGGGCCACTCTATACATTGTTAGATCGGAAATACTACATTGATGAATTTTATTCATGGATTTTTGCAGGTGGTACACGCGCATTAAGTAATACGCTATGGAAAATTGGTGATGTAAAAATTATTGATGGATTTTTTGTAAATGGGACTGCACGCGTAATTACGTGGACAGCCATGCTTGTTCGTCGCCTTCAGACGGGTTATATCTATCATTATGCATTCACCATGATTGTCGGTGTTTTTGTCTTGTTAACATTATGGTTGTATAAATTCTAACAACTATAATTCTCAAGAGTTAAATCGCATCTAACGGCGTTATCCGTGGTCCTTTTATAAGAACAGATACGCACTAACGAATAAAACGGAATAGATATGCTGTTTGGTTTACCACTATTAAGTTTGATTATATGGCTACCCATTGTTGTTGGCCTGGTTGTATTTGCTACTGGTAATGATCGTAATGCACAATTAGCACGTTTAATTGCGATCATGGGATCAGTATTAGGTTTTATGGTAGCAATTCCTTTGTACCTGCAATTTGATTCATCCCTTAGTTCCATGCAATTTGTAGAGAATCATCCTTGGGTTGAACGTTTTAATATTTACTATTATCTGGGTGTCGATGGGATTTCAATGCCATTGATATTGCTAAATTGCTTTACTACACCATTAGTGGTGATGGCTGGATGGGCAGTGATTCGTGAACGTGTTTCGCAGTATATGGGCGCGTTTCTAATCATGTCAGGTATCGTCAATGGTGTTTTTGCATCACTTGACGCAATGCTGTTTTACGTCTTCTGGGAAGCATCCTTAATACCGATGTTTTTAATTATTGGTATTTGGGGTGGTCCGAATCGGGTCTATGCGGCAATAAAGTTTTTTCTTTATACGTTGCTTGGTTCGCTTCTAATGCTGGTTGCTTTTATTTATCTATATCAGATTTCAGGCGGCAGTTTCTCAATAATTGATTATCACAAGTTACCGATACCACTTGAGCCGCAGATCTTGATATTTCTAGCCATGCTGCTGGCGTTTGCGGTGAAGGTGCCAATGTGGCCAGTCCATACCTGGCTGCCTGATGCGCATGTCGAGGCACCGACTGGCGGCTCGATCATACTTGCCGCGATATTGTTGAAAATGGGGGGTTATGGGTTCCTGAGATTTTCATTGCCGATCGCGCCAGATGCCAGTCAATACCTGGCGGGCATGATGATAGCATTATCCTTAATTGCCATTGTATACATTGGTATTGTTGCGTTGATGCAGGTAGATATGAAAAAACTCATTGCTTACTCTTCGGTTGCCCATATGGGGTTTGTGACTTTAGGATTCTTCTTGTTCAATGCCTATGGAATAGAAGGTGCCATGGTTCAAATGGTGTCTCATGGGTTTGTCTCTGGCGCCATGTTCCTGTGCGTCGGCGTGCTATACGATAGATTGCACTCACGACAAATCGCAGATTATGGTGGTGTCGTTAATAAAATGCCTATCTTCGCGACTTTTTTTATGTTGTTTGCGATGGCTAATGCAGGATTGCCGGGTACGAGTGGTTTTGTTGGTGAGTTCATGGTTATCATGGGCGCAATGAAAGTTAATTTCTGGTACGCTTTTCTTGCTGCAACGACACTGATATTTGGAGCTGCCTATACGCTCTGGATGTACAAACGCGTCATCTTCGGGAGCATCGCTAGTCCTGCTGTTGAGGGGCTGAATGATGTTTCTAAACGGGAATTTGCGATCCTGGCTATTTTGGCAGCAGCTGTATTGTGGCTTGGTGTTTATCCATTTCCATTGACTGACGTCATGCATGCAACAGTGGATGACTTGCTGGCACATATCACGCAGAGCAAACTCTAATTTTATTACAGAATAAAAATATTTATGGCTGCATGAGGAATATTGATTAATGAATACTGTGCCACCTGATTTAACTTCCGCTTATCCCGAGATATTTCTTCTTGCGATGGTGTGTGTGGTGATGCTTGCAGATCTTGTCGCTGGTGAAAAGAGACGCTATGTCGCATATTATCTTGCACAATTGGCCCTGCTGGGCTGCGCATTGCTGACATTTACTTCACTTTCAACTGAAACCAGCTATACCTTTTCTGGTATGTTTGTAGACGATCCCATGTCAGACATACTGAAGTTGCTGGTATATGGGACTGTTGTTTCTGTACTTGTTTATTCTCGAGAATATATCAGTAGTCGTGGAATGTATACTGGCGAATTTTTCAGTCTGATTTTATTTGCTACGTTGGGAATGATGGTGATGATTTCAGCCAGTCATTTCCTCACGCTTTATTTAGGACTTGAACTATTATCGCTTTCACTCTACGCCTTGGTAGCACTGCGTCGCGATACAGTGATAGCAACAGAAGCCGCGATGAAGTTCTTTGTGCTAGGCGCATTGGCTTCTGGTTTTCTGCTCTATGGCATGTCCATGGTGTATGGCGCAACGGGATCGCTTCATGTCGCGGTCGTATCTGAAGCCATAAAGAGTGGAGTGCTCAGCCATGAAGTGCTGGTTGTTGGTTTAGTGTTCATTGTCGCGGGTATCAGCTTTAAACTGAGTGCAGCGCCTTTCCATATGTGGGCGCCGGATGTCTATCAAGGTGCACCAACGGCTGTGACGTTATTCATTAGTTCCGCGCCTAAACTGGCTGCTTTTGGTTTCGTTATGCGTCTACTGGTGGAAGGCTTGGGTGAAATGGTCGCTGATTGGCAGGGCATGCTGATTATACTTGCGGTTATGTCGATGGCCGTGGGTAATCTTGCTGCAATTGCGCAGACAAATGTAAAACGCATGCTGGCTTATTCAACAATCTCCCATATGGGCTTTTTGATCTTAGGTTTGATCAGTGCTGATTGGAATGGTTATAGTTCGGCCATGTTTTATACCATGGCTTACGTGCTGATGACGCTAGGAACATTTGCAATCATCATGATATTATCGCGCGATGGTTTTGAGGCTGAGAATATCAACGACTTCAAAGGGCTGAATAAACGGAACCCTTGGTACGCATTTATTACTATGTTGTTAATGCTATCAATGGCGGGCATTCCACCGATGATTGGATTTTATGCTAAATTGTCCGTGTTACAGGCGGTATTGAACGCTGGATTTGTTTGGTTAGCGGTGGTGGCCGTATTACTATCAGTTATTGGCGCATTCTATTACCTGCGTATCATCAAGTTAATGTATTTTGATGAGCCTGAAAGTTTTGATCCCATTTCTCCACAGACTGATGTTAAGGTACTTATTACGATAAATGGGGTGGCTGTTTTAGCCTTTGGTTTATTCCCACAGACGCTTATGGCATTGAGCCTTTATGCTATAGAGCGCTCGATGTAAATTTAGTTTGTTTTTGTGGACTAGTCGAAAGGTCAATTGAATTCAGGACTGGTTTGGATGATGTGTACGGATGAGCGCGTGAATGTCTTATACTCAATAGCTTATTCCTTATAGTCGGACTGTTTAGTATATCCGACCTTGCCATCAACATCGCGCTTATTGGCTTTCCTCAAGCTTCCCTTTTTCGAAGTTGACGCTCTGATAGTTTGAGATGATTAACTCGACGCATTTAAAAAAATGGCTAATAAATTTGATTGCGCTAATGCAGTTCATTTCTTAGTGGGACGAATATAAAGTCTAAAATAACTTCGAAGAGTAGTGGGTCACTGGCTTGAATTTCCATTCATTGACCCCAATACTTAGCTGTTTAATTCCGGGAGAAAACTGTGCAAGCTGATACAAATAAAGAACATCTGAACTTCCAGACAGAAGCTAAACAACTTCTGAAATTGATGATCCATTCCTTGTATAGCAACAAGGAAATATTTTTACGTGAGCTGATTTCTAATGCGTCTGACGCCTCAGATAAACTGAGGTTTGAGGGATTAACCGATGCTGCTTTGTATGAATTGGATACAGAGCTTAAAATTCATGTGAGTTATGATGTTAGTGAACATACGATAACTATTTCTGATAATGGTATCGGAATGTCTAGACAAGAAGTTATTGACCATATTGGCACAATAGCTAAGTCGGGAACGCGAGAATTCTTTGATTCTTTAACCGGTGATCAAGTTAGAGATGCAAACTTAATCGGCCAGTTTGGTGTTGGTTTTTATTCTGCTTTTATCGTTGCTGACAAAGTGACATTGAAGACGCGGCGTGCTGGCTTGACGGCAGAACATGGGGTTTGCTGGGAGTCTGCGGGTGAAGGTGATTACACCATAGAGATTATAAATAAAGAAGCACGAGGTACTGAGATTAAACTTCATCTTCGAGATGATGAGCATGAATTACTTAATGGCATGCGTCTACGCGGTATTATTCGTAGATACTCCGATCACATCACACTGCCAATTGTGATGAAAAAAGAAAAATGGTCTCAAGAAGAAAATAAAAACCTCATTTCGGATGAGGATGAAGTGATTAATCAGGCGAGCGCTTTATGGGCACGTCCGAAGAGTGACGTGACGATTGAGCAATACCATGAGTTTTATAAGCATGTGGCACATGATTTTGAACCGCCGCTGGCCTATGTTCATGCTAAGGTTGAAGGTAAGCAAGAATACGCACAATTACTTTACATTCCATCACGTGCGCCTTTTGACTTGTTTGACCGTGAGCATCGTCATGGTATCAAGCTTTATGTGCAGCGGGTATTCATTATGGATGATGCGGAAAAACTGTTACCAAATTATCTTCGATTTATCCGTGGCGTGATTGACGCCAACAACTTGCCTTTGAATGTTTCACGCGAGATATTGCAGGAATCAAAAGATATTGACACGATTAAAGCAGGTACCGTAAAGAGAATACTGGGCCTAATCGAAGATTTGTCAAAAAATGAAACCGATGAAGGAAAAGAAAAATACAAAACATTCTGGCAGGAATTTGGGTCAGTTCTGAAGGAAGGGGTTGGAGAAGATTTTTCTAACCGTGGACGCATTGCTAAGTTGTTACGATTTGTGTCTACATATGATGAAACTGACGAGCAATCGGTATCATTGAGTGACTATGTTGGACGAATGAAAGAAGGGCAACAAAAGATTTATTATATAACCGCTGATAGTCTTAATGCAGCTAAAAGCAGTCCGCACCTGGAAGTATTTCGAAAGAAAGACATTGAAGTGCTGCTGCTTTCTGAGCGTGTCGATGAATGGTTGGCAACGAATCTTACTGAATTTGATGGCAAGCCACTGCAATCCGTAGCGAAAGGAAGTCTTGACCTGGGTGAATTGGAGGATGAGACCGAGAAAGCTTCGCGCGAGAAAGAAACGGGAGAATATCAAGTACTCACCGAGAAAATGAAAGAAGTATTAGGTGAGCAAGTGAAAGATGTACGCATTACCTTGCGTTTAACTGAATCACCCGCTTGTCTGGTGGCAGATGCCCATGATATGGGAGGTAATTTGGAGCGCTTACTTAAATCAGCTGGGCAAAAGGTAAATCATGCGAAACCGATACTTGAAATTAACCCTCATCACCCGATGGTAAAACGTTTAAAAACAGAAGAGGCGAATTTTGCAGATTGGAGCCTGATATTATTTGACCAGGCATTACTGGCTGAAGGTGGGCAGCTTGATGACCCGGCTACTTTTGTTAAAAGACTTAATGCCTTATTATTATCTGTTTCATAACGCGAGAAATAATTCGGATAGTCGTTCTTTTTGTATCTATACTGATTATAAATAATTTTCTGGGGTAATAAGCTTTACCGCAGAGTTAAAGCTGGTTTATATGATACTTATATTAAATGTCATGCTCCGTTAGTCATTGAATAACAGAAGGGCACCTCTAAAAATCCAATTTTGCGAGCAGCCGCTTTGCGGCTTGCCTGCTTACCCCGTTTCGTCGCAATACGGCGTTGCTCATAAAAAATCTTCTCTTACCTATCAACCATATGCTACGCTCAAATTTTTTCTCGCGCCTTGTCTTGCCGGGAAACTTGAATTTTTAGAGATGCCCAGAAAATGAATTTAAGTTGACCAAGGATAATTTTGAAGAAATCCAAGGGCATTTCAACAACTGAATCGATAAATAACTTTCAGGCAAAGCTTGCTACCCCATTTGCAATTCTCGGTATTCGTACTGAAGAAGATTGGCTTATCGATATTGAATATCTACCACTCGATACCCCTGAACTCACACCACAGAATCTACTTGCAAAACAAATCTGTGATCAATTATTAGCCTACTTAGCTGAACCAGATTTCGTATTTGATCTGTCGTTACATTTGGGGGGCACTTTATATCAGCGTCGAGTATGGGAGGTTATACAGACAATTCCCTGCGGTAAAACTTTTAGTTATGCAGAGATTGCGACAAAGCTAAACTCTTCCCCACGAGCGGTAGGTCGGGCATGTGGCGCCAACCAGATTCCTATCATAATACCTTGTCATCGCGTGATCACTAAAAATGGGGGGTTAGGGGGCTTTATGAACGCAAGTGATGGACATCCCTTAGTCATCAAGCGTTGGTTATTAGATCACGAGGGTGTTTGTGCCTAATACAGATCTGCTCGATGAATTTTCTGATACATTGTGGTTAGAAGATGGTTTGTCACGTAATACGCTGGAAAATTATCGTGCAGATCTGCGGCAATTCGGTGAGTGGTTAAGAGAACATAGTCAGAGTAGCCGGGTATTAATTGATGCAACTCATGCAGACTTGCTTGCGTTTCTTGCTTTTAGAGTCTCGGTGAAAATCAAGGCCAGTACAACCAGCCGCGAGTTATCGAGTTTAAAACGATTCTACCGTTTTTTATTACGGCAAAGAAAAATCCAGATTGATCCCAGTCTTAATATCGAAACACCGAAACGTTCTCGCCATCTTCCAGAAAGTCTGGCCGAAGCTGATGTGGAAGCACTGCTTGGCGCACCAGATATTAATCAATTATTAGGGATACGTGACCGCGCGATGTTGGAAGTGCTTTATGCCAGCGGATTACGTGTATCTGAACTGGTTAGCTTAAAAAATTCACAAGTAAGTCAGGATATGGGGGTGCTGCGTATAAGGGGCAAAGGTAGTAAAGAACGCATAGTGCCATTAGGTGAAGATGCGCTGGAATGGCTGGATTGTTACACTAAGCAGGTTCGATCAATACTGCTGGATGGAAAAGTTACGGATACCGTATTTGTTACAACACGTGGTGCGGGTATGACGCGACAGGCCTTCTGGTACCTTATTAAACGTCATGCACAGCAGGCGGGCATTAACAATTCCTTGTCACCCCATACGTTACGCCATGCTTTTGCAACGCATTTACTGAACCATGGTGCTGATTTACGTGTGGTTCAGCTATTGTTGGGCCATGCAGATATTTCTACTACCCAAATTTATACGCATATTGCCCGGGAAAGATTAAAGCAACTTCATGCCAAACATCATCCAAGAGGATGATCCAGAGTTGCTCTGGGTCGTTTGGTTAATTAAAGGGAAAGCAGCAGGGCTAGGTTGTGATGGCAGTCAATCTGTGCGACATCTTTTGGCAAATAACGTATGAGCAGCTAACAGACCAAGTGCGATAAAAGCAATAAATGACCAATCGGGTATCGTGAGTGACAAAAATTCCCAGTCTATGCTGGTACAGTCACCATTCGCTTCAAACATGCCCGGCCACCATTGCGCGATTGACAGGGCATTCAGCAATGCTTCTTCTGGACTAATGCCGCATTCCAATGTTTCAGGGTAGCGTATTAACCAGGCGTGACGCAATGAGACGATAGCGCCGACGAGTGCAAGCATTGTCATTAGGCCCCCATATAGTCGGCGACCTATTTTTCCAGGGTTATGGAAAAATGCCAATAATGCCGTTAGACCAAGCAACGAAAAAGCAATACGTTGAACAATACAAAGAGGACAGGGCAGTAATTCCTTTTCAAACTGAAGGTGCATTGCATAGCTGATAAGACTCAGGCAGCTTAGAAAAATGAACAAGAAAACCGGTCTCATTTTTATATCACTATTCGTTTGTTTGACGTAAAGAACCTGTACTTATTGTTACGATATCGCTTCTTTCTTATCTTTTCGCATTCCCCCAGGCACCATTCTATATTCAAACAAACGACATTCCAGCGCACCGTTGAATAAGGGTATGCGGCGTGAGGGGCTTAGATGTATTAATTTTGGTAACATTGGGTCGCCGGTGAAAATATAGGCGATCCAGTTACTGAATTTCTTCTTCAGCACATTACCTATTTTAGGATAGAGCTCCGTCAGCACTTCTTGTTCACCCATTCGCACACCATAGGGTGGATTAGTAATAAGTATTCCATTTGGTGTGGGGGCGGAAATTTCAAGAATATTGGCCTGTTTTAACTGCACGACATCGTCTAATCGTGCGGCAGTAAGGTTCGCGCGCGCGTCAGTTAGGGCGTCGCCATATAAGTCACTGCCAAAAATCGGTTGCGGTGTATGTGGTTGTTGTTCGGCTACTGCCGTTTCTTTTAATTGGTTCCAAAGTGCCTGGTCAAATTGCTTGAATTTCTCGAAGGCAAAGTTACGTTCGATACCTGGCGCGATATTAAGCGCCATTTGAGCCGCCTCCAGTAAAAATGTACCGCTGCCACACATTGGATCAAACAACGGGATACCCGGTTGCCAGCCGGCTAAATGTAAAATTCCGGCAGCCAGATTTTCCCGTAGCGGTGCTTCTCCGGCAGTTTTTCTCAGGCCACGCTTAAATAATGCTTCGCCCGAAGTATCTAAATAGAGGGTGAACGTATTTGCGTCCAAAAAGCCATGAATGCGAATATCGGGCTGAGCTGTATCAACACTGGGGCGCATCCCGGCAATTTGACGGAATTTATCGCAGACCGCATCTTTGATTTTAAGTGTTGCGTAGTCCAGACTGCGTAGTGGGCATTTAATGGCGGCCAGATTAACTCGGATGGTATATGTCGGTGCGAACCATTCATGCCAGAGGAGTGCTTTGGTCGTATTGTAAATGTCATCTTCATTGATATAAGGCCGACTCGCAATTTGCCATAGAATACGGCTCGCGATGCGGCTTTTCAGGTTTGCGTTATAACAGGTATGCCAGCCACCTTGAAATTGTACGCCGCCATTACTGGTTTTTACGGCGGCAGCGCCAATTTGTTCCAGTTCGGTAGCGAGTGTTGATTCAAGACCACGTGGACAAGGCGCAAAAAAATGAAGAAATTTTGGTTTCATAATAGAAAGTCGCTAACTAGGGTGTTCAGCATCATCCTTATCACTATTCAGATCGCTGTTTTATTAAGAAAATATACGCAGTTTGTGCGTGTAAACAGGTCTGTTTGATACCGCGATAAAATCAAACAGCGATGGTATGATTTTCTCCCGTTTAATTTTCTTTCCATACGCCATAGGCAAGTAATACCCATGCGCTTAGAAATGCGACGCCGCCGAATGGTGCAATCATGCCAAGCCCGCGCATTTCTGTCAGACTTAATACATAGAGACTGGCGCAAAATAGAATAATGCCGACAAGCATCAACCACCCGGACAGTGTGATTAAGCGAGATTTTTGAAAGTGAAATAAAACCAAACCAACGATAAGAAGCCCGATGGCATGATAGAAATGATATTGCACACCGGTTTGATAGATGGTGAGCATGTCAGCAGATAATGTCTGTTTAAGACCATGTGCGCCGAAAGCACCGAAAGCGACACACAGAAAAGCATTGATCGCACCAAGCGATAAAAAGGTTTTGGGCATGAGTGAATCCTTGATGGGATGTGATTGATCATTTTACCCTGCAAAGCAGGGTATAGGTAATGTGTCGGCGTAACTTTTTGAAATGGAGGCGCTGTTTCTGCCAGGTTTTATTCGGGAATCTGGCGCCTATTTATTTTTCTTTGATACGCTTGCCTTACACCATCCTTTCGCGAATTGTACTTTGATGTTATCACCCACATCAATTTGGTCGCTGCTGCGTAATATGGCGCCTTCCGCAGTATAACTAATACTATACCCGCGAGCCAGTACAGCCTGTGGATTAAGATGGAGAAGATAAGATTGTTGGTGCTGCAAATTGATTTCGAGCGTTTTAGTATAGTGCGTCATCGCGCGGTGCATGCGCTTAGCTATTTCGCGCTGCTGTTGTTTTAATTGCGAAGCATTCGGGCTGGTGGCTGCAAGACGTTGGCTTGTTTCACATAATCGCCAATAGTTCGACTCAATATAATGTGACCAGCGGTTGATTAGCCGTTCTCGTAAATGCTGAAGTTGTATGAGTTGATTATGGATACGTTCGCCCGGATGTAGCAGTCGATGCGTCAATATATCCGTATCCTGCATCCATCGCTCAAGGCGATGTAACATAGACTGCTGCATCCTGTTACCCAGAGCATTGATCTGATGTAGTGCTGTCCGAGCGTCTTGACAGGCGAGCTGTGCTGCACCCGTTGGTGTTGGAGCGCGGACATCAGCGATGAAATCGGCAATAGTGAAATCAGTTTCATGACCAATGCCGCTGATAATTGGAATAGGGGAGGCTGCAATTGCCTGCGCCACGATCTCTTCATTAAACGCCCATAAATCTTCTATGCCGCCACCGCCACGGCATAGAATCAGGACATCACACTCTGCACGTTCGGTGGCTAGCCGAATGGCCTCGGCTATTTTTACTGCGGCACCCTCTCCTTGAACGGGTGTTGGGTAAATGATGACAGGTAAAGCGGGCATGCGGTATTTTAATGTGGATAGCACATCACGCAGTGCTGCGGCTGATGGAGAGGTGATAATGCCAATCTGTTTTGGGTAGATTGGTAATGTTTTTTTATGCGCTGGATCAAATAGACCGGCTTTATCAAGCTTGGCTTTAAGTTGCTCGAATGCTTCAAACAAGGTGCCTAAACCAGCGCGACGGATGATTTCGATGCTTAACTGGAAGTCGCCGCGTGGTTCATAAAGTGTTGCCAGTGCATTAACTTCTACTTGCATGCCATCTTCAGGTTGCCAGTCGACATACCTGTTTTTGTGACGGAACATGACACAACGAACCTGAGCATTTGCATCTTTAAGGGAGAAATACCAGTGACCAGAGTTGTAACATTTGAGATTGGATATTTCACCACTCACCCAGAGCAATGGCATCGCCTGTTCCAGTAACAGCTTGGTGCTATAATTCAATTCGCTGACACTTAAAATGGGACGGGAGGTATTGGATATTGGAAGTAAAAGCATCTTGACATTTTACAATAATCCACACTTATTGTAGATATTTCGCGATTGACCTGACGAAACCCGCATGAATCTTTGCTTGTAATTTAACTGTTTGTTTATTATCGTTAATTAATAGCCTAAGAAATAATCAGATTAGAAAATATCGTTATGAAAGGGTCACTTAATAGTTGAGTTTGTTATTTACCCACAAACTTATCCACAGTAATTGTGGACAATAAGATGTGTAGATTTTCTTACGGAAACGTGTTTGTACGCTACGTTGAAGTATAAAAATACGATTTGATTGCTATGATCGCTTAGGGAACGGCTGATTAATGAAGGAACTGTTAATATCTGATGGCTGGAACCGTTTTGGTCATAGCTCATCTGGTTCATAATTGATCCGTGGATTTTTAGCGTAAAATTAATCGAATAAGCCTGTAAAATAGCAAAAATAGCAGTCTGGATTTGTAGGCAATAAATAACGAGTTGATTATTTGTCTGTTGTAAAAAATGCAAATGAGAGGATAAATCAATTAATGGAATATTCGGATCAGGTTACTGAGGAGATTGTCGCGTGTTTTCTTTAATTCAAGCTGCTGGCTGGCCAATCTGGCCAATTATTATTGCTTCCATTATAGCCGTTGGTATTATAGGCGAGCGTATGTGGACATTACGTCTGAGTATTGTTTCTCCCAAAGAATTATTGCCCAGAGTATTAAACGAGTATAAAAGAAATGGCGTAAGTTCTGAAATGATTGCGCGACTACAGGAGAACTCACCCCTAGGGCATATTTTTGCAGCGGGTTTAAAGAATGCCGAAGCTTCGCGCGAAGTCATGAAGGAATCCATTGAAGAAGCGGGGCGCGAGGTTGCACATAACCTTGATCGTAACCTTACGACGTTGGGAACAATTGCTTCATTGAGTCCACTCATGGGTTTATTTGGAACGTTGGTCGGCATGATTGAAATTTTTGGCTCTAACTCTCCGACGGGTGGTAATCCGGCACAACTTGCTTACGGTATTTCTGTGGCATTGTATAATGCTGCTTTTGGCATTTTAGTGGCAATTCCCAGTATGATTTTTTACCGGCATTTTCGCGCGAAAGTTGATGCATTAGTGATGGAAATGGAATTGCAAGCATTAAAATTAGTGGAAATAGTGCATGGTGATCGACAGAGTTAATCTTTCGGTAAAGTTATCCAACTCAATCTGTGATGCCAGATCAGTGCAGCGTGCTTTATAAAAAGTGCGGCATATCGATCACTTGGCTGTAACCCAGATAGATCTGCGAGCGCATGATAAAATTTCTCGCTGAGCAAGGAGTTTTCAGGCTGTACACGACAGCTTGCTGGTTATTGTGGTAGTGCCAACATTACTCATCGGTTTCGGGCATTGTTTGACTACACCGCCGATTCATTTGATTCAGGATTTGCTTAATATTAAGACACCCACTTGCTTGACAACGACCGGGATTCAATTTGCTGGATGTTTGTGATGTTGTCAAGGGACATGCTGGAAAACTATTGCAATTAATGAAAAGAATAATAGGTCTTTCCATGCCGAGGAAATTTGCTCCTTACTGGGTTGCCTTAACCGCACGTGTATTATCGGAGCTTATGGCAGATCATATTTTTTGCTGCCTAGATTTACTCAAAATAAATAGTGTACTGGCTGATGAACAGAATAGATAAAAGACTGGGAAATGCTGGCTCAAGAATCAGGTGTAATTACCTGACTGCCATAATGTTGTTTCTTTTTTTGATCGTTTCTTCAGGTTGTGCTTCGGTTCCCACAAACGGCCATGAAGTGGATGAAATTGATCCATATGAAGATATTAATCGTATATCTTATGATATTACGGATACTGTTGACCGGATGATTCTGGAGCCGATTGTTGATGTCTATGTGGAATATGTGCCCAATGGAACGCAACGCTCAGTGGGCAATTTTTATGATAATTTGTCTTACCCAAATGTTGCTTTAAATGCTTTATTGCAGGGTAAAGCGCGCCAGGGATTTCGAGATAGCCTTCGTTTTGTCGTTAACTCAACTGTGGGCCTTTTGGGATTGTTTGATATGGCGACACACATGGGGCTAGAAAAAAATAATGAAGATTTTGGACAGACATTAGGTGTTTGGGGGGTTGACGCCAGTACCTATGGGTTTATTCCATTCTACGGTCCTACGAGTAATCGTGATGTAGCAGATATTCCAGTGAGTGTTGTGACCAATATTTTGTTTTATGCGAGTTATATGGTCAGCGCAACCGTCTTTGCGCCACTCACTGTGCTGAGTGCCATCGACAAGCGGGCGCGTATGTCAGGGCCAATGCAAATTCGTGACCAAGCGGCACTTGATCCTTATTTATTTGTACGCGAGGCTTATTTGCAGAACCGTGAGTATCTCGTCCACGATGGTAATGTGCCCCCTGTGATTTATGATGATCCAATGCATTAGTAATTATTACAATAGAATATGTTGGATGGAAAGGAATGAACGGATTGAATAGAATATCAAGTGTGTTACAGCGCGTAGTTAACTTCACGCGAATAGATGAAACAGCTTTTTTTCAACATTTGTCAAGCCCAGCGAATCAGGATGCAGTAGATCGCACGGTGCTGGAAGAGAAATTTAAATCAGCTCGCAAGGCATTGTTGTCTTTACAACAGGCTGATGGACACTGGTGTTTTCCATTACAAGCGGATTGCACGATCCCTGCAGAATACATTCTGATGATGCACTTTATGGATGAAGTGAACGTGGGGCTGGAAAACAGACTGGCGCGTTATATCCGTGATCAACAGGACTTTAAGCACGGCGGCTGGCCATTGTATTACGGCGGACATTTCGACATCAGTTGTACAATTAAAGCCTACTATGCGCTGAAGCTGGTCGGTGATTCTCCTGATGCAGAACATATGGTGAGTGCGCGTCGTGCGGTTTTGGCAGCAGGAGGGGCCGCACGTGCCAATGTCTTTACGCGCATACTGTTGGCTATGTTTGACCAGATACCCTGGCGAGGCGCGCCGGTGGTTCCGGTGGAACTTATTTTGTTGCCACGATGGTCTCCCTTCCACCTGAGTAAAATTTCGTACTGGTCGCGGACGGTGGTAGTTCCATTGTCTGTATTGTGTTCACTGAAAGCGCGTGCGGCCAATCCACGTAACATTCATATTCGTGAATTGTTCACTGTGGCACCAGAGGATGAGCGCAACTACTTTCCGCCCGCGCGTACGCGCCTCAATCGGCTGTTCCTGTCGATTGAACATATTTACTCACTGCTTGAACCCTATATTCCCAAAGCTTTGCGTCGTTTAGCAATACGTCGAGCAGAAAGCTGGATAATTGAGCGGCTCAACGGTGAGTGCGGTCTGGGTGCCATTTTTCCGGCCATGGTTAATGCTTATGAGGCCCTGACATTATTAGGCTATGCTGCCGATAATCCCTCGCGCGAGCAATGCCGTAAAGCATTACTGGGATTGTTGGTTGAAGAAGGCGATCGAGCCTGGTGCCAGCCCTGCACATCACCGGTATGGGATACGGTTCTGACAAGTCTTGCGCTGCAGGAAGATCAAGAGACAGACCAGGAACCTGTCCGCAAAGCGCTTGATTGGCTGATACCGCTGCAGATACGGGAGGCGCCCGGAGATTGGCGGGATAATTGTCCAGAATTGGCCGGTGGTGGCTGGGCTTTTCAGTACGCTAATCCGCATTACCCGGATCTCGATGATACTGCAGCAGTGGCCTGGGCCATGAGCCAATCGGATTCTCAGGCTTATCATGAGAGTATTGAGCGAGCCGCGAACTGGTTGGCGGGTATGCAGTCCCGTGACGGAGGGTTTGCAGCGTTTAATATCGATAATACTTATCATTATCTCAACGAAATTCCTTTTGCTGATCATGGCGCCTTGATTGATCCGCCGACGAGTGACGTTACGGCTCGCTGTGTCGGGTTTCTGGCTAAATATGGTAAACCACGCCATCAGGATGCAGTGCAACGCGGCATGGATTTTCTGTTGCGCGAACAAGAACCAGGCGGTGCCTGGTTTGGACGCTGGGGTAGTAATTACATTTACGGCACCTGGTCGGTACTGGAGGCCTTCCGCCTGGCAAACGTCAGTGTTAATCATGGTGCGATTGTTCGCGCAGCAAACTGGTTGAAGTCAGTGCAACGTGAGGATGGCGGGTGGGGAGAAGGTAATGATACTTATTTTGCTCCTCAGCAAGCGGGCCAGTTTGAAACCAGCACTTATTTTCAGACCGCGTGGGCATTACTCGGTCTCATGGCGGCTGGACAAGTCCATAGCCAACAAGTCAATGACGGTATTAACTTCCTGTTACGTCATCAAGCCAGTGATGGCCTGTGGCAAGAGCCGTGGTTTACTGCCCCAGGTTTTCCTCGCGTCTTCTATTTAAATTATCACGGTTATTCAAAGTATTTTCCGTTATGGGCATTGGCAAGATATCGCGCATTGACTCGAAGGTAAGCAACGTGGAAATAGTCGGCGTGATTACCGCAATCCGCGCTGAGGCAAGTTGTATCATTTCAAAAACCTTACCCTTTAACCAAATGGCAGGTCTGGGAAATGATTCCGTCATCTGGCTTTGTGGAATGGGGCATAGTGCCGCGCGGGAAGCTGCGACCGGAATGCAGGCCGGAGGCGTCACTGCATTGGTAAGTTTTGGTGTTGCGGGCGCTTTGGATTCAAGTCTGCGCCCAGGCGATCTGGTATTGCCGCAATGGATACATACTGATGGGCAAGTTCAATCGGTTGATCTGGATTGGCGTGACCGGTTAAAGCAACGGCTGCCATCCGATTTATCTGTGGTCGGGGGTACCTTGGTGACCAGCCGGGAAGTACTGACGACGCAGGCGGCGAAGCGTGAACTGGCAGAAACTACGGGTGCTTGTGCGGTAGATATGGAAAGTGGTGCAATTGCTGAAGTGGCCGCCAGTGCGGGAATTCCATTTCTTGCTATTCGTGCAATTACCGACCCGTTTGAGTTTTCTCCCCCTGCCGCATTGTTAAATGCGGTGCGTCCAGATGGTACGGTCTATGGCCTGCGTTTGCTCAAATTATTATTGTGGCAGTCAGTTTCTGTCAGCACGCTGCTACGTCTGGGAAAGGGTATGCGCGCGGCATGCGGCACACTGTCAACGGTGGCTCGACATGCGGATAAGGAATTGGGCGGCATATCCCGGAAATCTACTTCGGCTGTTCGTTAATTGGCAGTTGAGGAAACATTCAATTTAACGGCAACGACAAAGTTGCCAGTTGAATTTGGTGGGTTATATAAGATTCGCCCCTATTGCAAGAGAGAATTCGTTGTTGGCGACCTGAGCATCCAACTTGTCTTTTAATTTGTTGGTGATTCTGGAATTCGTGGCTAGGAGTCTGTCGGACTTAAGGTTGATCTACTGCGCAAATGGGACAAGCGGTTCATATTACCCTGATTTTTCGTTGCATAGAATGACTATGCGCCTCAAAATCCGGCCAATCTGTCCTCGCTTTCCCACTTTGCTCGC
>JAUXRH010000340.1 GCA_030682075.1 Nitrosomonas sp.
GCGAGCAAAGTGGGAAAGCGAGGACAGATTGGCCGGATTTTGAGGCGCATAGTCATTCTATGCAACGAAAAATCAGGGTAATATGAACCGCTTGTCCCATTTGCGCAGTAGATCAACCTTAAGTCCGACAGACTCCTAGAGTCTCAATCCTTTTCGTCATCTTTCTTTTTCCCTGAGAACATGGTCCACCATATAATGAAAACAAACAGTCCTATGGCCAAAGCCGCTTCGAGTGCGATTACCCACATATTTTAAGGTTAATGTATAGTTAATGAATCTAAAAAATTTGCCGCGAACTGAAATTTAATGAAAATCCAATCCACTTTTTCCCTATTTGCATTAGTACTGTTACTAAATGCTTGTTCGGTTGAGAAAATGACATCTCCTGTTGCGACGGACAAACCGGCAGAATCAATTACGCCACCACCTGCCAAACAATCATCTGCCGCATCTCCAGAAAACCCCATTCTTAAAGCAAATGAGTGGTCTGCACTGACGGGCTGGGCGGATGACGATATTCGGCCAGCATGGGATGCATTCTTACATAGCTGTATTGTTTTAATTAAACAGCCACTATGGGAAGAAACCTGTTCTGCTGCTATCTCAGTTAAGAAGCTTGATAATGCCACACTAAGACACTTCTTTGAGACCTATTTTGTTCCTCATCAGGTATTGAATGCGGATGAAAGTGATGAGGGGCTTGTCACGGGTTACTATGAACCCCTGCTGCAGGGCAGTCGGCAACCATCCAAGCGTTATCGTTATCCACTGCATACCGCGCCAGACGGGCTTCTCATTATTGATTTAGGAGAAATTTATCCTGAACTAAAGGTAACGCGGGGTCGTTTAGAGGGGCGAAAAATAATCCCTTACTACACGCGTGCCGAGATAAGAAATAATCCTGAAATACTCCGTAGCCATGAGTTCTTATGGGTAGAAGATAAAGTAGAGCTATTCTTCCTGCAAATTCAGGGATCTGGTCGAGTAGTGCTGGAAAATGGTGAAATCCTTAAAATAGGCTATGCGGAGCATAATGGACATCCTTACAGTTCAATTGGAAAATTATTGGTAGAACGTGGTGAGTTACTCCTGGAAAAGGCTTCCATGCAGGGAATTAAGCAGTGGGGACAGGAGAATCCAGATAAATTGGACGACTTGCTTCACCAGAATTCGCGTTATATATTTTTCCGTGAATTATCCCCTGATCTGTCAGGGCCAGTGGGTTCACTCGGCGTACCACTGACTGCGGGTAGAAGTATCGCCATTGATCCCCGTGCGGTCCCCCAGGGTGCGCCGGTTTTCCTTGCGACAACCTGGCCGAATACGGATAAGCAGCTACAACGTCTAATGGTCGCTCAGGATACGGGGAGTGCCATCAAGGGTAATGTGCGCGTTGATTTTTTCTGGGGTTTTGGTCTGGAAGCCGCAAATCAAGCGGGAAAAATGAAGCAGAAGGGTAAAATCTGGGTGCTTATGCCGAATGGTCATACTCAGTCTATTGTGGCCCAGCAATAAAACCGCAGTAGATCATTCTATTCTCGGACAGCCTCCTGGCGATCAATATGACGCGAACTTACTTTTTCATCGCATGATTTAAATTTTCTTCAATTTTGTCGGCGGGAATCAACCCACCGACAATCGAACCATCAGCAAAAATCAGCGTGGGTGTCCCGGTAATTTTGTGCTTCTGGCCTACCTGAACCAAGGTTGAAAGTGGCGTTTCGCAGTCTTTTCCGGTTGGCTCAATATCTCTCAGCATATAATCGTCCCAAGCCTTATGTTTGTCATCAGAACACCAAATCTCTGTCGCCCGCTTAACCGAGCCATTTAATACGGGATAAAGGAAGGTATGGATGGTGATATCCGTGATTTTAACCAACTCTTTTTCCAGTTGTTTGCAATAAGGACAATGCGGGTCAGTAAAAACAGCCACTGTACGCTGACCATTACCTTTAACGGTTTTAATTGCATGTTCCAGGGGTAAAGAATCGATGGTTATCCGGCGCGCATCCCTGATTTCCTGCAAACGCTCATTGGTTAGACTGACTTTGGTTTTTGTATCAATCACATGGCCAAAGAAGAAATAATCTGCTTTTTCATCGGTATAAAATAATTCGCCACCGACGGCTACTTCATATAACCCCAGGTAAGGGGTTTTTTTCAGACTTTGAATCTCTTCACCGGGAAAATGTATTTGAATTAATTTTTTCAGTGTTGCCTCATCAGCCAAAGCGCTATCCGATAGAAAATAAAGAAACAAAAGTGAAATTAATAAATTCAAGCGCAAAGCCATAATTACTCCCGTTAATAAAATGATGATTCAGCGAATGACTAACTCAGCGCATGCTGTATCAGACGATTCTTTAAAAATGGTAAGCGATTGGTAATCTCAAGTCCTAAATTGCGTAACCGTATAAGCGTCGGATTCTTATTACTAAATAATTTTTGCAAGCCATCAGTAACCAGTGCCATTGCCAGAATATCTTCTGCGCGCGCGCGCTCGTAGCG
>JAUXRH010000035.1 GCA_030682075.1 Nitrosomonas sp.
CGAGAATTAAGCTTAAAAATAAAGATAAAGAAGCATTCGGTTTTACTTGGAAGCGCCGCGAGAAACTTACAGCGGCGAAAAATGAAGTTCGTTATTAATATGTACCTTGCTATTTGACCTGCCCGACAGACTCCTAGAGAAATATTCAATGAAACCTTCGCTGATCTCAGGTACGTAATTACCAGAAAGCCCTACGCTCATTAAGCGAAAGTCTAGATGGCCTGATACACATGGTATCCATCCACAAAAATTAAACTCTTCGAGTGATGTTACAGGTCTAAACTCGTTTGAGTACTTCATAAACCCTATACGAGATTAGTTTTCAGGATATTAATTAGATAAATTTTTTGAATCTCTATGATGAATAGTTAACCAGGAAGCTTAGAAATCCAATTTAAAGTAGGTTTTTCGTCTCCCTCAATACCATTTTTAGTAATTACCATGCCGTGGCTGATGTCACCGCATTCTGGTAAAAACTGCCCTGATTCTAGAGTCTTTTCTGTTTTTTCCATTTTTTTCTTCGTACTAATAACTTTGTACCAAAGCAAACCTAAAATGATAATAAGGGATACAAAAGTTATGTCAAAAATTGTTATATCCATAAATTGTCTCCACATTTCCTTTTACTTTTATTATTCTATAAACAAAACATCCCTCTGCTTGTAGAAGGATATTAAGCCACACTTTTCAATCAGCCTTCGCCTTAAGAGCCGGGGAAGTATCCCCAGAGATTAAAAAATATTAAGTTGTTAAATTCAATTTTTTGATAAAAAAACATGCGATTATGAGTCTTTTTCTGCAATTTCAATCTAACGGTAAAAATACTGAAATTTTGAGTAAAAAAGTTTTAATATTTGAGCATATTCAAGAGCCAGGAAAATTAATATTTATATAAGTTTAGTTATAGACGAACAAACTTAATTATATAATATTACTCTTTTTTATTCTAAACCAACCCCATAATTTTTGATATTATCATATTAGTCAACAAAAGTTGCAAAAAGATATAAGACATGCAGGGCAATCGGGCTTAAAAGCGCTTGAAAACAGAAACTAGATGAGGTATTAAGTTTATCATTTTGATTTCAAATGACAGACAAACCAACGCCCTCAATTATTCATCATTTTTCAAGTATTAAAGACCCAAGACTAGACA
>JAUXRH010000036.1 GCA_030682075.1 Nitrosomonas sp.
ACGAGAATTAAGCTTAAAAATAAAGATAAAGAAGCATTCGGTTTTACTTGGAAGCGCCGCGAGAAACTTACAGCGGCGAAAAATGAAGTTCGTTATCAATATGTACCTTGCTATTTGACCTGCCCGACAGACTCCTAGATATCATTCAATATAATTGACTCATATTAAATGATAAAAAATAGAAAAAATATACAAAAATTTATTTTTAATAAACAAAGTATTATTTTTCATAAAAATAATAGAAACTTATTCTCTGCAGAACAACTAAACAAATTAATGCAATTAATTGAATATTAGATTAATATTTACATTAAATTTAGATGTTGAATAATTCTTAAAAAATATTATAAAGAAAGTAACTCTTTATCCAAGGACTCTACTATGAATCAACCCTCTCCACATTTTCGCTTTGATACGTCAATACCCAATGAGCAACTTGTAGAGATTGTTATTGATGAGATAGACAGCCCCGCTCTTTCCCGTCTAATCGAAGAAGTTAGGAATGATAGCGAATCAACTGTTTATAATTATGATCGGGTGCATAATCGTCACAACCGTTGAGTCCTAAGTGATTCAGATTGATACCGTATTAATTAAGGTTTCCAGCCGGTGCAATATTAATTGCAGCTACTGTTATGTTTATAATATGGGAGATGATAGTTGGGAAGATATGCCCAACTTTATCTCTAGAGAAACAATTTCAGCAATCGCCGCTAATCTAAAAAAAGTAAGAATCTCCCAGACTAAACCCTTTGCTGTCGTTTTGCATGGTGGCGAACCACTACTTTTAGGTTTTAAAAGACTCAAATATCTACTACAGCAGCTTCGTTCTGCAATTCCAGATAAATATTGCATTAGTATCCAGTCCAATGGAATGCTAATTAACGAAGCCATACTTGATTTATGCTCCCAATACCGTGCATCAATATCTGTTAGCCTGGACGGTCCAGAGAATATTAATGACGCAAACAGGGCTGGTCATAAAGGAGAAGGCACTTTTAGTCAGGTAATTGCTGGTCTCGAAAAACTAAAATCACATCCAGATTCATCTTTTCTTTTTGCAGGGCTATTGGCTGTAATTGAACCAAAATCCGATCCATGGGAAATTTATAATTTTTTTAAATCTACTGGCACCAAGAATGTAGATTTTTTATATCGGGATGGCAACCATGACAAGCTTCCCTATGGGAAAGCTTCGTTTGATTCAACCGAATATGGCACATGGCTTCAAGGCTTGGTTGATATATATTTACGAGATAAAGATCCTATCAAAATTAGAATCCTGGATGACTATATTCGTTTGCTTTTGGGTGGCAAAAGTATTAAGGAAGGTACAGGAATTACAGATTTTGGTATTGTTGTAATTGATACAGATGGAACAATTACAAAAAATGACACTTTAAAAAGTAACTTCAATGGAGCTGACCGATTTTCAGAGCAACTTAATGTAAAAACACATGAGCTTATAACTGTTTTTAAGTCCGAAGAATTCGCCCTATCCCATACACTTCAGCGCCCCACTTCAGAAAAGTGCCAAACCTGCCCCGAACTTTATGTGTGCGGTGGAGGCATGCCACTTCATCGTTGGAGTGCCAAATCTAAATACAATAATCCTTCAGTTTATTGCCGAGATCAATTACACATAATCAGTTATATCAGAGCGAAACTTCAACCTATCCTGAATGAAAATATCAACGAATCCCTATCTAAGAATAGGCCCAGTAACTAAATCAGAGGCTCCATTTCCCCATGCATTTTCTCCAAAAGCATTCAATGATGAATTCAGTATGGAGCTATTGTCATGGCTTGAAAAATCAGCCCCTTGGTCATTGACCGAAACTGACTTTTACGAGCAATATGAATTTAGTTTTTATGATATTGCCCTTCCTTCAAACCTCATATCTCTAGGGTCTGTTGACATTTCACATAGGTAGCCACAGATATCCACATGCCATGGCTACCATACTCTCAAAATTTCTCTTCAGTTTGTCGTATCGTGTCGCTACTGCCCGATACTGCTTTAGCCGGGCAAAAGCATTTTCCAC
>JAUXRH010000038.1 GCA_030682075.1 Nitrosomonas sp.
ACGAGAATTAAGCTTAAAAATAAAGATAAAGAAGCATTCGGTTTTACTTGGAAGCGCCGCGAGAAACTTACAGCGGCGAAAAATGAAGTTCGTTATCAATATGTACCTTGCTATTTGACCTGCCCGACAGACTCCTAGATAAAAATAAGCATTTCTCTTATTCAGAAGGCACTTCAGAAAAGCTATAATAAAAAAGCAGCTTATTAATGGGAGGTTTCAGTGAAACAACAAAAGTCCCGCGATAATGTTTTTTTAAATGAGCAAGAAGATAATCCTAAGGTACGGGAGATTGGTCAGCTCAGACGTGCAAAGATGCATGCATCGTGTCTGATGGAAGATATGGATCACAAGTGCGCACTGAATTCTGCCCAGCGTGAGTTACTGGAAGCAGTGCTTACATTGCAAACAATAAGCATCCTGATTCTGGCTTCTTACTTAAAACGCTCACCCGCTACTATCCGTGATGATTTTCGGCGAATTCTTGCGATTCTGAAAGCGCATGGCAGAGATTCAGTGTTGCATCAACAGAAAATGAAGACTTTCCTGCGGACAAGTCATTAGTGGCAAGTAATAAGGCATTGTCGGCGGTTTAAATCTTCAAGCTTTCTAACTCAGAAATGACACGATAAACGCGATAAAACTGGGAGGTAATTAATTATGACAGAGCAGTGGCAAGTACCCAACGTAACTTTTAAAACTCGCGTTCGGGATGCTTCAGTGGGTGGCGATAATCCATTTCGCTGGCAGGATGTTACATCTGACGATCTTTTTAAGAATAAGCGAATTGTATTATTTGCGTTACCAGGTGCATTCACGCCGACTTGTACTACCGCTCATCTACCTGGTTACGAGAAGCACTATGATGATTTCAAAGTATTGGGTATTGATGAGGTGGTTTGCTTGTCTGTGAACGACGCATTTGTTATGTATCAATGGCGTAAGTATCTTGGGGTCGAGCACGTATTTTTGCTTCCCGATGGCAATGCGGAGTTCACTCGAAAGATGGGAATGCTGGTGGATAAATCGAACTTGGGTTTCGGCATGCGTTCATGGCGGTATTCCATGGTTGTTCAGGACAGGAAGATTGAGAAAATGTTCATTGAACCAGGTTATGCTGACAATTGCCCGACTGACCCTTTTGAGATTTCAGGCGCTGACAATATACTCGAGTACCTGAAGGCTAAAAATAAGTAATCCGCAGGCTCGATAGTGGCCGGTTTATTTTTTCATTTTGCTACGTTGATCCAATATATAGAGGGTTAGCAGCGCAAACTCTCCAATTGTCTGTACGCCAGCGTACAGACATTATGCTGTGTGCCATTGATAATTCCCGGAGAAATAGAGAGTTTATCAATCGATCAAGGCGATAGGCGTGGCTAGCCGTTCTTAAAAGGACTGTTGGAGGAGCTTAAGTCCGGTTAGCTTGGAATAATGAAACTGGTCGCGGTCGAAACATTACACCAACTTTCTGTTTTCTATCAGCTCTTGGGAAAACAAGACAATTTCAACAATTAATTGCGACATAGCCTTAAAAAAGATAATTAAAACTTACGCTTGTAAGTTTATTGATTGTACTCACGTCGCATTGGCTGGTTTGCGCGGATGCGCAAGCCAAAGCTGAATATATCTTCCAGGAGAACTTTATGCTGGTGACATTTATGACCGATGTGCATGCCGAGATTCCCATGTTTAGGGAGGATGCGCATACCATGCTGAAAATGATGGGACATAGCGGCACCATACCCGGCGCAATTCTGGCGGCCGATATTCCTGCGGCACTGAGCCGGTTAGCCGCTGCTATTCAGGCAGAGAATGTCACGGTGCCGACTGTTGAGGATAAGGAAGAAGATGAGGACGCGAGTGAACCTGCAATAAGCCTGAATCATCGCGCGCTGCCACTCATTAATCTACTGACTGCTGCAGCAAAGGAAGGCTGTAATGTCATGTGGAAATAAATCATTATGGGCACCTTTAAAAATCCATATTTGCGAGCAGCCGCTTTGCGGCTTGCCTGCTTACCCCGTTTCGTCACAATACTTCGTTGCTCACAAAAAATATTTCCTTACATATCCATCATATGCTGCGTCAATATTTTTTATTCGCACCTGGTCTTGTTTAGAACTCTGAATTTTTAGAGGTGCCCTTATGTCAAGCAAGCGTTGGGTGATGCCCGGTGCTCGACACACTATCTCGCCATCCTACCCGCGTTGTTAGCAACGGTTACCAAAGGGCTGGGGCCGAAACAAGCTGACGCGCTTATTGCCGTAGACGGAAACTGGCACAACCCAATACTGGTAAAGGAAAAAAAATGAATGCGGCACAACAACTGCACCAACTGGGCCAAAGTCTCTGGCTCGATAACATTACACGGGAACTACTGACAAGCGGGACATTGAGCCACTATATTACTGACTTTTCTGTCACGGGGTTGACATCCAATCCCACGATTTTCGAACATGCGATCGGGAATACCGATTTCTACGATGATGCGATTCGCCAAAAAACGCTGGAAGGTAAGTCTGGCAAGACCTTGTTTTTTGAGCTCGCACTGGAAGATTTAGTTCAGGCCGCTGATCTTTTTCGCCCGATTCATGATGCCACGGGTGGCATCGATGGCTGGGTCTCACTGGAGGTATCTCCGCTGCTTGCCGACGATACAACCGCCAGCCTAAAGGCGGCGATGCAGTTGCATAGCCGCGCACAACACCCTAATCTATTCATCAAGATTCCGGGCACGTGCGCAGGCATTCCGGCCATTGAGGAAGCTATTTTCGCCGGTGTGCCAGTCAATGTTACCTTGCTGTTCTCCCGCGAGCACTACCTTGCCGCTGCCGAAGCCTATATGCGCGGCATTGAACGCCGCATTGCTGCCGGATTGGATCCGACGGTGGGTTCCGTCGCGTCGCTTTTTGTCAGCCGCTGGGATGTTGCCAGCAATGGCAAGGTTGCTGCAGCACTGCACAATCGTCTCGGTATTGCCATAGCCAGGCGCACCTACAAGGCCTATGGTGAGCTACTGGCCTCACCGCGCTGGCTGAAACTTGCCAGGGCGGGTGCCCGACCACAACGTTTATTGTGGGGCAGCACCGGGAGCAAAGACCCTGCAGCTTCAGACACCCTTTATCTTGAGGCACTCGCAGCGCCGAATACCATTAACACTGCTCCCGAAAAGACGCTGCTGGCTTTTGCCGATCATGGCAGAGTGAGCGGCACCTTGCCGCAGGATGGCGGTGATGCGGAAGCGGTACTCGCCGAATTTGCGCGGGCTGGTGTGGACGATGTAGCGCTGGCCGCCCAACTTCAGCGCGAGGGCACCGAATCTTTTGCCAAATCCTGGCGCGATCTGCTGGCTTGCATTGCAACAAAAAGTGCTGTGCTTACCCAGAAGATACCGCCAGACAGAGAATAGCGGGGTAATCGGGCCAAGGCCGAAAATCGCCCGAATGTCACTCCAAATATGTTTATATAAAACAATTGGTTAGATGGAGTGACTTAATAGCCATGACCGTCGCAACGCGCGAGCAAAAGAAAAGAGGAGAAACGACATGAGTATGAAAGAAAGTCAGACGTGGCCTGAAAACCCCCGGGTTCTCAGCGCACTAGGTGCAGATAAATGTGCCGCTTCAAGAAGTGAGGATTTAATCAAGGTCAGACGGGCATGAACCAGGCGTCGTTGACCGCCAGTTCGCCTGAACAGTCGCAACCACTGACCGAGCCTCCGATCAATCGCCTTGCAGGAAAGGTGGTCCCAACTGCAATGCTGGTCGACGTACCCAGACTTATTACGGCCTATTACGCTGAAGTGCCTGATTGTTCAGTGCAGGCGCAGCGCGTTGCGTTTGGCACCTCGGGGCATCGAGGTTCCTCATTCGAAAACAGCTTCAACGAATGGCATGTCCTGGCTATCACTCAGGCTATCTGCCAGTACCGCCAGCAACAGGGTATCGATGGTCCCCTGTATCTTGGTTTCGACACCCATGCACTTTCCGTGCCTGCATTTACCAGTGCGCTCGAAGTGCTGGCGGCCAACCGTGTGGAAGTCTTCATCGCGAACCAGGATGAATACACGCCCACTCCCGCGATTTCGCACGCCATACTGACTTATAATCGTGGTCGTAAATCAGGACTGGCAGACGGCATTGTCATCACGCCTTCGCACAATCCACCGGATAGTGGCGGTTTTAAGTACAACCCCACCCACGGTGGGCCTGCGGGTAGTGACATCACGGGATGGATCGAGGCCAGGGCCAATGCACTTTTGGCAAGCGGCCTGCAGGGCGTGAAAAGAATTCCCTATGAGCGGGCTCAGCGCGCTGTTACCACGCACCGACATGACTTTCTCCATACTTATATCCATGATCTCGACCGCGTGCTTGATCTGGATGCGATTCGCGGTGCCAGTATCAGGATGGGCGTGGATCCGATGGGTGGCGCCGGGGTCCATTATTGGGGCCCGATTGCCGAGCATTATGGTTTGAACCTCACGGTGGTGAATGAAATCGTCGATCCCACTTTTCGCTTCATGACGCTTGACTGGGATGGACAGATTCGCATGGATCCGTCTTCGTCCTATGCGATGAAAAGGCTAATCGACAACAAGGATCGCTTCGACATTGCCTTCGCCTGCGACACTGACCATGATCGGCACGGAATTGTCACCCAAAACGCGGGTTTGTTGCCACCCAACCATTATCTTGCGGTGGCCATTTATTATCTGTTCCAGCATCGATTGCAGTGGAGCAAGGTGGCGGCGATTGGCAAGACGGTAGTCAGCAGCCAGATGATCGATCGCGTCACGGCAAAGCTCGGTCGGAAGCTCTACGAAGTGCCGGTCGGTTTCAAATGG
Source organism: Nitrosomonas sp. (assembly GCA_030682075.1). Taxonomy (GTDB): domain Bacteria; phylum Pseudomonadota; class Gammaproteobacteria; order Burkholderiales; family Nitrosomonadaceae; genus Nitrosomonas. Next base: position 4,847 of record JAUXRH010000038.1, read on the forward strand.
TTTGCAGAAGGTTTGCTCGATGGTTCGCTTGGGTTCGGAGGTGAAGAAAGCGCAGGCGCGTCGTTTCTCCGCCAGGATGGCAGTGTCTGGACCACAGATAAAGATGGCATTGTCCCGGCTTTATTAGCGGCGGAGATCACCGCGCGCATGGGCCGCGATCCGGGTGAAATCTACCGCGAGCTTGCCCGTGAGTTTGGCGACCCTGTTTACGATCGTGTCGAAGCGCCTGCGACTCCAGGCCAAAAAGAACTGCTGGTCAAGCTATCACCCCAGCAGGTGAAGTTCACCGAGTTGGCGGGCGAAAAAATCCAGACGATTCTCACCCGGGCACCGGGAAACGATGCACCTATCGGTGGGTTGAAGGTGACTGCCAAAAGTGGTTGGTTTGCGGCGCGGCCCTCCGGCACCGAAGATATTTACAAGATCTATGCTGAGAGTTTTGCTGGAATGGATCATCTGCATCGCATCGTAGGGGAAGCTCAAACGATGATCAACACTGTTTTGGCGGAAGCGCCGACGACGAAGCAGGGGAGGCCCTGACTGAAGTATTTACGAATTCGGTCCCAACAGATTCCAAGGTGAAACCATGAGTGAGCACACACGAAGCATTCACCCCAAAGAGCAACTATTCAGCGCCGATGTAAAGGGTTTCGATACCTTGGCCGAACTTGCTTTAGACTTGCGTTCGTCCTGGAATCACGGTGCTGACGAAGTATGGCGGCTACTTGATCCCGCGCTGTGGAAACTGACCCAGAATCCCTGGGTCGTCTTGCAGACGGTCTCGCGCGAGAAACTCCAGCGCGTATTATCCGATCCAGCTTTCCAGAATAAAGTAAATAATCTGGTACAAGCCCGGCGGGAAGCGGCTGAAGCCCCGGCATGGTTTCAGCAAACCTACCCGCAATCGCCACTGGGCTGTGTTGCCTATTTCAGTATGGAATTCATGTTGAGTGAAGCGCTGCCCATCTATTCAGGTGGATTGGGCAATGTGGCCGGTGATCAGCTCAAGGCTGCCAGCGATCTGGGTATCCCGGTGATCGGTGTGGGCTTGCTCTACCAGCAAGGCTATTTTCGCCAGGTAATCGATCATGAGGGCGCACAACAGGCACTGTTTCCGTATAACGACACCGGACAGTTGCCGATCACGCCGTTACGTAAGCCGGATGGGGAGTGGTTACGAATGGAGGTTGCGTTACCCGGCTACTCGGTCTGGCTGCGCACCTGGCAAGTTCAGGTCGGTCGCGTAAAACTGTATCTGCTGGATAGCAATGACGTTGCCAATTACGCCGCGCATCGTGGCATTACCAGTGAGCTCTACGGTGGCGGGCCGGAGTTGCGCCTCAAACAGGAAATGCTGCTTGGAATTGGCGGTTGGCGACTGCTCGCGGCCCTCGGCATCAAGCCGGAGGTGTGCCATTTGAATGAAGGGCATGCCGCCTTAGCGGTACTGGAACGTGCGCGCAGCTTTATGGAGGAAACCGGGCAGAGCTTCGAGGCTGCGCTGGCGGTCACCCGGGCGGGTAACCTTTTCACTACGCACACGGCGGTCGCCGCCGGTTTCGATCGTTTCGCGCCGACGCTGGTGGAGCAACACCTCGCGGGATATGCCGAGCAACAGCTGGGCATAACCTGTCACGATTTGCTGGCGTTGGGCCGACAGAATCCAAACGACAGGTCGGAACCTTTCAACATGGCCTATCTGGCGATTCGCGGCAGTGGAGCCGTGAATGGCGTAAGCCGCTTGCATGGCAGGGTGAGCCGACATTTGTTTGGTCCGCTGTTCCCACGCTGGCCAACAGAAGAAGTGCCGGTCGGATACGTCACTAATGGTGTCCATATGCCGACCTGGGATTCGGCGCTGGCTGACGCGCTTTGGACGGAAACCTGTGGCAAGGATCGCTGGCTGGGAGCGACGGAAACATTGCCGCAGGACATTCACTGCGTTTCCGACGCTAAACTATGGCAATTTCGCACCGCCACCAGCAAAGCGCTGGTTGAATATGCCCGCGAACGTCTATCTCTGCAATTGGCTGTATCCGGCGCGTCGCCCGGAATGGTTGAGAAAGCAAAGCAACTGTTTGATTGCAATACATTAACATTGAGTTTTGCGCGCCGTTTTGCGAGCTACAAGCGGCCAAATCTGCTGCTCCACGACCCGGAACGGCTACTGCGTCTGCTGACTAATCCACAACGTCCGGTACAACTCATCATGGCCGGAAAGGCGCATCCCGCAGATTTGGCTGGACAGGCACTGCTTCAGCAATGGATTCATTTCATTCGTCAGCCCGAGGTACGTCCCCATGTGATCTTCCTCAGTGACTATGACATGCATTTGACCGAGCAGTTGGTGCAAGGAGCAGATGTCTGGCTCAACACACCGCGCCGCCCTTGGGAAGCATGTGGCACCAGTGGCATGAAAGTGCTGGTCAATGGAGGCATCAATCTATCTGAGCTGGACGGCTGGTGGGCGGAAGCCTATACCCCGGAAGTCGGGTGGGCATTGGGGGATGGTCAGGAACATGATGACGACCCAGCCTGGGATGCGATCGATGCGGAAGCGCTCTATGACCTGCTTGAATCCGAGGTGATCCCTGAATTTTATACGCGCGATGAGCAGGGTATTCCCACCGCCTGGGTGGCGCGGATGCGGGAAAGTATGGCGCAGTTGACGCCACGCTTTTCCACCAACCGCGCGGTGTGCGAATATACCAGGAAACTCTATATCCCGGCGGCCTCAGCTTATCGTACACGAGCTGCCGATAAAGGCGCCGTGGGCATCAATATAATCAAATGGCAGCGCGCGCTGAATCAAAAATGGGCCGCACTACGTTTTGGTGAAGTGAAGCACGAATCAGCGGGCAATCAGCACGTATTTGAAGCGCAGGTGTATCTTGATGGCCTCGATCCGGAGACCGTGCGCGTGGAACTTTATGCCAATGGAATCAACGGTGCCGCACCGGATCGGCTGGAAATGGTGCGCCAGCGGCAATTAACGGGCTCATTGGGTGGCTTTATTTACCGCGCAACGGTGCCCATTGTCCGTGAGGCGGGGGATTATACGGCGCGAATCATACCGCAGTATGAAGGTATCGCTGTTCCCTTAGAAGCGCAGCGAATTCTGTGGCAGCGGTAAATAGATGGATAAAAAAGACCCGTTAAGTTCCCGATCCAGCGCCATACTGTTGCTTCGAAATACATCTTTGCCGCAGGTGCCGACCATGAAATCCACGCAATAAGAAAAATATGAAGACACTAGGGTTACGCTGGCACACTTGGATCTCCGGAAAAATGCGACCGCGTGAAGGTAAGCCACCCTTGCGGGCCGAGTTGTTCAGCGTCGAACAATTGGCGCGTCATGCTAAAGTGCTGGCGACCCATCATCAGGTAGTTACGCGGCGAGGCGCTAACCGTCTGCTGGAACGGTTGCGTCAAAACGAGGAAACTTTAAGAGCCTTTAATCGTGCTTCCCTTGCCGTACATTCAGATCGGCACATTACGCCCGCCGCCGAATGGCTGCTCGACAATTTCTATTTGATCGAAGAACAGATTCAAATGGCTTGGCGGCATCTGCCCCGTGGCTACAGCCAGGAGTTGCCTTGTCTCCTGAACAGCGCTTCTGCCGGGCTACCGCGTGTTTACGACATCGTGAGCGAACTGATTTCGCATGTGGACGCACAGATTGATACGGAGCCGCTCAATGCGTTCATTGCTGCTTACCAAACGGGTGCTCCCTTGAAACTGGGCGAATTATGGGCCATTCCCATCATGTTGCGCCTGGGACTGATTGAAAATCTGCAGCGTGTCGCCACCCGCTTGATCAACGCCCGGGCCGATCGCGACCTTGCGGTCGTATGGGTTGATCGTTTGCAGAATATGGCGGAGAACAACCCGTCTCACCTCGTCATCGTGGTGGCGGACATGGCGAAATCTGATCTTCCTCTGTCCAGTTCATTCGTGACGGAATTCTGTCAGTGCTTGTCGCGACAAAGTCCGGTGTTGCACCTTGCGCGCAACTGGCTCGAACAGCAGCTGGTTGAGCAAGGTTCGAGCATCGAACATCTGATCCAGCAGGAGAGCCAAAGCCAGGCGGCCAACCGGGTTTCCGTCAGTCATAGTATTGCCAGCCTTCGTTTATTGGGCGCAATGGACTGGAAGACATTCGTGGAAAGCCAGAGTCTGGTCGAGGAGCTGTTGCGTTCAGATCCTGCCGGTGTTTATAGCAAAATGGATTTTTCGACCCGGGATCGCTATCGCCATTCGGTCGAAGCCATAGCAAAGTACAGCCAATTATCGGAGACGGAGGTTGCGCGAAAGGCTGTGCAATTGGCCGCAGACAGCGCGCATCTGAAAGGAACTGAAGATCGAACCGCGCATGTAGGCTTCTACCTGATTGACAATGGCCAGGCCATGCTGGAGCACATGGCAAATGTGCGTTGGCCAGGGCATTCGATTATTGAGCGCAGCATCCGCCGTTTTCCATTGAAGTTTTATGTGGGTGGTATCGTGGCACTTACGCTGCTGGCCACGTTCATGTTGGTATTGCTGGCCGAGTCGCAGGTTGTACCAGGTTGGAAACTGATATTCCTGACGCTGATTGGATTTCTTTGTGCCAGCCAACTGGCCGTGGCATTAATGAACTGGCTGTCCACGCGGCTGGTGAAACCCAGTCTGCTTCCGCGTCTGGATTATTCCTCTGGCATCGCGACCGAGTGCCGAACGCTGGTGGTTGTTCCCACCATGCTCACGGGCCTGGCAGGAATTGATCACCTGATCGAAACATTGGAGATACATTATCTCGCGAATCGGGACCCGCATCTTCACTTCGCCTTGCTGACGGATTTTCGCGACGCGGTGAAGCAGGTTCTGCCTGAAGATCACGCGTTACTTGAGCGGGTGCGGGCAGGTGTCGAGATGCTGAACCAGAAATATTCTTCAACAAACCAACCCCTTTTTTTCTTGTTTCATCGTCCGCGTCGCTGGAATGCAGGAGAAGGTGTGTGGATGGGTTATGAACGCAAGCGGGGCAAGCTCCTGGAGCTTAGCGCACTGCTCCGTGGTGGTTCTCGCGACTGCTTTTCCGAGATTGTGGGAGAGACGGCGATCCTGTCGTCCGTTAAATATGTTATCACGCTCGACACCGACACCCAGCTTCCGCGCGGCGCAGCACGGCAGCTCGTGGGCGCCATGGCTCATACCTTGAACCGCCCGGTATTCGATGACGTGCGTGGCATTGTCACCACCGGTTACAGCATTCTGCAACCACGCGTTGGCGTGAGTCTGCCGAGCGCCCGACGGTCCTGGTTCGTGCGGATTTTTGCTGGCGACGCAGGCATTGATCCTTACACGCGGGAAGTGTCGGACGTGTATCAGGATGTTTTCCAGGAAGGCTCTTTTATCGGAAAAGGAATATACGATGTGGATGCTTTCCTGCGTGCCTTGAGCGGACGTTTTCCGGAGAATACCATTCTCAGCCACGATTTATTGGAAGCGTGCTATGCGCGCTCCGCTCTGGTGAGTGATGTCATTTTTTTCGAGGAATATCCTTCTCGCTACAATGTAGATATTGACCGGCGTCACCGCTGGATACGCGGCGATTGGCAGATTATGCAATGGCTGTTGCCACGGATTCCGGATTCTGCCACCGGGCACATTGCCAATCCGCTTTCTGCGCTGTCCCAGTGGAAAATCTTCGACAACCTGCGACGCAGTCTTGTCCCCATTGCCCTGGTGTTACTGCTGCCAGGTTCATGGCTGTTATTTCCGGAACTCGGTGGCCTGGGACCCTTGCTGGTCGTTGCCGTCATCGCGTTCCCCGGATTGCTGGCGGCGGGAAATGCTTTGCGCAAATCGGCTGATTTGCCGTGGGCGATGCATCTGCGCGGAGTTATCGAATCGGGCGGTCGCCAACTTGGACAGATGTTCCTCACTTTGGCCTTTCTGCCCTACGAGGCCTTTATCAGCCTGGATGCCATCGGCAGGACGCTGCTGCGTTTGCTGGTGACACACAAACGACGCCTGGAATGGAAAGCGTCGAGTGATGCCGAATTCACCGCGTGCACTGACCTTGCCAGCTTTTATTACAAGATGTGGATCGCGCCGGTAGTTGCGTTATCGTCAGGACTTTTTCTTGGCCTCATGCAGCCGACTCAACTGTTAGTGGCTTTACCAATGCTTGGTCTCTGGCTGGCCTCACCTTGGATCGCCTGGAAGATCAGCCAGCCGATTGAACCCGCTGCGACGAATTTGACTGCCGAACAATTGACCTTTCTGAGAGTCACGGCCCGCAGAACCTGGCATTTTTTTGACACTTTTGTTAGCGCGCAAGAGAACTGGTTGCCGCCGGATAATTTTCAGGCAAACCCCACTTCAGTCATTGCTACGCGAACCTCACCGACCAATATGGGGTTAGCTTTGCTGGCTAATCTGGCTGCACGGGATTTCGGGTATCTTTCGGCAGGTCGGTTGATGCGCCGCACAAAGGACATGTTTGCCACCATGCACCGACTCGAACGACATCGCGGGCACTTCTACAATTGGTATGAGACCCGTACGCTGCAACCCCTCCTTCCACTTTATGTTTCCAGTGTAGACAGCGGTAATCTGGCGGGTCATTTGCTGACGCTGGCCGCCGGGCTTAGGGAACTGGCTGATGAACCCATTTACACCCCACAGATCTTTGCCGGCCTGGGTGATACGGTAAAAATCCTGCTGGATTTGGTCGGCGAAAACGTTGCGTTGTCACAGCTCGACGCAAAATTGGCGAACGCACCTTCAACGCTGCGTGCAGGGTATGCTTTGCTGCAACAAACGACGAACCAGGTGACCAGGATAACCGCATCGTTCGCCGCCAGAGAGAATGAATTGAAACAGTGGGGGCAAACACTGAAGCGAAGTTGCGAAGAGCATCTGGAAGAATTTCACTTCCTCGCACCGTGGTTACGTATGGAGGATAGTGTTCTGTGTCGGCAGGTTGATCGCGTCGAAAAACTGCTGCACATTGATCAGGCACTCACTTTGCGTAAAGTCTCAAACCTGGCTGAATCTTTCAGCGCGTTGCCTGATGCGGGTGATGATGCTGAGGAATTTTTGCACTGCTTGCAGGAAGCCAGCGAACATGCGCTGCAGCGCCTGGTTGAATTGGAAGCCCTGGCCAAACAAAGCGATGAACTGGCCGCGATGGACTTTACCTTTCTGTTCGACCCGAAACGGGATTTGTTCTCCATCGGGTTCAACGTCGCCGAGAATCGCTGTGATGCCAGCTTCTATGACCTGCTGGCTTCGGAGGCGCGTTTGTGCAGTTATGTTGCCATCGCGCTGGGCCAAGTTCCGCAGGAACACTGGTTCTCCATGAGCCGTCTGCTGATCGCGGTGCGGGGTGAACCTATCCTGGTCTCGTGGAGCGGCTCGATGTTCGAATATCTGATGCCGCTGCTGGTCATGCCCAACTATGACAACACCTTGCTTGATCACAGTTGCCAAGCCGCAGTGCAGCAACAAATCGAGTATGGAAAATTGCGGGGTGTGGCCTGGGGTATTTCCGAATCGGGCTACAACCAGGTCGACATTCAACTGAGCTACCAATACCGCGCCTTCGGTGTACCGGGACTGGGTTTGAAACGAGGATTGGCCGATGACCTGGTGATAGCGCCCTACGCCAGCGTAATGGCGCTGATGGTTGCTCCGCAGCAAGCCTGTGTCAACCTGCAACGATTATCGCGTGAAGGTCGGGCGGGTGCCTATGGTTTCTATGAAGCGGTGGATTACACGCCGTCGCGATTGCCGCCGAACGAATCAAGCACTACGGTACTTTCCTTTATGGCGCACCATCAAGGCATAAGTCTGCTGGCATTGGACAATCTGATGCACGACGACCCCATGCAACGGCGCTTCATGGCCTGTCCCTTACTCAAGGCGGCTGACTTACTGTTACAGGAACGTATACCCAGAACTGTCGCGAGTGTGTTTGGTGAAGAATTGAAATTGGAGAATTTGCGCTCGCTACCCGGAAAAGACGAAGCGGTCATGCGTGTTTTCACGCAGCCCACCGCGCCGGTGCCACAGGTTCACCTGTTGTCCAACGGTCGTTACCATGTGGTGGTTAGCAGTGCTGGTGGCGGCTACAGTCGCTGGGGCGATCTGGCGCTCACCCGCTGGCGCGAAGATGCCACGCGAGATTGCTGGGGAATGTTTGTTTATCTGCGCGATGTGGTGACAGGAGAATTCTGGTCCAGCGCGTATCAACCTACCTTGCACGCAACGAAAGGATACGAAGCCATCTTTACACAGTCACGCGCGGAATTTCGGCAACATCATGCCGACCTTGAAATTCACACCGAGATCAGTGTGTCGCCAGAAGATGATGTGGAGTTGCGGCGTATCACGCTGATCAATCGATCGTCCGTGGCACGTAACATTGAATTGACCAGTTACGCGGAAGTGGTCCTGGCAACGCCAGCCACGGATGCCGCGCATCCTGCGTTCAGCAATCTTTTCGTGCAAACCGAATTTGCGCAGGAATCTTCGGCCATTCTCTGCACACGTCGGGCTCGCTCCCAGGACGAAGTGCCGCCATGGCTGTTGCATGTGATGAGAGGGCAGGGTGGTGAACAGGGAATAATTTCCTGCGAAACAGATCGCGCCAGATTTATCGGGCGCGGCAGAAATTTGTCCAACCCCGCCGCGATGCAGCACATTTCGTCCTTGTCCAACACCGTCGGCTCTGTACTTGATCCCATTATTTCATTGCGGCGTACGGTCACTGTGCAACCCCATGAAACCGCCATTGTTGATCTGGTGCTGGGCGTTACGGAAAGTAGGGAAACTGCGCTGGCGCAGGTGGAAAAATATCAAAGTGCCCGCATGGCCGACCGTACCTTCGATCTGGCATGGACTCACGGCCAGGTGACACTGCATCATATCAATGCCTCGGAGCTGGAAGCACAGCTTTATACCCGACTGGCTGGGGCGCTGATTTATGCTGATCCCGCCCGTCGCGCCAGCCCCGCCGCGTTGCGCAACAACCGGCGCGGACAAAATGGTCTGTGGGGCTACGGCATTTCAGGCGACGTGCCACTGGTTCTGCTGCGCATCAGTGACACGAAAAAAATTGAGCTTGCTCAGCAGTTGATCAAGGCGCACTCCTATTGGCGCTTGAAGGGGCTGACGGTCGATCTGGTAATTTTGAGTGAAGATGTTTCAGTTTATCGTCAGTCGCTGCACGATCAGATCATCAGCATGATTTCGTTCGGCATTGAAGCGCAGATGCTGGACAGGCCGGGCGGAATTTTTGTACGCCGACTCGAACAAGTTCCTAACGACGATCTCGTGTTACTGCAGTCTGTGGCACGGCTTGTGATGGACGATGAGCGGGGTACTTTTACGGAGCAGGTGAGACACCGCGCGGTGTTGGAGCCATCCGTCCCGGTGTTGATACCCACTCATTCCGGGTCTGCCGAGATACCTGTCCAGCTTCCGCAACGTGAATTGACCTTCTCGAACGGTCTGGGTGGTTTTACCCGCGATGGCCACGAATATGTCATCACGCTGCAATCCGGGCAGGTGACGCCAGCGCCGTGGGTCAACGTACTGGCCAATCCGTATTTCGGAACAGTTATTTCCGAGAGTGGTGCGGCATATACCTGGGTTGAAAATTCCCATGAATTCCGGCTGACGCCCTGGAGCAATGATCCCGTGCAGGACACCAGCGGGGAGGCCATATACATTCGAGATGAGCACACTGGACAATTCTGGTCGCCCACGCCGTCCCCCGCATGCGGCACAACGCCCTATGTCATTCGCCACGGCTTCGGTTACAGTGTGTTCGAGCATACCGAAAACGGCATTGCCTCCGAGTTGTGGGTCTATGTGGCAGTGGATGCCCCGGTGAAATTCAGCGTGTTGAAATTGCGTAATGTTTCGGGGCGTCCACGTCGCGTCTCGGCCACTGCCTACTGTGAATGGGTACTGGGTGATTTGCGGCATAACTGGCTGCTGCACGTACAAACCGAAATGGATCTCAAGACTGGCGCGTTACTGGCGCACAATCATTACAACACCGACTACAGCGGACGTATCGCGTTTCTTGACGTGAACGATGCAACACGCACGTTGACCGGAGACCGCAAAGAATTCATTGGCAGAAATGGCAGCCTGGCGCGACCGGCTGCATTGAAACGCAAACGCCTCTCCGGCAAAGTGGGGGTGGGGCTGGACCCGTGCGGTGCGGTGCAAGTCGCCTTCGATTTGCTGAATGGGGAGGAAAGGGAAACAAGCTTCCGTCTTGGCGTCGGTCGCAACCCGACCGAAGTGCATGGCCTGATCCAGCGTTTCCGCCGTATGGATGCCAGTCGTACAGCGCTCGAAGGTGTCTGGGATTATTGGAATCGTACCTTGGGCGCGGTGAATGTGGATACACCAGACCCTGCCGTGAATGTCATGGCGAATGGCTGGCTGTTGTATCAGACCTTGAGCTGTCGACTCTGGGGACGGACCGGGTTTTATCAATCGGGCGGTGCCTACGGCTTCCGCGACCAGTTGCAGGACGTGATGGCACTGGTGCATGCCGAACCGGCGCTCACCCGCGAGCATCTGCTTCGTGCCGCCACGCATCAATTCCGCGAAGGCGATGTGCAACATTGGTGGCACCCACCGGCAGGTCGTGGTGTGCGCACGAATTTCTCTGACGATTACCTGTGGTTGCCTTACGCCACCTGCCGTTACGTTACGTGCGTCGCAGATACGGGTGTGCTCGATGAAAAGATACCCTTCCTCGAAGCCCGTCCAGTCAAGGTGGATGAGGAAGCCTATTATGATTTACCGAATCGTTCCGAAGAATCGGACACGCTGTACCAGCATTGCGTGCGCGCCATCAAGCGGGGATTGAATTTCGGCGCGCACGGCTTGCCGTTGATGGGCTGTGGTGATTGGAATGACGGCATGAATCGGGTTGGCAATGAGGGCCGTGGCGAAAGTGTATGGCTGGCTTTCTTCCTTTACGACGTACTTACTCAGTTTGCCGCACTGGCACGCGCACGACTGGACCTCAACTTTGCCGATCATTGCACCACTCAAGCGCGGCAACTACAACTGAACATTGAGCAGCACGGCTGGGACGGCGCGTGGTATCGCCGCGCTTACTTCGACAACGGCGAACCGCTGGGTTCCCAGACCAATCCAGAGTGCCAGATAGACTCCCTGCCACAAAGCTGGGCGGTGCTCAGCGGTGGCGGTGATCCGTTACGCTCGCGCCAGGCGATGCAATCTGTGGATCTACGTCTGGTTCGGCGGGAGGCCAGGCTGATTCAATTATTCGATCCACCCTTCGATAAATCGAAACTCAATCCCGGTTACATCAAAGGTTACATTCCGGGTGTGCGCGAGAACGGCGGCCAATATACCCATGGTGCAATCTGGACCGCCATGGCCTTTGCGCTGATGGGGGAGCACGACCACGCATGGGAATTATTCTCGCTGCTGAACCCGATCCATCACGGCGCGACTGCCGAGCAAATCGCCACCTATAAAGTGGAGCCTTATGTCGTCGCGGCAGATGTCTATGGCGTCGCACCCCACACAGGCCGGGGCGGCTGGACCTGGTACACTGGCTCAGCGGGCTGGATGTACCGCTTGCTCATTGAAACGCTGTTAGGTGTGAACCTGGAGGGAGATCAACTGCATCTGACCCCGCGCATGCCGAAAAGCTGGACAACCTACAAAATTCACTACCGCTATCGACAAACTGTTTATCACATTACCATTACCCGACTCGATGCGGATGCGAACAACGGGAATCAACTCTTTCTCGATGGAAAGGAACTTGCCGCAAGAGCGGTTCCTTTACTGGACGACCGCCATGAGCATACGGTCGAATTGAAAATCCGCCAACCCATGAAAAACATTGCGTCGGAATTAATCGCCGAGCCGATTAAAAATTAATCACACTCACAGGAATAAATGATGCAAATTCAAATTAATACTGATCATAATGTTGAAGGCAGAGAGAAATTTTCTGAGCAGGTTACGCGCCTGATTGAAGGTATGCTGAGCCGGTGGAGCGAGCATATCACCCGGCTCGAAGTGCATATCAGCGACGAGAATAGCGACAAGAGCGGCAAGGATGACAAACGTTGCCTGATGGAAGCCCGACTTGAAGGTCTGCAGCCTGTCGCCGTCACGCATCATGCAGAAAGCCTGGATCAGGCCATCCACGGCGCTGCTGAGAAATTGAAACACAGGATTGAGAATATCCTTGGGCGGCTGGATCAGCACTAATCATCACAGTGGATGAAGATGAAGTTTGAATCCGTCAGCGACCGGGTTATTTCGGCCTCCGCATCGACCAAATTTTTTGGTGGGCGAACATATTTCGTCGATTGCATGGACGCTGAATTGAAATCGGTAATATGGCAAAGGAATCAAATGTGAATTTGGTCAACGCAAGCGTACTCACGATTAACGCCGGTTCATCAAGCATCAAATTTGCTGTGTATCAGCTGGGCAATGTGCTGGAAAGCGTGCTTTACGGCCAGGTTGATCGTATTGGTCTGAGTGGCGCACGGTTGACCTTCCAGGAAGCGACCGGGGAAAGACAAGATAGCCAGTACATTGATGTTGATGCGACCGATTACCATTGGGCGGCCGCTTTTCTACTGGAGTGGCTGCAAACACGCCCGGAATTTACTTCAGTTCAGGCCGTGGGTCACCGTGTGGTACATGGCATGAAGCATAGCGAGCCGCAGCGAATCACAACGGTGCTGCTGGAAGAATTAAACCGCATCATGCCGTTTGATCTGGAACATCTGCCACTTGAGATCGCGCTCATCGAGTTGTTTCTGCAGCGTTATCCACAACTGCCACAGGTGGCCTGCTTTGACACGGCATTTCACTGCAATATGCCGCAGGTTGCCAGTTTGTTGCCGATTCCGCGTCGCTTCGAGGCGCAGGGGGTGCGGCGTTACGGGTTTCACGGTTTGTCATATGAATTCCTGATGACGGAACTGGCACGCCTCGGTGATGCAGCGGCAACTCAGGGGCGCGTCATCCTCGCTCACCTTGGTAATGGCGCGAGCCTGGTGGCGGTACGGAATGGCAGAAGCATCGACACCAGCATGAGTTTTACCCCGACCGCCGGTATACCAATGAGCACTCGCTCCGGCGACCTGGATCCCGGTCTGGTCTGGTATCTGGCGCGCACCGAAAAAATGAGTGCAAAACAGTTCAACGAGATGGTCAATTTTCAGTCCGGACTACTTGGCCTATCGGAAACCAGTTCCGATATGCGCGAGCTGCTGGCGTGCGAGGCAGATGATACCCGTGCGACTGAAGCGATCGCGTTGTATTGCTACCAGATCAAGAAATGGATCGGTGCGTATGCTGCAGCGTTGGGCGGACTGGATACGCTGGTGTTTGCGGGTGGCATCGGTGAAAACGCACCACTTGTACGCGAGCGTATCTGTGACGGACTGAATTTTCTAGGCATCGCACTGAACCCTGCGTTCAATGCAAAGAATGCGCGGCTGATTTCGGCACAGCCCGATCAAGTCAAAGTGCGCGTCATCTGCACCAATGAGCAACTCATGATCGCGAGATCCGTTATCCGCGTTCTTAATCTTGATTCACAGGGGGGCACCTCTAAAAATTCAGAGTTCTAAACAAGACCAGGCGCGAATAAAAAATATTGACGCAGCATATGATTGATATGTAAGGAAATATTTTTTGTGAGTAACGAAGTATTGTGACGAAACGGGGTAAGCAGGCAAGCCGCAAAGCGGCTGCTCGCAAATATGGGTTTTTAGAGGTGCCCTATAGAGAAGAGAAAATTACTGGAGATATATAATGTCTACTATTGAATCTGTCCTTAATGAAACCCGAATATTTCCTCCGAGCACTGAGTTCTCAAGTCATGCCAACTTACCTAGCATGGATGCCTATCAAACATTATGTACGCAAGCACAAGATGACTATCTCGGCTTTTGGAAAAAACAAGCCGAAGAGAATCTTGTTTGGCATAAGCCTTTTACTCAAGTTCTAGATGAAAGTAATCTTCCCTTTTTTAAATGGTTTGATGATGGCGAATTAAATATTTCCTTTAATTGCCTGGATCGTCACCTCGACACACAACCTGACAAAATTGCTATTATTTTTGAAGCAGATGATGGACAGATTATCCACTCAACTTACCGTGATCTCCATCGCCGTGTGTGCCAGTTTGCCAATGGGCTTAAGTCGCTTAATATCAAAAAAGGTGATTGTGTCATTATTTATATGCCGATGAGAATTGAAGCGGTTGTAGCCATGCAAGCTTGCGCCCGTATAGGCGCTATTCATTCAGTAGTTTTCGGTGGTTTCTCGGCTAAGAGCTTACATGAACGCATTAACGATGCGGGTGCTGTAGCCGTTATCACCGCCGACGAACAGGTTCGCGGCGGAAAAAATAACCATCTCAAAGCCACCGTTGATGAAGCAATTTTAATGGAGGGAACTGGATCAATTAAATCTGTGATTATTTATCAGCGCACTGGCAATGACATAGCCTTCAATGCAGCACGCGATATCTGGTGGCACGAGCTTGTGAAAGATATATCCACTGATTGTGAGCCTGAATGGATTAATGCTGAACATCCATTATTTACCCTCTATACCTCGGGTTCAACGGGCAAACCAAAAGGCGTACAGCATTCATCCGCCGGCTATCTATTGGGCACAATGGTCAGCATGAAATGGATCTTTGATTATCAACCTAATGATGTTTTCTGGTGCACTGCCGATGTGGGCTGGATCACTGGTCACAGCTATGTTGCCTATGGGCCACTGGCAATGGGTGCCACTCAGGTTATTTTCGAAGGAATTCCCACTTATCCCGATGCTGGACGATTCTGGAAAATCATACAAGATCATAAAGTGACCACCTTCTACACCGCACCAACCGCAATTCGTTCATTAATTAAGCTTGGACCCAATTTACCAGAGCAATACGATCTATCTTCACTCCGTTTATTAGGTTCGGTTGGCGAACCTATCAACCCTGAAGCCTGGATTTGGTATTACAAAAAAGTTGGTCAGTCTCGCTGCCCTATTGTTGACACCTGGTGGCAGACTGAGACTGGTTGCCATATGATTGCACCCGCGCCGGGCGCCGTCCCGCTCAAACCCGGCTCCTGCACTTTTCCTTTACCAGGAATTTTTGCCGCCATTGTTGATGAGGCTGGCCAAGATGTAGAAAACGGCAAAGGAGGTTTTTTGGTGATTAAACGACCATTTCCTTCACAAATCCGTACATTGTGGGGTGATCCTGAGCGCTTTAAAAAAACCTACTTCCCTAAGGATATTGGTCAAGGAAAATATTATCTCGCAGGTGATTCTGCCTATCGTGACAAGGATGGTTATTTCTGGATTATGGGACGTGTCGATGACGTTCTAAATGTTTCCGGTCATCGTTTAGGAACCATGGAAATCGAATCAGCACTGGCTGCCAACCCGCTAGTTGCAGAAGCCGCAGTAGTTGGAAAACCTCATGAAATAAAGGGTGAATCAGTCGTCGCATTTGTAGTACTAAAAGGTGCACTTCCTTCGGGAAAAGAAGCAATTCAAATTGTCGATGAATTACGTCGCTGGGTAGTAAAAGAAATTGGGCCAATCGCCAAACCTGAAGAAATACGTTTTGGTGAGAATTTACCAAAAACACGCTCTGGTAAAACTATGCGCCGTTTATTACGTACCCTTGCCAGAAATGAAGAAATTACTCAGGATATCTCTACCTTGGAAAATCCAGCCATACTTGAACAATTAAAACAAGCCATAAAATAAAACTTTGAATTCAACTTCAACTCCTACTAATAATATTTGCAGATGGCCCATATTGCTGGAGATTTCATGACCTTACCCTTAACTACTGATTATGATTATGGCATTAGTGCCGTCGATGCAGAATATTACCGTCCACAACGCGCAGCCATACACCTGATTGTAGAGAGCGGCATCGTCGCACTTGTGGACACGGGCACCACATTTTCGATTCCTGGCGTCATTAGCGTTTTAAAGGAAAAAAATCTCGCGCTTGAGAATGTAGCGTATGTCTTTCTTACCCATATACACCTTGACCATGCCGGTGGCGCGAGTGAATGTATGCGCAACTTTCCCAATGCAAAACTGGTTGTTCACCCACGAGGCGCACGGCATATGGCGGATCCTGCCAGACTGATTGCGGGTGTCATCGCGGTATATGGTGAAGCTGAATTTAAGCGAATATATGGTGAAATTTACCCGATAGAGGCCTGCCGCATTATTGAAGCGCCCGATAAATTCCGTATTGACCTGAATGGACGCCCATTATTGCTGCTCGACACCCCCGGCCATGCGCGCCACCATTATTCTATCTACGATGAACAAAGTAACACCTTTTTTACCGGTGATACTTTTGGTGTTTCCTATCGTGAATTCGATGTGAATGGTTTGGAATTCATATTCCCAACAACAACACCCGTGCAGTTCGATCCCGTTGCGGCGCATGCATCGATAGATAAAATCATGCAATATAATCCAGACTATGCATTTTTAACGCACTACAGTCGTATCGGTAATTTGCCACGCCATGCAGACGAAATGCATAATCTGATTGATACCTTTGTTGCAATGGCTAAGAAAGTCTCTGAGAATCAATTCGAAAGACATGCCAGATTGACAACTGAACTAACGAGGCTTCTATTAAAGAAGTTAGATTCACATGGCTGTCCATTACCGCATGAGGCAATGAGTGAGTTGTTGCAGTCGGACATTAAGCTCAATGCCCAGGGTCTGGAAATCTGGCTTGATCAGTCAGCCAACAGATTGTGAGTCTAATACTTGCCTATATAATAGGCAGCATTATCCGTCATATCATTCTAATTTAATCGTTTTATTTCCTTAAATTATCCTAAATTACCAGGAATAATCTTGAGGTTCTATTTTCTTTTACATAATCTTATGTTCATCATAATCAATACTGTTTTCTATCGCAGAAATTGGGTGGCGGTCACGCTTGAATGTTTGGTTGGTTTCGTTATATACTCGAATATCTATATATGTAATTAATTTTAATTTAAAAAGGGAATTGAAGCGATGAAACTGTCAATTTTTGTAGTAGCCTTAATGGTATTGTTCTTAACTGCTTGTGGAGCTGCTGATATGGGTGTTCCAGAGACAGTAGATTGCGAATTTGGACTGGATGGTAACGGTAATTGTCTTAAAGAAGGTGCAAGTGGGATCCCTGCACCACATTAAAAAATAATGTCTCTTTTGCGATAAAAAAACCGTCCTAAGTGGCGGTTTTTTGGGTCTATGTGAAATACTGTGGGTAAGAGAAAGTCAATCTTCCGCACAAGAAATAGATCATGTTGATGTAGTTCTTGACGTTTCTAAAACCGCGAGCACGTCGTTTGTCCAATTGGATTTTGCTGTTGATGCTCTCCAATATTGCATTGGTAATGTTCGACTCGACAAAGTGAATGATCCCCGACCAATGCGTTCTGAGTGTGTTGGCAAACTTT
Organism: Nitrosomonas sp.; assembly: GCA_030682075.1. Taxonomy (GTDB): domain Bacteria; phylum Pseudomonadota; class Gammaproteobacteria; order Burkholderiales; family Nitrosomonadaceae; genus Nitrosomonas. The sequence goes on from JAUXRH010000038.1 coordinate 22,369, forward strand.
TGAAAGGCCGGGATTTTTGCCTTCTCAACCTGAGCGCACCAGTCGTTCAGAAAGGCATTCGCCGCTGGCTTGTCTGGCATCGTCCATAAATCATTGAATAACTCCTTCAATCGATAAGCTACACCCAGCGTGGGGTACAGCGTAATCATTTCTTCAAGCGCCTGCCTTTTCTTGTCGGAGAGCGACGCTTTGTTTCTTGGAAACGTGTACTTGTGATTCTTTAGCGCAGCATGTTCCTTGCGCTCATCAATACGCACTTTGTTCATGGCTTCGTTG
>JAUXRH010000043.1 GCA_030682075.1 Nitrosomonas sp.
CAGAGCCCGCGATTATGCACAGGCCTATTGCCGTATTTCAAGCTATCTGCAGTCTATGACCAATAGAGGGTACAACCCGCTTATCGCCATTCAAATCGCCCTGGCGGGGGATGCTCATAAAGTATGGGGCGAGTAGTTACCGCTGTTCAAGATTGCCATACGCGTCAAACAGTACAAAGACCGGGTGCTGCTGCACTTACCCAACGCCTGTCCGGTCAGGACGCTGCTGACAAAAGTCTGTCAGCGGCTCGTTTCAGCCCGCAGGAAATCTGCCATGCCGGCCTCTCCATAACCTGGCACGTCCGGCTCACGAGACGATGCCACTCCTCCCTTCCCAATAACCAGTTCACGCTCAACCTTGTCAGTAGGGGTAGGGGAGATATCGCCTGAAAATCAAAAAAACAGGGGAGCAGCAACAAAAATGTGTGACAGAAAGTTTATGCAATGTTCAGGTTAATTTCAGTTGCTGGATCATTCACCTTTACCACGGCACAACCTGACTATCAAACGCGTAAAAACACCCGGAATCTACCAGCGTAAGATTATAAATAACACGCCGCATTCCCGTGACACTATGTTCTGTTGAGATTAGTCCATTCGGCCCACCCATATCTGTTCTTACCCAACCTGGATGCAATAGAACAACAATCACTCCCTTTGATTTCAAGTCAATTGCGAGACTTTTCATCACCATATTTACGGCAGCTTTACTTGACCGGTAAATATAACTACCCCCTTGATAATTATCCGCAATACTGCCCATTTTGCTGGTAATGGTAACGATGGTCTTAAGCTTGCTTCTAATAACCTGTGAGATAAATGACTCAACGATTTTTTGTGGCGCCATGGTATTTACCTGAAAAGTGCGTGCCCATGCTTCATAGTCAGTCTTGCCGAAGCCATCACTATGTGACGAAGGACAGACCCCGGCATTGTTAATCAATAGATCAATCGATTCATGGGATAATTTCTTCGACAAATGCTCAATCTGCTCATGATTTGTAACATCCAGTGGCAACACGGTTATTTGTTCAGGATATTGTTTCGCCAGTTTACTTAACGCATCAGATGATGCTGGATCACGACAACAGGCGAGAACGCGCCAGCCATCAATTGCATATTGCCTTGAAAATTCCATTCCAATTCCACGATTGGTGCCTGTAATCAATACAGTTTTCATCATTTTCTCCGGGTAAACATTTCAATACGAATTCAGGTATCATAATTCTATGCAGGATAAACATTAGCCTCCGATCTGACTAATTCGAGTTTATTGATCCAATCATCTGTTGCAATCCCAAAAAATAAATTAAATTACACCGTTAATCAATAACTTTCTGTAATTCATAACTATTTGTTAATAAAGTCAAACCGAATTTTGCACAATACCTTGTCTTAACCACAGTTGCTAAGGTATAGTTCGCAATTAGCCATTAATGTCCAAGCAGGAGAGCGCGCTGTTTATTTAGCGCCGCCGAAGGCGTAACCCCCCGGAATCGCTCAGGCAAGGTCAAGTCAATCTTGTTCCTTGAGAACCGTTTATGACAGGCAATCTGGAGAGTGTCGAGAATTAAATTCGACCGCCGAAGGGGCACGCGAACAACTACGGTCGTTTTGCAAATCTCTCAGGTAAAAAGGACAGAGGGGTGAAGTTATTTGAAGTAACTTCATTTTTTTATTTTCGGGAGAAAAATCTGTGCTGAAAATGACGCCCCTTAATCAGACCCACCGTAATATGAATGCCAAAATGGTGGATTTTGGTGGCTGGGATATGCCATTGCATTATGGTTCGCAGTTAGACGAACATCACAAGGTACGTAGCGATGCAGGCATGTTTGATGTATCTCACATGCTACCCATCGATATCAAAGGTAACAAAGTCCGCGATTTTCTTCGTCAATTAGTTGCCAACAATGTTGACAAACTAACACTGCCGGGCAAAGCACTCTATTCCTGTATGCTCACACCCCAGGCCGGCATAATTGATGATCTTATTATCTATTACTTGTCAGAAACATGGTTTCGGATCGTGGTTAATGCTGGGACGGCTGATAAAGATACCGCCTGGATATTGGCAAAACGTGATGAGATTGCCCCTGAGCTTGAAATTACTCCGCGCCGTGACTTAGCTATGATTGCCGTGCAAGGCCCCAATGCACGCGCCAAAGTCTGGCAAGTCATTCCAGGTGCCCAAGCCGCTACAGAAGACCTGAAGTTATTTCAATCAACCGTACTGGATCAATATTTCATTGCGCGTACGGGTTATACCGGCGAAGATGGTTTTGAAATCATTCTACCCGCAGAGGATGCCCCCTCATTCTGGACCACATTACATGCGGCAGGTGTTGCGCCAGCTGGGTTGGGTGCACGTGACACATTGCGGCTTGAAGCGGGTATGAATCTATACGGTCAGGATATGGATGAAACAACCAGCCCATTGGTATCCGGTCTGGCCTGGACAGTTGATCTGAAGAGTGAACGCGACTTTATTGGCAAACAAGCACTCCTGGATAACCCGGTAACGCAACAATTGGTCGGCCTTGTATTGCAGGATCGTGGTGTATTGCGGAGCCACCAAAAGGTTATTGCTCAAAAAGACAATAAAGAATACGAAGGTGAAATTACCAGTGGTGGTTTTTCACCCACGATCAATAAATCCATTGCACTGGCTCGCTTGCCTTCACAGATCTCAGTGGGTGATGAAGTTGATGTATTGGTACGAGACAAGAAACTACGTGCCAAAGTTGTAAAATATCCCTTTGTAAGAAATGGAAATGTTTTAATCTGATTTAAGCCGTAGTGAAAATATTATTAACTCTGGAGTGAAAAATGAGTATCCCAACGCATCTAAAATACACCAAATCCCACGAATGGGTGCGGCTTGAAGATGATGGTACGGTAACAATTGGCGTTACCGACCACGCTCAGGAATTGCTGGGCGATATGGTTTTTGTCGAATTGCCACAGGTTGGTCGCAAACTTAAACAAAAAGAAGAATGTGCTGTTGCAGAGTCTGTAAAAGCAGCCGCTGACGTTTATTCACCACTGGCCGGTGAAGTCATCGCCGTTAATTCTGATCTTGAATCAGCACCGGAAAAAATCAATCAGGATGCTCACTCAGCCTGGTTATTTAAATTAAAGCCTGCAAATCTTTCTGATCTGGATAGTTTACTGGATGCTGCAAGCTATGAAGAACTCCTTGAAAAGGAAGAGCACTAATCCAATTATTTTGCAAACCGGAGATGGCGAAAAGTTATTTTCCGTTTAAAACTTACCCATTTTCAGTGAAAAGCAACAGAAAAGCGCCCCTTTTTTAATTCACCTTAATTATTACTTTAACACTTATCTAAATAAATCATGCCGTTTATTCCTCATACCGCTGAAGATGTTGCCGAGATGCTTGCAAGCATTAACGCAGACACAATTGAAGAGCTTTTCGATGAAATTCCTGCTGACCTAAAGTGTGGCAGATTAGAGGGGGTCCCGCCTGGGTTAAGTGAAATGGAAATAACCCGGTTGATGATGGAACGCGCTGAGAAAGACGGTCTGTACCTCAATTTTATTGGCGCGGGTGCTTATGAGCATCATATTCCTGCTGCGGTATGGCAAATTACCACACGTGGCGAATTTTATTCCTCATACACCCCGTATCAAGCAGAAGCAAGCCAGGGCACGTTGCAGCTGTTGTATGAATACCAGACCATGATGGCATCACTTACCGGCATGGATATTTCCAATGCCAGCATGTATGACGGCGCTTCCGCCTTGGCAGAAGCCGCATTAATGGCTGTTCGCCTGCATAAAACCTCAAATCGAATTTTGATACCCAAAACGGTACACCCGATTTATCGCAGTGTGGTACACGCCATCGTAAGTAATCAGGGAATTGAAGTCGTAGAACTCCCTTACTGCCAGGAATCTGGACAAACATTGTCCGAATCACTTGCAGCGTTCGGTCAAAAAGAATTTGCCGCGCTGATTATTCCACAACCTAATTTCTTTGGTGTCCTCGAGCAGGTCGACGCGCTTACCGACTGGGCGCATAGTAAAAATGCGTTAGCCATCGGTGTCGTTAACCCCATCGCGTTGGCGATGCTCACCCCACCGGGTGAATGGGGCAGTCATGGCGCAGATATCGCGGTTGGTGAAGGTCAGCCATTGGGCATCCCGCTTTCCAGCGGCGGCCCTTATTTTGGCTTCATGGCTTGCAAAAAAGCATTAGTGCGCCAAATACCGGGCCGCATTATTGGCCGCACCAATGATCTGGATAACAAAACGGGGTTTGTGCTGACACTGCAAGCGCGTGAACAACACATCCGCCGCTCCAAGGCAACCTCTAACATCTGCACCAATCAGGGCTTAATGGTGACCGCTGCTACGATTCACATGGCATTACTGGGCCCCGAAGGATTACGCCGGGTAGCCGCTCAGTCATATACGAATACTCAGGCACTGATCGAACAAATGGAAGAACTCGCCGGTGTAAAGAGAGTTTTCAGTGGCCCCGTATTTCATGAAGCGGCGCTATCACTCCCGCTACCTGCCGAAAGTGTCCTGCAAACAATGAAAGAACAAAGGATACTGGGTGGTCTGGATTTGCAGGCACATTATCCTGAAATTGGCAATGCGATATTGGTATGTGCAACAGAAACTAAAACCGCAGGTGACCTGAAAAATTATACCGAACAGCTGAAACAAGCGTTAAATTCATAAGCAAGATCCAAACAACGCCCATGGTATTTGTCTATATTAATTAGTTTTAAAGGAAAAATTATGGTAACTCACGCAGGCAATCCAATTAAAGTCGACGGCATTTTTCCAAAAGTCGGTGAAAAATCCCCCCCTTTTTCTCTGGTCAACAGAGACCTGGAGGATGTCACATTGGCCAATTATGCTGGCAAAAAGAAAGTGCTTAATATTGTTCCGAGTCTGGATACCCCCGTTTGCGCTATTTCTACTCGCAAATTCAATGAAAAAGCCAGCAACATGAGCAATACGGTCGTCTTGATTATTGCTGCTGATCTGCCATTTGCCATGAGTCGTTTCTGCGATAGCGAAGGATTGGATAAAGTAGTAACGCTATCCACCATGCGTGGCGCAAACTTTATGAAGGACTATGGTGTTGCCATTGCAGATGGCCGTTTTGCAGGGATTACAGCACGGGCCGTTATCGTACTGGATGAATCTGACGCCGTCATCCATGCTGAACTCGTTCCAGAAATTGCAGACGAACCGAATTATGATGCCGCTTTGGCTGCGTTGAAATAAATTAAGGATAGCACGAACAATCATGCTGATATTTGAACACTCGCGTCCAGGACGACGTAATTATTCCCAGTCCCCAGCAACAACGACAACAGACACCGGAAATATTCCAAAAAATCTGTTACGCAAAACACCTCCGCTACTACCGGAAGTTTCTGAAATGGATGCCGTGCGTCACTATACGCGACTATCGCAAAAGAATTTTTCGATCGATACCGAGTTCTATCCGCTCGGATCCTGCACCATGAAATATAATCCGCGCGCATGTAATTCCTTAGCCATGTTGCCGCAATATATTTCGCGCCATCCACTGGCGCCAGAAGATACTGGCCAGGGTTTTCTTGCCTGCCTGTATGATTTGCAGGAAATTTTGAAGAGTGTAACTGGCATGGCTGCTGTCAGTCTGACCCCGATGGCGGGTGCCCAAGGCGAGCTTATTGGCGTCATGATGATTCGTGCTTACCATGAATCACGGGGCGATACGGCACGGACTGAAATTATTGTTCCTGATGCGGCACATGGCACTAACCCTGCAACTGCGGTGATGTGCGGTTACAAAGTGGTCGAGATAAGTACGGATAAGGAAGGTAATGTGGACATGGCGGCATTAAAAGCGGCTGTTGGACCACAGACTGCCGGACTCATGCTGACCAACCCGTCGACACTGGGCGTATTTGAGAAGAACGTATCCGAAATGAGCCGGATTGTTCACGAAGCCGGTGGATTGCTCTATTATGATGGCGCCAATCTGAATGCCGTACTCGGCAAGGTAAAACCGGGTGATATGGGCTTTGATGTCATTCACATTAACCTGCATAAAACTTTCTCAACGCCGCATGGCGGTGGTGGGCCTGGTTCTGCACCGGTTGGTGTTGCCGAACGATTGCTGCCATTCATACCGGTACCCATCGTGGCCTATGAAGAAGGCAAATATCACTGGATAACAGAAAAAGAGAGACCACAATCGATTGGCAGATTATCCGCGCATATGGGTAACGCGGGGGTCCTGCTGCGCGCCTATGTCTATGTCCGTCTCCTGGGTGCTGATGGAATGCACCGAGTCTCTGAATATGCCACCCTGAACGCCAATTATTTAATGGTGGAATTACGCAAATCAGGCTTCGAAATTGCTTACCCAACCCGCCGTGCGAGCCATGAATTTATTGTCACCTTGAAAGATATTAAAGACAGAACCGGTGTGACCGCCATGAATCTGGCTAAAAGACTATTGGACAAAGGTTATCATGCCCCGACGACCTATTTCCCAACCTTAGTGCCGGAATGCTTGTTAATCGAACCGGCTGAAACAGAATCTAAAGAAACGCTGGATGCTTTTGTTACAGCCATGAAAGAAATTCTGGTGGAGATTGAAGAGCAACCCGATATGGTAAAAGCAGCGCCGCACAACATGCCATTACGCAAGCTGGATGATGTTAAAGCAGCACGTGAACTCGACTTAACCTGGAAGCCCTCATCCTGATAACAGCTCAGTAATTTCTTAAATACTCAATCACGCTTACAGGATATTGCAGCTGTTATCCTTGATACTTTTTAAAATATCTGAGTTAACAGCTCGTCTCAAAAATTATGCATACACTCATTTGCGGTTCTATCGCCTACGACAATATCATGGTGTTCCAGGGTCAGTTCAAGGAACATATTCTGCCTGACAAAATTCATGTACTCAATGTTGCGTTTTTGGTGCCAGAAATGCGCCGCGAATTCGGTGGATGTGCGGGCAATATTGCTTACAATTTACGCATGATCGGTGGGAAGCCATTAATCATGGCCACAGTAGGAGATGACTATCAGCCTTATGACTATCGTCTGAAAAAATTAGATTTATTACAAACGCATATTCGTCACGTAAAAGATACATTTACTGCACAGGCTTTCATTACCACGGATCTGGATGACAACCAGATCACCGCATTTCATCCCGGCGCAATGAATTTCTCACACCAGAATGCAGTAACTGATGCAACCGATATACGCCTGGGTATTATTGCACCCGATGGACGTGATGGCATGTTGCAGCATGCCCGTGAATTCCATGAGTCCGGGATTCCTTTCCTGTTTGATCCCGGTCAGGGATTGCCCATGTTTAATGGCGAGGAACTTCTCGATTTTATTATCAAAGCCGATTACATCGCCGTTAATGACTATGAAGGTCAGATGCTGCAAGAACGTACCGGGCGCGCGCTTGAGTCCCTGGCGAAGGAAACCAAAGCACTCATTATCACCAAAGGATCACAGGGATCGGTTATTTACACCGATGGCAAAGAGATTAAAATTCCAAGTGTTAAACCAAAAGCAATCGTTGATCCAACCGGCTGCGGGGATGCCTACCGTGCGGGCTTACTTCATGGGATTGCCAATGATATGGACTGGCAAACCATTGGACAATTGGGATCCTTGATGGGTGCATTGAAAATTGCCGAACGCGGCGGTCAAAATCATCATTTCAGCCAGGATGAAATCGATCAACTTTATTTTGATAATTTTGGTAGTCGCGTGCTCTAGGAGTCTGTCGGACTTAAGGTTGATCTACTGCGCAAATGGGACAAGCGGTTCATATTACCCTGATTTTTCGTTGCATAGAATGACTATGCGCCTCAAAATCAGGTCAATCTGTCCTCGCTTCCGCTAAGATCACTTAAGGGCATCTCTAAAAATTCAAGTTCCCAGGCAAGACAAGGCGCGAGAAAAAAATTTGAGCGCGGCATATGGTTGATATGTAAGAGAAAATTTTTTATAAGCAACGCCGTATTGCGACGAAACGGGGTAAGCAGGCAAGCCGCAAAGCGGCTGCTCGCAAATATGGATTTTTAGAGGTGCCCTAGATAACCTCCGATTTTTTTCCTAAAAGACTCGCTTTAAATAACCATCAGGGGAAACGGTGATCAGTAATTTGTTTTGTATGGTTTTGTCTATTTCGAATTCCGGGTGTGATTTCAGGTATTCCCATACAGCGGTTTTTGGACTATTGCCAGGATGCCAGGGACGGTTGTGAAAAACATCGGCGGGCACATCCTCCACAAAGGTATCGAACACAACACAATAACTTCCCACGCTGGTAAGTGACGCATACGCTTCCAGTTCAGCGAGCACGTGATCGTGGGTATGATTGGAGTCCATACAAACAAGTATCCGTTTTCTCCCTTTTGCCATTTCCTTCACTTGCGCGATAATTTCAGGCGCAATACTGGAACCTTCAAACAGGGTGATACGCTTTGACATCGGATGGTTTTCAATCGCTTTGCGGTTATACGGACGGATATCGATATCAATGCCGATCACCTCACCTTCGACACCCGTACAGGACGCAACCAACTCCAGCATCGAAGCTGAAAAAATGAGCGATCCGCCATGCGCGATGCCTGTTTCAATGATCAGATCCGGCTTGACCTCCCAAATGATCTCCTGCATTGCCATGATATCCATTGGATTTTGAATAATGGGGCGGCCCATCCAGGAAAAATTGTAGACATAGGATTTACGCATACTTTCTTCCAGCCAATCGCGCGAACGATGCTGAAATTCAGTGTCTTTTCCAAGCGCCTCGATGCGGGCGATTTTCTCTGCTTCGAATTGTTTAACAAATTCATTCATCTAAGGCCTCATTGTGGTTGATTAATGCAACGCTGGGAGCCCGTTGGACTTAAGGGCGCCTCTAAAAATTCAGAGTTCTAAACAAGACCAGGCGCGAATAAAAAATATTGACGCAGCATATGATTGATATGTAAGGAAATATTTTTTGTGAGCAACGAAGTATTGTGACGAAATATGGATTTTTAGAGGCGCCCTTAAGGTTGTTTTACAGAAAAAAAAGGGACAAGCGGTTCAT
>JAUXRH010000044.1 GCA_030682075.1 Nitrosomonas sp.
CAGAGCCCGCGATTATGCACAGGCCTATTGCCGTATTTCAAGCTATCTGCAGTCTATGACCAATAGAGGGTACAACCCGCTTATCGCCATTCAAATCGCCCTGGCGGGGGATGCTCATAAAGTATGGGGCGAGTAGTTACAAAAATTCTATATAATCAATGAAAATCATCAAGGAAGATTAAAATCCTGCCTTCCTATTCTGCTATAATTTTTCCAGTATCTGCGCTTTGACCTATATTTATCCTATTCAGCGAGGAGAGTGAATGATGGAAATTTTATACCGGTTGATTATCATACTGGCCATGGCATTACCAATTTATCCGGCGTGGGCGGTGAGTACCGTAGGCGGTGATCTCACCGGCACTTTCACCGGGAATGAAACCGATGGTTCCGTCAGTTACTCCGGCAATATCGAGGGAAGTTGGACAGCTTCCGGTATCTTTGATGCTGGCGGCAATTTCGTCGAAAACGTTACCGGTAACGGCACTTTCGGCGGAATCGGCATTGCCGGTTCATGGCAAGTCATCGGGTATAACACCGCCACAAAAGCTATCAGTGTTACTTGGACCGCTCCCGATAACCGTGGTCCCACGAGCGGATCGGCTAATGGATCGGCCGATGGATCGGTGGTTCTTGTGGTGGATACCGCGACCGGGATTGCAACCGGTGCATTTCAAGGGCAATTCTTTACCCCCGATGGCTCTAGAAATATTACCGGCACTTGGACGGTACAGTTTCAGGGTTTTGCCGATAATGTCGTCACTGGTCAAATACAGGGAAATTTCAGTGGCAGCGCCGATTATGTCGGCAATATTAACGGCACAGCGACAGGCGACTGGCTCGTCCGTTTTATGCCAGACGGCTCTGTTTCAGGCACCGCCAGCGGCAGTTATGACGGCGGCAATATCGTTGTAGAAAGTTATGGCAACGTTTGCATCTGCGGCACCTGGATCGCATTGGTCACCAGGGATGCTGACGGTCAATTCCGGCTTGAAGGCTCGTGGACTCATCCGGTTATTTCCGGCACTCTCGATGGTAGCGGTGGCGGTCCAATCGTCTGGTACATCAACCCCGATACCACTCCGATACAGGCCAACGGCAACTTTTCTGGCTCTACCGTATTTACCGTGCCATTGCCGTTGCCGATACCACCAATTTCAGTTGCGGTTTCCACCTTTGGGAATTGGGATGCAACCTTGCCGATCAATCCCTAATGTGCCAATTCCTTGCTTGCAATTCCCCGTGGCAAGACCACAGGGTTATTTATTGGATTGGTGGAAGTCTGCCAAGTGATTCATGGGGTCGTTCATGATTGTAGCGATGTCTCATTCTTCGGTTATACGCCGTACCTCTTCAAGAGTTTCAAAGTATGAGGACAGGTCGCGAATTAAGAATATCATCGACGAATTAAATATGATTTTCGTTTTACGTTTTTGTTGTGTACGTATCACCCGTCTTGGATTGGTGATTCGGTACCTGACTCCGTTTGTACGTGATAACTGATTTCCTTAACCACTGTTCAAGGTGAATTTGATCAAAAGTGCCGGTTTCAAACATTTGCATCATATCGGCGTAGATAGTCATCGGTTCATAGCTGATTTGATAGCCGTTAATATGGAACGCACACAAACGGCACACAAACGGTGTCAGGTCTTGCGATACAACATACATTCCACTCCTACTCCGTATTTTCAGCTGTTATTTGTATTAACGCAAGACGCGACCCCGTTGTCCGCTACGAGCGCGCGCGCGCAGAAGATATTCTGGCAATGGCACTGGTTACTGATGGCTTGCAAAAATTATTTAGTAATAAGAATCCGACGCTTATACGGTTACGCAATTTAGGACTTGAGATTACCAATCGCTTACCATTT
>JAUXRH010000047.1 GCA_030682075.1 Nitrosomonas sp.
TAACCTGTTTTAATAAGGATGACTGAATTTTTCAAGTGTTTAGTTTAGACCTAATAAACGAATAACTGGAAATTTCATTAAAGGGCACTTCTAAAAATCCAATTTTGCGAGCAGCCGTTTTGCGGCTTGCCTGCTTACCCCCCTTCGTCACCATACTTCATTGCTCACAAAAAATGTTTCCTTACCTATCCATCATATACTGCGTCAATATTTTTTATTCGCGCCTGGCCTTGTTTAGAACTCTGAATTTTTAGAGGTGCCCTTAAGGACATTTTAATTCTGATGCTTGCTGTCTCTTTTTTGCGAAGCATTTTTAAAAAAATTTAAAGAAAAAATTAATAAAGGGATACAAAGGGATACCAAAAGATATAAAGGGATGCGAAGGGATGCAAAGAGCGGCGACGGGATACAAGATGAAAATTATATATTACACTACTGGTCATATTGTTGTGGCAGCTAGCCACTACATATAGTGGTTTCGCGGAATGGAAGATATTCTGCTTAAAAGTCAGTTTGTTAGTGTAAATGCGAATAAGGAGAAGTTGTCTATGCAGCTCGCAACGGAAAATACAAACCTCAAGTCGATGTCTGAGAATAGCGTTCTTGCAGATTCTCATACCCAGGATTCAAATTTTTCCCAATATAAAATTATTCGTCGCAATGGTGCGGTCGTTGCCTTTGAACCCAATAAAATTTCAGTTGCCTTGACCAAGGCATTTATTGCGGTCGGTGGCGGGCAAGGCGCCGCATCAGCCAGAGTGCGTGAAATTGTCGCGCGTTTGACGAGCGATGTGGTGAGTGCTTTATTACGCCGCCAGTCGGACAGTGGGACTTTTCATATTGAGGATATTCAGGATCAGGCAGAGCTCGCCTTAATGCGTTCAGGGGAACACGATGTTGCACGCGCCTATGTACTTTACCGTGAGGATCGGGCACGTGAACGCGCCAGGCTGAAAGAACAGACAGCGGGACAGACGTCGGCGGATGTGCTGCATGTATTAGAAAATGGTCAGAAGGTGCCATTAGACACGGTGCGATTATCCGCGCTAATTGAATCTTCCTGTGTCGGATTAGGTGATGCAGTCGATGCTTCCCTGATTCTCAAAGCGACGCTGAAAGATTTGTATGAAGGCGTGCCGCTGGAAGAAGTCAAAAAATCAACCATCCTGTCCGCACGCGTATTGATAGAAAAAGAGCCAGCCTACAGTTATGTGACGGCGCGTTTGTTGCTGAATAACATGCGTCTTGAGGTACTCGGCGAAGAAGTCACGCAGCAAGCCATGCAAACTCGATACAAGGATTACTTTCCGGCGTTTATCAAGCGCGGGATCGAGGCAGAATTGCTGGATGAGCGACTGGCACAGTTTGATCTGTCCCTTATGGCAGAAACGCTTGAAGCTGGTCGTGATCTGCAGTTTGATTACCTTGGCCTGCAGACTTTATATGACCGTTATTTTCTGCATGTTAGAGAGCAGCGGATTGAATTGCCACAAGCCTTCTTTATGCGCGTGGCAATGGGACTGGCGCTGAATGAAATTAATCGCGAAGCGCGTGCGATTGAGTTTTATCATATCCTGTCCAGTTTTGATTTCATGAGTTCAACCCCAACCCTGTTTAATTCAGGGACCCGTCGATCACAATTATCTTCATGTTACCTCACCACGGTTCCCGATGATCTGGATGGCATCTATGAAGCGATCAAGGAAAATGCCTTGCTTGCCAAATATGCCGGCGGATTAGGTAACGACTGGACTGCCGTACGCGCAATGGGTGCACGGATTAAAGGCACCAACGGCAAGTCACAGGGCGTCGTGCCTTTCCTCAAGGTTGTATCCGATACTGCCGTCGCGGTTAATCAGGGCGGTAAACGCAAAGGCGCGGTATGTGCTTATCTGGAATCCTGGCATCTGGATATTGAGGAGTTCCTGGAATTACGCAAAAACACCGGTGATGACCGCCGTCGGACGCATGATATGAATACGGCAACCTGGGTTCCCGACTTATTCATGAAACGAGTCATGGAAGGCGCTGAATGGACACTTTTCTCACCTTCGGATGTGCCGGATCTGCATGAGAAGTTTGGCAAGGCATTTGAGCAGGCCTATATTGCCTATGAAGAAAAAGTCGCGCGGGGTGAGATTGAACTGTACAAGAAAATTCCTGCAGTACAACTGTGGCGTAAGATGCTGAGCATGTTATTTGAAACCGGGCATCCCTGGATAACCTTCAAAGATCCGTGCAACATTCGTTCGCCGCAGAATCATGTGGGTGTGGTGCATAGCTCCAATCTTTGCACCGAAATTACGCTGAATACCAACGAAAATGAGATTGCCGTATGTAACCTGGGATCCGTCAACCTGGTGGCGCATCTTGAAGATGGCAAGTTGGATACCGACAAGCTCAAGCGCACGATCAGCACAGCGATGCGTATGCTCGACAATGTGATCGATATCAATTTTTATGCGGTTGCCAAAGCGCGCAATGCCAATCTGAAGCATCGGCCGGTTGGTATGGGAATTATGGGTTTCCAGGATTGTCTGCATAAACAGGGAATTCCCTACGCATCGGAAGAAGCGGTGACCTTTGCTGACCTATCCATGGAAGCCGTGGCTTATTGTGCTTATTGGGCATCGACCGAATTGGCTGAAGAGCGGGGTCGTTACAGCTCTTATCAAGGCAGTCTATGGGATCGTGGCATTTTGCCGCATGATACGCTGGCAGTGCTGCGTGAAGAACGCGGTGGTTTTGTTGAAGCGGATCTTTCCTCAACGCAGGATTGGGATGCCTTGCGCAAGCGCATCAAAGACCATGGGATGCGTAACTCAAACTGTCTCGCCATTGCACCCACGGCAACGATTTCCAATATTGCGGGTGTCTCTGCCAGTATTGAGCCGACTTATCAGAATCTCTATGTCAAATCCAACTTGTCCGGTGAATTCACCATCGCCAATGAGTCCATGGTAAACGATCTGAAAGCACTTGATCTTTGGGATGAAGTGATGATTGCGGATTTGAAGTATTTTGATGGGGCCATCAGCAAGATTGACCGGATCCCTGAAGTGATTCGCAGGCTCTACGCAACGGCCTTTGAGATCGAGCCCAGCTGGTTGATTGAAGCGGCTTCACGGCGGCAGAAATGGATCGATCAGTCGCAATCACTCAATATTTATATCGCGGGGGTTTCTGGCAAGAAACTGGATGATGTCTACAAACTGGCGTGGTTACGCGGACTGAAAACCACCTACTATTTACGTTCATTGGGTGCGAGCGCCGCAGAAAAATCCACGGTTCAGGCGGGTTCGTTAAATGCCGTGTCGTCAGGTAGCGGGATCGGCGCGGGTAGCCGCATTGTAGAAGCGGCAGTTGAAATCAAATACTGCGCCATTGATGACGAGGGCTGTGAGTCTTGTCAATAGCCGACCGCTTGGTTTTAAAGATAAATATTGCAGAAATCTGCAACAGAAAAGGAGTGAACTATGCTGACGTTTGAAGATGAAGTCGTACAACCGGGAATGCCATTGCAGAACAATAGCTTGATTAAAGGCGGCGAGCAGGCCGTGGATGACATCCCTGCGCCTGCGACCCGTGCAGAAAATAGTAAGCCACTGGCGGCGGATAATGCCAATCATCGTTTGTCGGTGGAAGACAAGCAGATTATCAATTGCAGTGCGGATGTAAATCAACTGGTGCCTTTCAAATACAAATGGGCCTGGGACAAATATCTTGCCGCCTGCGCCAATCACTGGATGCCGCAGGAAATCAATATGAGTCGTGATATTGCGCTGTGGAAAGATCCGAATGGATTGACCGAAGATGAACGACGCCTGATCAAACGCAACCTGGGATTTTTTGTTACCGCAGATTCATTGGCAGCCAATAACATTGTTCTGGGCACTTATCGCCATATCACCAACCCGGAATGTCGTCAGTATCTGTTACGTCAGGCCTTTGAAGAGGCGATTCATACCCATGCCTATCAATATATTGTGGAATCTCTGGGACTGGATGAAGGGGAGATTTTTAATGCGTACCATGAAGTGGACTCCATTCGTGACAAGGACGAATTTCTGATTCCCTTTATTGACATCCTGACCAATCCACATTTTAAAACCGGCACTCTGGAAACTGACCAGCAACTGTTAAGAAGCCTGATTGTTTTTGCCTGCATCATGGAAGGTTTATTTTTCTATGTTGGCTTTACGCAAATCCTGGCGTTGGGCAGGCAAAATAAAATGACCGGTGCGGCGGAACAGTATCAGTACATTCTGCGCGATGAGTCCATGCATTGTAATTTTGGCATTGATGTCATCAACCAGATCAAAATGGAAAACCCCCATCTCTGGAGCAAAGCCTTTCGCGAAGAAATGGGTGAATTGATGCACAAGGCCGTGGCACTGGAATATCGCTATGCAGAAGACACCATGCCCCGTGGTGTGCTGGGTATGAATGCGCCGATGTTCAAGGAATATCTACGCTACATTGCCAACCGTCGCTGCCAGCAGATTGGCTTGGATGCGCTTTATCAGGATGCCAAAAATCCGTTCCCCTGGATGTCGGAAATGATTGACCTGAAGAAAGAGAAAAATTTCTTTGAAACCCGGGTGACAGAATATCAGACGGGTGGGGCGCTTAGCTGGGAGTAAGCACGGTGCAGTCACGCTAGAGGAGATCTGTTGAGATGGACTATCGGGAAGAATATGACGCCATGGGTCGGGTACAAGTCCCGGTCACCGCATTGTGGGGTGCGCAGACACAACGTTCCTTGAAGAATTTCAAGATTTCTGAAGAGCGTATGCCCTTTGCTTTGCTGCGTGCCCTGGCACAAGTCAAACGGGCGGCTGCCAGTGTCAATCACGACCTGGGATTATTGGATGCGGCCAGCACGGCGGCGATCATCCGAGCCGCCGATGAAGTAATTGCAGGCGATCACCCAGTGGAATTTCCGTTGGTCATTTGGCAGACGGGTTCGGGTACGCAAACCAATATGAACATGAATGAAGTATTGGCCAACCGGGCTTCAGAATTACTCGGCGGCGGGCGCGGAGCCGAGCGCAGGATTCATCCCAATGATGAGGTGAATAAAGGGCAATCGTCCAACGATGTGTTTCCCACCGCCATGCACGTGGCGGCAGTACACGTCATTAATCAACAACTGATCCCGGCTATTCGCCTGCTGCGCCAGACCTTAGCGGACAAAGTCGAAGAATTTTCCGGCATTGTCAAAATTGGCCGTACCCATTTGCAGGATGCTACCCCGTTGACGCTGGGGCAGGAGTTCTCCGGCTATGTGGCCCAATTGGATCATGGTCTGAAGCATGTGCAGGCCGCGCTGCCGCATTTGCATGAACTGGCGCTGGGCGGCACCGCCGTCGGCACCGGCCTCAATGCGCACCCCGAGTTCGCGGTGCGGGTAGCCACCGAACTCGCCCGGCTGACCGAGCAATTGTTTGTAACCGCCCCCAATAAATTTGAAGCGCTGGCCGCCAACGATGCCTTGGTCAATGCCCATGGCGCGCTGAAAACGTTGGCCGCTTCGCTGATGAAAATCGCCAACGATATTCGCTGGCTCGCCTCCGGGCCACGTTGCGGCATTGGCGAACTACAAATCCCGGAAAATGAACCCGGCAGTTCGATCATGCCCGGAAAAATCAACCCCACCCAATCCGAAGCCATGACCATGCTGTGCTGCCAGGTCATGGGTAATGACGTGGCCATCAATATGGGGGGCGCCATGGGTAATTTTGAACTGAATGTGATGAAGCCGATGATTATTCATAACTTCCTGCAAAGCGTGCGCCTGCTGGCCGATGGTATGGTCAGCTTCAATGACAACTGCGCTGTGGGTATTGCTGCCAATCATGAACGGATTGATACACTTATGCATAACTCCCTGATGCTGGTGACTGCGCTTAATCCGCACATTGGTTATGATAGAGCGGCTGAAATTGCCAAGAAAGCGCATCGGGAAGCGACGACTTTGAAGGAGGCGGCGGTTGCGACGGGATATGTGACGGCGGAGCAGTTTGATGCCTGGGTGGTGCCTGAGGGGATGGTGGGGAAGTAGAGGATCATGTATTCGGGTATATCTGGCGCGGCAGGGTGATAACGCAGGTAAACACAGAAGCCACAGAGACCACAGAGGTCACCCGTTCGTTACAAACGATCCCGCCTACCCGGTTAAGCTATCTATAAGTTAAAGGGTGTCCACTAATAAGCCCGAACCAAGCATCTCATACCCATTACGCTGTGTTCTCTGTGTTTAAATAGCCCATAGCATTATTATAATCGCGAAGCCGGGGTCGTGAATCATGCGAAGAACAAAGATGGAGCCAGTGCCGCTTCTCTGCATGAGGCGGGGCACTTTTGTCATTTCAATCCAGAGGCCCGAAATACATGTTCAAATTTTATGGTTATAAAAAATGCAGCACCTGCCGCAAGGCAGAGAAATTTTTGCAGCAAGCCGGAATTGCTTACGAATTTGTCGATATTACCGAAAACCCGCCAACGGCGGAAGAGCTCGCGGCCATTGTCAAACTCGCCGCAATGCCACTGGAGAAACTCCTTAATACCAGCGGGATACAATACCACGAATTAAAAATTAAGGAGCAACTGCCCACGCTATCAGATCTGGAGATATTGGCTTTGCTGGCGAGCAACGGGCGTCTGATCAAACGGCCACTGATCACCAATGGCAAACGAGCCACCGTGGGTTTCAACGAGGAATTATTCATTGATGTCTGGCGTTGATGCCGAGCTGTTGCGCCACACGAAACAGAAACAGTGCGTTAGCGCGGATCAGCCTGCGTCATCCGCCGCAGGGTAAATCCAGCAAATACCCAACTCTCGTTGCCTGTCAATCAATATAGCCTGTCCGCTAGGAGTCTGTCGGACTTAGCGAATAGACACCATAGAAGTCCCACCGGACTCATGTAAAAGGCTATTCAATGAAATTAAAAAACCACTTTAATCACTATTTATCATTCAATATGCCAGTAATAATCCACCCGATCGAT
>JAUXRH010000048.1 GCA_030682075.1 Nitrosomonas sp.
TCCCCCAGCCAATGCGGCGAAACCGTCAACGGCAATTCCAGCACATGATCGCCCCGTCCGCGAAGATGCAGCGTATCCGCCGACGCAGGCATCGGTTTGATCGTTACCGGAACCAACGCAGGCGATCGAATGACCTGGCCGACACGATGCTTGCGAACCCAATTGCCAAACGTCCTGGTATTCCAACCATGTTCCCGGCAATATGCCACTTGCGTCACGCCACTCTTTTGCCACGCTTCGATATGAATTTGTCGCGTTTCTGATAATGACATCGTTCCTCCTCGCAAAAAAGTTTGAGGATAGCGATGATGTGTCAGGTGTTAATGTGGAAGGAGCGGAGGCTTACAATGGACAATGTATTGATAGCGATGATTGCAGTGGCCCGAAAAGCGCGAGAAATGTTCTTTTTCACCTAGATGTTGATGCGGCGGTATTAGAGACAGCGCGAGGTGGATTGTTACGTGAAGGCTTGGGTTTTGATCGCTGTCACGTTGCCGTGGTGACAAATATCGGCATGGGCGATCATCCGGGTCTCGCCTATGTCAATATCGTTGAAGAATTGGCCATGGTTAAACGCGTTATTGTGCAGAATATGACGCCCGTTACGGGTGTTGCTGTACTCAATGCGGCTGACCCCCTGGTGGCTGGCATGGCCGAGCATTGTCCCGGTTCAGTTATTTTCTTTGCCCGTGATGGGCACCACCCAATGCTCGCCATGCACCGTGCGCAACACAAGCGTATTGTCTATCTTGACAATCACTGCGTGGTCGTCTCAGGAGCAGATGGCGAATATCCGATACCGCTAAGCGAAATTCCACTGACTCGAAAGGTTACTTTTACGTCGCAACGATTACCCTCAACGCATCCAGCCTCAGCTTGGTCGAGTTAAATGCCTGCGTCAGATGATCCAGTTGTTGTTCAAAAAAACGAATCTCTTCTTCGCGTACATTTGGATTGACCTGACGTAACGCTTTGAGTCGATCGATTTCCAAGGTGAAGATTTGTTTTGTTTTAAGGTGCGCCTGGCTAATGATCTCCTCAACCTGTGCCTGCGCCCGACGCTCACTGGCTGAAATCAATGCTTTGATGGATTCTTTCTTCAACTGGATAATCTGCCTGGCTATTTCTTCGGCTACGGGTGCATGATGACGGTTAATCAGCTCGTGATTTAACGCTGGATAATCACACTTACCCTGCTCGTCGAGAAGAATACGTATCATGGTGGGAGGCAGATAACGATTGCTTTGTTGAATATTATTGCCGCCAGTTTCAAGTATATACAGGCACTCCAGAAACAAGGTGCCGGGTTTGGCGCCTTTATGTTTTATTGCACTGACGACGGCATTGCCTATCTCACTGCGCAAGACTCTATCCATGGCATGGATCACCATCGGGTGCTCCCAGGTCAGAAATTGCATGTCCTCATTTGCTAAAGCCACATCACGGGTGTAAGTAATCACCGTCCCCTCATCATTGAGTCCCGCAAACGAAGTGGTCATATGTTCACTCGGTTCGATTAAATAACTGCCTGTACGATGCGCCTCGATATGAACACCAAAACAATCAAAAACAGCGTCCATATATTGCAACAACTCAGGATCCGCATCTTGTGCGAGCGCCAGCTGTTTCAGTCCGTGACCGATCTCTGGCCGGAAAGAGTGGTATTCAAGTAATTTATCACGCCCGCGATCCAGGGCATCATTGAGCGTTTGATTGATCGTCCGCGTGGTATTGATTAACTCAGACAATGCCTGCGGATTTGTTGCCCGTTGGTGCAAGGCGGTGTTGAGTGCGGCTTCTACCTGCGGGAATACGGTCTGGCCGGCGGGGCAGGTTTTCTGGAAGGCGTTCAATCCCTGGTGATACCAATGAAACAGGACCGCTTGCGCGCTATTTTCTATATAAGGAACGTAAATATTGATTATTTCGGTTTGACCAATGCGGTCTAACCGGCCAATACGTTGTTCGAGCAGATCGGGATTCAGGGGTAAGTCAAACAAAACAAGATGATGCGCAAACTGAAAATTCCGTCCCTCACTGCCGATTTCCGAGCAGACAAGTAACTGGCTGCCGGTGTCTTTGTTAGCAAAAAAAGCGGCTTCACGATCACGTTCCACCAGGCTCATATATTCATGAAACACCGGAATATGCTGGCCGGTGAGGGCCTTAAGCACTTGGGCAAGATCACGCGTTGTTTGCGTATTGGCCGTAATTACCAACACTTTCTCAGGTTTGAGTTGTTTTAAGGTGTTGCTCAGCCAGTTTATTCTTGGATCAATCTCAGTCCAGAGTGGATCCTCAGGTTGTGCCCTTGCTTGATACAGTAATTCCGGGTTAAGCAACCCTTGTGGCTTTGATAGCGGCGCTGTTTCAAATCGCGTGAGACAGTCATGATATTGTGACGGTATCGCGAGTGGCGCCGGCGTGACCTTTCTATCAGGAAATCCTTTGATAGCTGCGCGTGTATTACGAAATAGAATGCGGCCCGTCCCATGGCGATCCAGTAATAACTCGGCGAGCGCTGCACGTGCCCGCTTGTTTTCTACTGCCTCAATAGTCGCGTTTCTCAGACTGGCCAGTAATTTTTGCGCCTGCGTTCGCTGAATCGTTGCGCTAATGATCTGACTGATTTTATTATCCAGATCCTGCCCACCCAGCAATGCCTCCACCGCCTGAGCGATCGGCTCATAGGATTGTTCTTCTGCAACAAAGGCCGTAAAACTGGAGAAACGATCTGGATCCAGTAAACGAAGACGAGCAAAATGACTGCTTTTCCCTAACTGTTCCGGTGTTGCCGTTAATAAAAGCACGCCTTTAGTACGGGCGGCCAATTGTTCAATCATGGCGTACTCTGGGCTGACAACTTGTTCTGACCATTGCAAATGGTGCGCTTCATCGACGACCAACAAGTCCCAGTCACCTTCTAATGCCATCTGAAAATATTCAGGATGAAGGTTCAGGAAATCAATGCTGCACAGAATCAATTGTTCGCTATGAAACGGATTTTCTTGCTCGTCATTTTCTTCCAGCACTTCACAACGCGTTTCATCAAATACACTGAAATGAAGATTAAAACGACGCAACATTTCTACCAGCCACTGATGCACCAATGTCTCTGGAACAACAATCAAAATCCGTTTCACCCGTTCTGTTAACAGTTGCTGATGCAGAATCAGGCCGGCTTCAATGGTTTTTCCCAGTCCTACCTCATCAGCCAACAGGACGCGGGGCGCGTAGCGATGGGCGACTTCATTGGCAATATAAAGTTGATGGGGAATCAAGCGGGTGCGGGTGCCAATTAACCCATATAAGGGTGATTCAGCCAGACGATTACGCGCCAGCAGCGTTTGATAACGTACCTGAAACCATTTGTCGCGATCCACAAGCCCATTAAATAGACGTTCTGCTGGGCGGTTGAACTGCAAGTGATGAGCTAATCGATCCTCGGTCAGATCAGTCTGGTCACCGGCGGCATTAATCCCCGTATAGACAATCAAACCATCACGCGCGCTAACAGAAACTACTTTTAACGCCATCCCCTCATGGCTGATGACGGTATCGCTTACATCGAAGATAACGCGCGTTAAGGGCGCGGATTGTTTAGCATAAGATCGGGTTTCCCCTGTCGCCATAAAAGAAATACGGACAACTCGGTCTTCGACGGCCATGACAGTGCCTAAACCCAATTGCAAATCCACATCACATATCCAACGCTGGCCTGGTTTAAAGTCGTTCATGCACTCAGTATTAAAAAAACAAAATAATGATAATAGCGGAAATTGTCTGATTCGGATGAATCATTCAGGAATAGGTAAAAATATCAGTCCTGCACGATATTTTGCATTTGATAGATAATGTCGCGGCTAAAACAAAATTGTGGTCACAACAGGCGGTATCTGGATAACTTTCTGTAGATTAAGGAAGTTGTCCAGATACCGGGATTTCTATTACGGCAGTAGCGTGAATCAGTAGTTCAAAAATAAATTAACGCCCAGGATATGCACCATCTGATCCGGGCGGGCACTATGCGGTCTGTTGTAATACTGGTTCATATAGCCAACTTCACCGGTGACAATCTGGTTAAATCTATAAGCAAGGCCTGAGAATATCCGGTTCTGATCGAAGCCATTAAAAATGCCTCTATCGGTATTGGTCAGATTAACAAAAATCTCATCTTGTATTATAAAACTCACCTTGGGCGATACGAAAGGCATGGGCACTGCCAGCTTGAAAAATTGACGGAAGCGGTGGGCAACGTCAGAGTCGCCAGGTGCGCTTTCATCAAAAAAACGCTGTTCCAGGCGCGAACGGCTGGTTACTCTACCAAACGAAAAATTATCGGCCCACAATACTTGTTGCCAGATCCGGTGTTCATTAAAGGGATGTTTAAGCGCAAACGGTTGAGCGGTCGGAGCCCAGGCATAGCCTAACCAGACAGTGGTTTTGTCATTAACGGCGTAACCTACGCCCGGACGCATAAGGGATTGTGAGAACTGTGAGGCATCATTACCAAAACGTCCCTGCCCTTCAAGCCAGAACCTGAAATTCTTTAGATTCTGGTTAACTGGAGCCAGGCTACCGATAGCGGTCACATTTCCCCACACTTCGAAATCTTCCATTGTACTTTCAGCAAAAACGGGGCTAGAGAACATCAAAACGATTGCGATTGATACAATAAAAATATTTAATCTTTCTAACATTGTACTTTCCTTTATTTGAAGCTAAAAAGCCGATTGGTTTTAATTAAAAAGCGCTAGGAGTCTGTCGGACTTAGCGAATAGACACCATAGAAGTCCCACCGGACTCATGTAAAAGGCTATTCAATGAAATTAAAAAACCACTTTAATCACTATTTATCATTCAATATGCCAGTAATAATCCACCCGATCGAT
>JAUXRH010000049.1 GCA_030682075.1 Nitrosomonas sp.
CGGTAAGTAATCCCTTGGAAATCAACTGCTGGAATAGTCAACGTGCCTGTATTTGAGTCAAAAATCGCTGCATTGGCAGCAGTCTGATTTGTCAGCTCATGATGTTCAAGCCTAAAAATATTCAGGTCAACATCAAATTTCAGGGTTGCGGAGACGAAATCATTGTTCCCTAAAGAGACAAATGGTAAGGTTAAATTATTGGAAGCGAAAGTTGCACGGCCTGAGTTGCCACCTGCTAAACCAATAATGTCATAACTGATGATGCGTCCTGCACCAGGGTTAGCTCCGACAAAAATATTTGATCCCAGTATTGTTGCACCTCTGGCTAATGTGGATAGAGGGATACTACTCAGACTGCCATCAGTAACGGAATATAATAGCAAATCGCGGTTTGGATCAATTACAAAATGGCGGGAAGCCCCCGGATTAGCACCAACCTGCTCCCCAAATGAGATTTCACGTCCGGTAGGGGTCAGACTATCCGGGTTAAATTCACGAAATGAACCGTTCGTTGCAGCATACCAAATATTGCCCGTACGAATATCACTGGCTAGATGACGTAAGATGCCGACATTTCCATCGGTAAAGAAAGTTGCTGGAATCGCACTGAGATCAGCCTGTGTCGCCAAGTCAAATCGTTGTATGTCGCCGCTGGTTGTGGTTACTAATAAATGGCGACGTGAGTAATCGATATACAAATGCCGGGCAGCCCCAACGATGGCACCTGTGATTTTTCCGCTACTGATAGAGGGCCCCTCACTTAGCGTATCAAGATTAATAGAATAAATGGCATTGTCCGTCGCGGAGTACCACAGCAAGCGATCAACAGGGTCAACAGTAATTTCCCTGGCGGCACCGACAATTGCACCTTTAAATGCTGTCGACGGGATAGAAGCGACTTCACCCCCCGTTGTGATATCTATGCCTCTTACCGTTCCATCGGTAGCAGAATAATATAAGACATCTAAAGCCCAGCTTTTGCTGGTAACTATGAAGACGATACAGAATACCCAAAATATTCTTTTTAGCATTGTGCCCACCTTTTTGTCTCGTTATAAAATCTCCTGATATTTCTGAATTATTATAAATCAGAAACCGTCATTGACCCATTCCCACTGAATTTCTTTACGGCGTGCGCCAGTTTGGTTTGAGAACAGTGAAAATTTTACCGTAAATAACTGACCCTATGTATCCATTACCTTGATTTGGCGCATAGAAACTCGAAATAACCGTAGCTACCGTACCCGTTATTTTTTAGAAGATGATTCGTACTCACGGCGGTGTTCGTCACTACAAAAGTATTGATCATCAGCACTAATTGCCTCATTTTCAGGAATATGTACGTGACACTGGGCGCATTTGACCATGTCTGTTCTGGTGGTTGTTGTTTCTTTTTCTTTCTTTTCTTCCTGGTCTTCTTCGGTATTGCTCCATGACACTTCCTTCTGTGCAGTCACTTCCAGTTGACTATCCTTGATGGTTACCGGCTCAGCAAGAAAAATATCTTTGTAGCTAACGTAAATTGAAGTAAAAACAACGGGTATTAATAGGAAAAGTCCCAGTCCATAGGGAATAATGGCGATCATTGCCAGTATGATCAGGGTAATACCATAAAGCTGGAATGCAATGAAGTTTTTCAGGCAGGCGAAGAAACTTTTCTTCATTGCAAGTACCGGTGGAACATCATGGAAGATCACCAGTAATGGCGAGAACCAGGCAGCCATCAACAATGGGATGGAAAGTGACAAGGCGACGAGCGAAGCTGTCAGCATGTTACTCATCACGTCCAT
>JAUXRH010000052.1 GCA_030682075.1 Nitrosomonas sp.
TCGATCGATCGGGTGGATTATTACTGGCATATTGAATGATAAATAGTGATTAAAGTGGTTTTTTAATTTCATTGAATAGCCTTTTACATGAGTCCGGTGGGACTTCTATGGTGTCTATTCGCTAAGTCCGACAGACTCCTAGAACAAAAGCGGTTTTGTATTGCACTCCAAGATCACGGGATAGTTGCAGCGCAGACAATCCTTTTACAGCATTGGTATAGATCGCAATTGCGGCGAGGTAAACACGCAATGGTAACTTATGGAATGCAAATATTGTCCCTGAAGTTACCGAAAACGTGTGACCGCAATCTTTGCAGCGCCATTGTTGTCGGGTACTGATGAAGTAATGTTTTCCAACCGTTCCACATATAGGGCACGCTACATTATCGCCAGAACCCCAGCGGACTTCTTTGAATAAATGGAATGCTTGATCGTCAGTCAGTTCCATTACTTTACGTACCGATAAGGTGCGGGCTTTGGCTGATAGTAGAAAGTGTTGCGACATGATTATTTCTCTCAAATCCTCAAATATGGAGAAATTTTAACGTATTTGTAGAAATATGTAAATAAATATGGAGATTTTTACTGCATTTATGTAGAATTTTCCACGTATTTACAAACAAAAAGGAATCAGTATGCAAGAATCCTCAGAAAAAAACTGGAATCGTATCGCTAGTAGCATACTTAAAGCTGAACTTGCTCGCGCCGACATAGGTTATGAAGAGCTAACAAAGCGTTTAGCTATGATAGGAGTGGATGAGACTTATAAAGCTGTGGCTGCAAAAATTAATCGTGGATCATTTACCTTCGCGTTTTTTGCTCAATGTATGGAAGCCCTAGGCGTAAATGATATTAGGCTCAATTAGGAATCGAGGATCATGATCGGAGATTTAAAGGCTGCTTTGGAATCCATAAAGATTGTTTCTGATTTACTTAAAACAAATAAATCGATTACTAATCATAAAGCAATAGATGATGCTATTGGGGAAGTTACGGATAAGCTAATATCAGCGCGCGGAATCATTTCTTCTTGCCAAGAGAAGCAAGAGATACTCACCAAGAGGATAGTTGATTTGGAAAAGGATCTCGTATTAGGCGACAATTAACCTGTCCGGTATGACGACAATTAACTTGGCCGGTTGAGTGAAATTAGAAGCATGTAAAGTTACCTCTTAAAAAGGAGGTGAATTTGTCAGGCAAACACATCACTCAACAACAAAGGAATTTGT
>JAUXRH010000063.1 GCA_030682075.1 Nitrosomonas sp.
AACCATTCATCTATCGACGGGGGTAACAGGTACAACTGATGGCGATTGCAGGGCTTGAAATGACTCATGTCGCTTTTCCAAAAATCCGGTTTCAATTGAGCGCTATTTTAACAAATTAACCATCCACATGCTTTAAGTCCGACAAACTCCTAGCGCCCATTTAATGTACATTGGTTCTTTGATCATAAGAAGTTCAACAGATTTACCATTATGTGTACCAAATGTTACTTGCATCAGTGATCTCCAGTTTTGTGTATAACGCTATGGCTCTGCGGCAGGTGGAAGGAGGTTAAAGCCTTCCGTTTAAAATTTATCGGACTATAACCATTGATCAACAGAAGTCATTTATTAGATATCCAAAGCCAGCCCGGCAATGCTTCAAGCCGTTTCTTCCGCTCAGCAGGCATACCATCTTTATCCCGTCGCTGATTCGAAACCCAAAGTCCTAGGCGATACCCATCGGCAGTCGCAAATAGCGCGGGCACTTTGCAATGCCCCTCGCGAGCGGCAAATTCAGAAAGGTAGCTATATCCCTGTTCCCACTGTTTAGCAAAAACACTCCACACCCAATTAGGCATCGATTCAAGCAGCTTTATCCGCTCCGGCAATAGACTTTTCTTTTTTGCTCTCTGGACGGTTACCCATTGACCAAGTCGATAACCATTGGTTGTCCGATAATCTCCTGGAATTTGGCAATGCCCTTCGCGAGCCGCGAATTCCATTAGATGATTAAACCCTAACTCCCACTGTTCAGAAACAACCAACCATAACCAACCGGAAAGCGCCTCAAGCCGTTTTTTTCGCTCGATAGACAATCCATCCTTGAGCGAGCGTTGATTCGAAACCCAAGCCCCCAATCGAAATCCGTCATTTGTTTTGTATCGTTGCTGAACTTGGCAATGCCCCTTTTGATCTACAAATTCCTTCAGGTAGCAAAATCCGGACTCCCACTGTTCGGCGAGGATATCCCAAATCCATCCAGGCTGTGACTCAAGCTGACTTTTTCGCGTCGGAGGCATATTAGTCGCGGCCCCCCGTTGTGCCGACACCCACTGACCAAGTCGATACCCATCTGTCGTTCGATAATTTGCAGGGACTCGACAATGCCCCTCTTTACTTGCAAATTCCTTAAGGTGGCAAAACCCCAGTTCCCACTGCTCCGCAAGAACATCCCACGTCCAACCCGGTAATGCTTGCAACTGTTCCTTCCGCGTTGGTGTCAAACCGCCATCATTACGCTGGTTATGTATCCAGCTACCCAAGCGGTGTCCGGCTGACGTCAGATAATTTCTAGGTACTTGGCAATGCCCCTCACGATCCGCGAATTCCTTGAGGTATCGGAAACCTGTCTCCCACTGCTCAGCAAAGGCATCCCACGTCCAGCCAGGCACTGCTTCAAGCCGTTCCTTCCGCTCGGCAGATAAAATTTTCCTTTGTACTCGTTGCGTACTCACCCACGAACCCAAGCGGAAACCGTCGCTCGCTTGATAATTTGTAGGGATTCGGCAATGCCCCTCACGATCCACGAATTCCTTGAGGTATCGAAAACCTGTCTCCCACAGCTCAGCCAAGGGATCCCACACCCAACCGGGTAGCGCCTCAAGTCGTTCCTTCCGCTCGGCAGATAAACTTTCCCTTTGTGCTCGTAGCTTACTTACCCACCTGCCCAACCGGAGACCGTCGCTCGTTTGAAACCTTTGAGGTACTAGGCAATGCCCCTCGCACTCAACGAATTCCGAGAGATATCGGAAACCTGTCTCCCACTGATCAATCAAAACATCCCACGCCCAACCTGATACAGTTTCAAGTCGTTCTCTGCGCTCCGTGGGTAAACAATCCTTAGCGGCTCGCTGCTTCGACACCCCCCTGTGTCAGGCTAGTTGTCGCCTCAAAATTTAACTATGAGGCGTGGAGGCAACAATGGGAATACGTTATACAGAAGCATTTATTGAGCAGGCGTTATTCAAAGTCTATTCTCGTGGCGAGCGGACGGTGAAGTCGG
>JAUXRH010000114.1 GCA_030682075.1 Nitrosomonas sp.
CGACGGGGGTAGCAGGTACAACTGATGGCGATTGCAGGGCTTGAAATGACTCATGTCGCTTTTCCAAAAATCCGGTTTCAATTGAGCGCTATTTTAACAAATTAACCATCCAGATGCTTTAAGTCCGACAGACTCCTAGGTCCCAGCTTACACCAAGGTGTTGAGAGACTGATTTGATGGTCATATGCCTTGAGAGATCCAGAACCAATCACTCAAATGAATAGGTATAACGCTTATGCCCATCAGAAAATCGTGTCTTTACCTGTCGTACTGTTTGGCATTTAGTGCATTCTATTCGCTGAACAGCAAGGACAATAAATACAGCTTTTTGACCAATTGATACAGTGCGAAAACAACGAATCGATTTGCCTCGACAATGGACATCACGACTTCGACAAACAGAACACCTTAGTCGCCATTTATCTGCTTGTATTGCAACTACTATGATCCCCGCAATAAAGCGAGTGCTTTGATAAAAATAACCAACTACGCCAAAGGCGTGATATAGCAAACTGGTAGACATATTGAAAAATCCTCATGATTGAATGCACGAGGTTATTTCAAACGTAAATTCACTTTTTTCAAGCTATAATTTTACTGATAAGTACGCACTTGCCGGATGAACCCTTTTGTAACTACGGAAAACACCACAGGCACAAAAAAACTATCCGCTTTTTTCCGTGTATTCTGTGCCTTTCGTGGTTAATCAATCAACTACCTCAGGCTTTGCCAGAGGCTTGATTTTATGAGCCGTTGAAAATGGGCTATTCATTATGCCACTTAAAAGTGACTTGGCAGCCTGTCGGCCTGTTAAGGTTGATCTACTCTGCGCAAAGGGGATCAACGGTTCATATTACCTCGATTTCTCGAGGCATAGCGTGACGATGAAGCCCGGCAGACTGCCGGGAAAAATGTTAACGGTATTGATCCCAAGTTTGTTAGTATTACCGGTTATCTATCATTTAGTCTTGCAGTTTCAGAAAAAGAAAAAAGAAATCATCACGTCAATGACATAAGGGCACCTCTAAAAATTCAGAGTTCTAAACAAGACCAGGCGCGAATAAAAATATTGGCGCAGCATATGATTGATAGGTAAGGAAATATTTTTTGCGAGCAACGAAGTATAGTGACGAAACGGGGTAAGCAGGCAAACCGCAAAGCGGCTGCTCGCAAATATGGATTTTTAGAGGTGCCCATAAATTATCAGGAAAGTACCCCCTCTTTAGCGGAGTTGTAACATGGAAATAACCGATATTAAATCCTATATGCAGTCAGTCGGCCAGCAGGCACGTGCGGCATCACGCTTGATGGTCAAGGCAGACACGACGGCCAAAAATCAGGCGCTCACGGCGATGGCAGCCGCCATCCTGCGTGATGAACGGAAATTATTAGACGCCAATGAACGTGATCTGAAAAATGCACACGCTAAAGGGCTGGAACCTGCGTTAATCGATCGCTTAACGCTCAGCGCGAAAGGTGTTGCCAGTATGGCACAAGGCTTGTTACAAATTGCCGCGCTGGCAGATCCTGTCGGAGAAATCAGTGGTATGAATTATCGCCCTTCCGGTATCCAGGTTGGAAAAATGCGTGTGCCGCTGGGTGTTATTGGTATTATTTATGAAGCACGCCCCAATGTCACCGCCGATGCCGCAGGTTTATGCCTGAAAGCGGGAAATGCCGCCATATTACGCGGCGGTTCGGAAGCAATCCATGCCAATCAGGCAATTGCCCATTGTGTAACGGAAGGTTTGAGAAATGCCCGACTCCCTGAAACGGCCGTACAAATCATAGCAACAACCGATCGTGCCGCAGTTGGCGAATTGATTACCATGAAAGAATTTGTTGATGTCATCGTACCACGCGGCGGTAAAGGATTAATCGAGCGTATTTCCAATGAAGCACGTGTGCCGGTAATTAAGCATCTGGATGGGGTCTGTCACGTCTACCTTGATGACAAGGCCGACAGGGATAAAGCCATTCGCATTGCTGAAAACGCGAAATGCCAACGCTACGGCACCTGCAATACCATGGAGACACTGCTGGTGCATGAAGGTATCGCCAAAGCAATATTGCCTGAATTATGCAAAATTTATCTCGATAAAACCGTCGAATTACGTGGCGATGCTGCGGCTTGCAAGATCATTCCACAAATGAGTCTGGCCACCGAGGAAGATTGGTTTACGGAGTATCTGGCACCCATTCTCAGCATTCGGATTGTCAGCGATCTTGACCAGGCCCTGGAACACATCGCCAAATATGGTTCACAGCATACGGATTCCATCGTTACGGAAGACTATTCCCGCGCGCGTCGCTTCCTGCGAGAAGTCGATGCCAGTTCGGTCATGGTAAACGCTTCTACCCGTTTTGCGGATGGTTTTGAATATGGCCTTGGGGCAGAAATCGGTATTTCCACTGATAAAATTCATGCGCGTGGCCCCGTAGGACTGGAAGGACTGACATGTCAAAAGTATATCGTACTGGGTGATGGACAAATCCGACAGTAGTTCACTGCCACGATTCAGTTCACGCCTGTTTGATTAATTGGATGAAATACATCCAACCTGCAAAATAAGGTTTTTATGACTCAAATTGTTGAAATAAAGATCCCTGATGTCGGGGATTTCAAACAAATTCCAGTGACTGAAATTCTGGTGAAACCGGGTGATACCGTAGCAAAGGAAGCGCCTCTGCTGACACTGGAAACAGATAAGGCAACCATGGAAATTCCATCTCCTTATTCAGGTGTCATAAAAGAAATCAAAGTAGCGGTTAATGATAAGGTTTCACAAGGGTCACTCATTTTTACGCTGGAAACAGCGGCACTTGAGCCAGCGTCTGAGCAACAAAATACCCTTGATGCACCCCCTGTTCTCAATCATACTGACCATGCTTCAACTCGCACTGACCCCATCCCACCCAGCGATATTCACGCGGAGGTCGTGGTGCTGGGCGCCGGACCCGGTGGTTATACCGCCGCATTTCGTGCAGCGGATCTGGGGAAAAAAGTGGTGTTGATTGAGCGCTACCCGGCACTTGGCGGCGTCTGTTTGAATGTTGGCTGCATTCCCTCTAAAGCACTGCTGCATGTCGCAAAAATTATCACTGAAGCAGATGAAGTTGCGCAGCAGGGTATTGAATTTGGCAAACCTGAAATTTCAATCGACAAACTGAGAACCTGGAAAGCGTCCGTTATCGGCAAACTGACCAAGGGGTTGAAGACCCTGGCAAAACAACGCCAAGTTATCATCATGCAGGGCACAGGTAAATTCTCTACGTCGAACACGGTCCAGGTAGAAACAGCCGATGGGATCAAAACCGTTTCATTTGATCATTGCATCATCGCCGCAGGTTCCAGTGCCGCACGCATTCCAGGTTTCCCCTATGATGATCCCCGCATGATCGATTCAACGGGCGCACTGGAACTTGAAGATATCCCCAAACGTATGCTGATTATTGGTGGGGGCATTATTGGTCTGGAAATGGCAACCGTTTATGCCGCGCTTGGCAGCAAAATCAGTATCGTGGAATTAATGGATCAATTAATTCCTGGTGCGGATGCTGACCTTATCAAGCCACTACAAAGACGTGTACAAAAACGCTATGAGGCCGTTTATCTCAAAACAAAAGTCAGTAAAATTGAAGCAAAAAAAATCGGACTGGAAGTGACCTTTGAGGGAGAGAAAGCACCTGAACCTCAAATTTATGACCGTATTCTAATGGCGGTTGGACGCCGCCCAAATGGACATAATATCGGGGCGGAATGTGTCGGCATTACGGTTGATGATCGTGGCTTTATCCCTGTTGATCCACAACTACGTACCAATATTCCTCATATCTTTGGTGTCGGGGATATTGTTGGAGAGCCGATGCTCGCGCATAAAGCAACTTACGAGGGTAAACTTGCCGCAGAAATTATTGCCGGACATAAGGTCGCATTTGATGCGCGCACGATTCCCTCAGTGGCCTATACTGATCCAGAAATCGCCTGGATGGGCTTAACTGAGAATGAAGCTAAAAAACAAGGTATTGATTACGAGAAAGCAAGCTTTCCATGGGCTGCCAGTGGACGTGCCATTTCGATGGCACGGGAAGAAGGCATGACCAAATTATTATGGGATAAAAATACCCGCCGTATTCTGGGTGCAGGTATTGTTGGCATCAATGCGGGAGAACTTATCGCTGAAACTACCCTGGCACTGGAAATGGGCGCAGACATGGAAGACATAAGTCTTACCATTCATCCGCATCCGACCCTATCGGAAACAATTTTCTTTGCGGCTGAAATCGCAGAAGGATCAATTACTGATCTTTATCTCCAAAAATAACCAATAACTTACACGCTGCCGCAGGTCTGGAACTGGTTGCATGCAAACAACCTTACGACTTATTATTACTTGCTAAACACAACTTACTGAAGTTAATATGCTTTACACATCATCTGTCGATCCCATGAAACCTAACGCCAATCTGAGTGCCACAATTAAGTCCCGTTTTATGGAGATTTATCCCCTGAATTTCTCAAACATTGGTTGCAAAACAGCTGTGCTGCTGACCATTCTTTTTATATTATCAGGCTGCAATCCTCATGAAGACTCTTTAGCCTCCCGTGAAGCCGCTGTTAGCGCGAGAGAAGCTGAGCTGGTTACCTTATTTGCCGAATTATCCAAAGAGAAAAAGCAACTGGCACATGAGAATGCTGATCAGCTAAATGAGAAAAATACTGCGAAAGATGAAAGTGAGCAGGCGGTCGACAATAAGACAACGGTCGCAGAAAAACCAAAAAATAGCAGGATTATTCTAGGTGCCCTGGAAAATATCTACCTTGACCCGCCCGGCATGGAATTCAGTGCCCGGATTGACACCGGCGCACAGACCTCCTCACTTAATGCGCTTGATATGGTCAAATTTGAACGGGATGGAAAACCTTATGTTAAATTCCATGTCGTCAACCCTAAAACAGGTGAAAAAATCGAATTAACGCGGCGTATACGCAGCCATGTCCGTATAAAAGATTTTGAAGAAGACGCTCGGCGACGACCGGTCATAAGACTGCATGTAAAGCTGGCTAGTATTGACGAGCGAATTGATTTTACCTTGGTGGATCGCAGTAAATTCAAACAACAAGTTCTAATCGGACGAAATTTTTTGCGCGACCTGGCCATCGTGGATGTCAGTCAGGAATTTATGATACCAAGTATTGAAAATACGGATGTTGACATAACTAATGCAAACTAGACTCACGCTGTATATATTAGTCTTCCTGATATTAGGCACAGCTTCAGGAATGATTTTATACAAACACCTGGTATTAGGCTTTCCTCTCTTGCCCGATGACAAGAAACTGGTCTGGACCATTGAAGCCAGGATTGATTTTATCGCCCAAGGCGACCCTGTTATTGTTTCATTTGCGCTACCGCCCAAGAATCCAAATACAATTTTGCTGGAAGAAGATTTTGCCTCGCCCGATTACGGTTTTAGTGAATTAACTACACCAGACGGCCGCCGTGCACAATGGAGCAAAAGAACTGCAACCGGCCCCCAGATAGCTTATTATCGTTTAGCGGCTTATAAGACAGACCGCATCGAAGCAACCCCCTCTTCTGATATCCCCTCGGCACCCGTGAAACCAGAGTTTGATGAAGCACAGCAAACAGCGGCAACCACATTGCTTGACCAGGCACGGAGTAAGTCTGCCAATACTGAAATCTTTACGCGTGAATTGATCAAGTCATTGAATTCTCAGTCGCCCACTCAAAATACAAGCCTGTTAATCAATGACCAGGCCCGTGCTGATGATAAAACCAATCTTGTTATCAACCTCTTGGCACTGGAGAATATCAGCGCAAGAATTGTCCGCGGACTCTACCTGGAAGGCGGTCGACGTAGACAGTCTTTAACCAATTTTATTGAAATACATGATGGTACACAGTGGTTACTGTTTGATCAGGATACGGGTAACAGTGGCTTACCTGAGAATTTCCTGATCTGGCAACATGGCGACCAGTCTCTGCTCGATGTGATTGGTGGCAAGAATTCCCGTGTCTCATTTTCAATTATTGAAAATACTCAGTCCTCCAGAAACCTCGTCCTGCATGACAACAAAAACAAGAATGCTGCTTTAATAGACTTTTCAATTTACAGCCTGCCCATTGAGCAACAAAATGCATTCAAGATGATCCTGTTATTGCCTATTGGGGCATTAATTGTCGTCATTATGCGCCTGGTCATTGGTCTGCGAACCTCGGGTACTTTCATGCCCATATTAATCGCATTAGCATTGATTCAGACGACTTTGCTAACGGGCATCATTATGTTCCTGATTGTAGTGAGTACCGGTCTATTGATTCGTTTTTACTTATCGCGTCTTAATTTATTGTTTGTTGCACGTATTTCTGCTGTCATTATTGTGGTCATTGCCATCATGGCAAGTATCAGCATTATCAGTAATAAACTGGGCCTTAGTCAGGCACTTACGGTCACTTTCTTTCCGCTCATTATCCTGGCATGGACAATTGAGCGTATGTCTGTTCTTTGGGAGGAAGATGGTCCTCGGGAAGTATTTATCCAGGGGAGTGGCAGCCTTATAACAGCAGTGATTGCCTATTTGTTCATGACTAACCGTATCGTTGAGTATTTGACCTTTAATTTCCCTGAATTAATGCTGATAAATTTGGCATTCATACTCATCCTTGGTCAATACACTGGGTACCGTTTGTCAGAGTTATACCGTTTTAAATCTCTGGAGCGACGACACCATGTTTCTGGCTAGTGCTAGAAAGCTTCGCAGCTTCGGAATTATCGGGATGAATCAACGTAATTTTGGTTTAATTTCCAAGTATAACCCTCGGCACCTGTACCCACTCGTTGACGACAAGTTAAAAACAAAATTACTGGCACAGAAAGCGGGCATCACCGTCCCTAAGCTTCTGGGCACACTCGATTATCAACACGATGTAAGAAAACTAGGGGAAATACTGGCAGCCTACAACCAGTTTGTCATCAAACCTGTTCAGGGCAGTGGCGGTAAAGGAATACTGGTTATTTCAGAACGTGACCACAATCTCTATTTTAAACCGAGTGGTGACATGATATCCCTGGAGGAAATTGAACGTCATGTCTCTAATATTTTAAGTGGGCTGCATAGTTTAGGTGGAAAACCTGACTCCGTGATGATTGAATCTCTAATACAACTTGATCCTGTTTTCTCTGATTACAGTTATGAAGGTATCCCTGATCTGCGTGTCATTGTGCTAAAAGGCTATCCCATTATGGCGATGCTTCGGCTCACAACGCATGCATCGGATGGCAAGGCCAATTTGCATCAAGGCGCAGTAGGGGTCGGTATTGATATGGGAACCGGCGCAGCACTTCATGCGGTACAGTTTGGAGAGCCAGTCCAACATCATCCAGATACACGCAAAACATTCGCTGAACTTGTCGTTCCTCACTGGGAAAAGCTGCTGCCACTTGCTGCAGCATGCTATGAAATGACTGGATTAGGATATCTCGGCGTTGATATTGTTTTAGATAGAGATTTGGGTCCGATGATTATCGAACTCAATGCACGCCCAGGACTTTCAATTCAAGTTGCAAATTGTGCCGGGCTCGCACCACGTGTGACTGTCATAGAAGCATTGAAGAATATAGACCCTGACCCAGCGTCACGCGCTGATTTCAGTAAAAATAATTTCTCGACAAATCTTAGAACGCCATTATTACGTCAGGAACGAACACGCAGCAGTGATCTTTAACCGAAATACTTTAACAACCTTAGAACTCAATACCAAAAGGAGATAAATCATGAGTGCTTATCAAAGCATTTTATTAGCTGTTGATTTCTCCACACAAGATGATTATGTCGCGAAAAGAGCAAAATATCTGGCAGAAACTTTTAATGCGGAATTAAGAATCATTCATGTATTGGATAATATTCCAATGCCGGATACCCCTTATGGGACAGTAATCGCACTCGATGGGAATTCATCCTATAGCTTATTGGAAACAGAAAAAAATAAACTAAGGAAAATAGCCGATCAACTAGAAATTGACCCAATGCGCCGACGGTTAGTTTGGGGAGAACCAAAACAGGAAATCATTCAATTAGCAGCGCAAGAGAAGGTAGATTTAATTATTGTCGGTTCTCATGGGCGACATGGCCTGGCTATGCTACTGGGTTCAACCGCGAATGATGTCTTGTACTATGCCAAGTGCGATGTCTTAGCCGTTCGCTTGCAAGAAAACTAGGAGTCTGTCGGACTTAAGTGATCGTAGCGAGCAAAGTGGGAAAGCGAGGACAGATTGGCCGGATTTTGAGGCGCATAGTCATTCTATGCAACGAAAAATCAGGGTAATATGAACCGCTTGTCCCATTTGCGCAGT